>JAJDZJ010000121.1 GCA_022824685.1 Caldilineaceae bacterium
CTCGCCGACTGAGGGCCTGATCCGCGGCGTCTTCCCGTCGATATTCAGTAAGCGCAGGGTGATTTCCACTTATTCTCGCTTTCTTCTGGCCACAATTTCAACTGAATCGGCCTACAGATTTAGATGCGATTGCCCTGGCCAATACATGGAACGACACCATCACTAGCGTACAGTATCCCCAGGTATTTCGCATCGCGCCGCTGAGCTCCGAAGTCTCTGCCATCGACGTGAAATTCATGTCCTGGCTGCGCGACAGGGAGGGCCTAAAGTTGGACAAGGTTGTTCTTCTGACGGAGAACACTGATTACGGGATCCCGGCTGCCGAAGACACTTCCAGGCTCCTGAGCCAGGCGGGGATCGAGTCGGTCACGTTCGGCGTCGACATCGGGACCCAGGACTTCGCCGGGATCATAGAGAGGATCAAGGCAGAAGAGCCGGACCTGATTATGTCCCTGGCGACCGGCGAGGCCTCCTACAATTTCGCCCAGCAGTCCGCAGACGCCGGCATTGGGCCTCAGGACGTGCCAACTCTGTGTGAGCATGTTGCCTTGGTCAGCGACGCATTCTGGAAAAATGTCCCTGACGGAAATAACTGTTTTGTGCGCCGCATTGGCTTGCCGCCGCAACTGTACAATGACGTTGCCCGCAGCTTTCTTGCCGAGTACGGGGCCCGCACCGGCAAAGAGGGGGCAGAGTCCTACGCGTTTGCCGCCTACGACGCCGTTCGGATCCTCGGCCAGGCCATCACAGAGGCGGGAACGACAGACCCGGCGGCGATCATCGCTGCGCTGGAGGAAATCGTTTACGAGGGCGCGCTCGGGACGATCACGTTTCCTATCAACAGTTCCAACACATCGCAGCAGGCGGGTGTCGAACCCAAATGGTGGCACCAGTTCCCCGATCCTGCTGTCACGGTGGTGCAATACCAGCAGCCTGGCGAAGACTCGGTCAAGGCGACCGTTGTATTCCCACAGACATATCGGACCGGCGACCCTGTCCTCGTCGGGCAGTAGACTATCAGTAGTCTATAAGGGGCAGCTCGAGTGATGGCTATGGGCGCAATCGGTCCGAGGCGTTCGCCACAGAAAACAACATTTCGATTCTTAAATGCCACTCTGTAGGGGTGCCCCTTGTGGGCGCCCCTGTCCCTTGTCACGAAACACTCTTCCATTCAGAAGCGCCGCCGCGTTCCTCGCGCAGTTCCTCCGCCCCTCTTCCCTCGCGCGTGTGGCTCCGCAAACCCAGGGACCACTCCGGTTCGATCCGCTGCCGTTCCACTCACCAGATGCATTGACATGTGTCCTTTGCTAGTTCATAATAGAACGTGGCAGGCGTCGGTTACTTCCTGCCGCAGTCTGAGTTGGTTTTCAATTGAAGGGGTCTCCCCTTCTCGACAATACACAACAGTGACAACGGGCCATTAAACGCAAAGGAGAATCGATCAATGAAACTGAAACGAAGGCTAATCTGGACAGCAGCCGCTCTACTTGTCCTGGTGTTGGCGCTAGCAGGATGCGCGCCCCAGGCCGAGACCGTCGGCGAAGCGGAACCGGCAGCGGAGGAAGCGGCTCCCGAAGCGACCGAAGAACCAATGGCTGAAGAATCCGACGACATGGAGATGGAGCCGATCAAGATCGGCGCGCTCGCTCCTCTTTCCGCTCCCGGCGCTGTCGTTGGCGGCGAGGCCATGCGCGAGGCAATGCTGATCGCGGCCGACGAGTTGAATGCCCGCGGCGGCATCATGGGGCGGCCGGTTGAACTGATCATCGTCGACACCGAGGGGCTGCCGGAACGCGGCACCGCTGTTGTTGAACGCCTCATCAATCAGGACGGTGTTGTCGGCATCGGTGGCGGCTACCACAGCTCTGTTGGCGTGGCAGCCAAGGAGGTCGCGCGCGACAACGGCGTCCCCATCGTCTTTGCCGAGACATGGAACGACACGATCACAAGCGTTCAGTACGATGAGATCTTCCGCATCGCCCCCCTGAGCTCTGAAGTCTCCACGGTGGATGTCAAGTTCATCCAGTGGCTGCGAGACGAGAATGGCATGAAGCTCGACAAGGTCGTGATCCTCACCGAGAATACCGACTACGGCATCCCCGCGGCGGAGAACACGACCGCCCTGCTCGACGAGGCTGGCATCGCCTCTGTCACATTCAGCGTTGATATCGGCACGCAGGACTTCGCCGGCATCATCGAGCGCGTCAAGGCGGAAAGCCCGGACCTGATTGTAACCCTTGCCACCGGCGAAGCCTCCTACAACTTCACCCAACAGGCTGCCGACGCCGGCATCGGGCCGCAGGATGTGCCAACGATGTGCAACCAGGTCTCGCTCGTAAGCGATGCTTTCTGGACAAATGTCCCCGACGGCAACCACTGCTTCGTGCGCCGCATCGGCCTTCCTCAGCAGCTCTATAACGATGTCGCCCAGGCCCTTGTCGCCGAGTACTCGGCCCGCACGGGCAAGGATGACATCGAGTCCTACGCGATGGCATCCTATGACTCGATCATGCTGATCGCGCAGGCCATCGAGGACTCTGGCTCCACCGACCCGAGCGACATCATCGACGCCCTGGAAAACATCAACCACATGGGCGCGCTGGGTCCCATCACCTTCCCGATCAATCGCAGCAACACCCCCGATCAGGCAGGCGTGGATCCCAAGTGGTGGCACCAGTTCCCCGATCCCGCAATCACGATTGTGCAGTACCAGGTCGAAGGCCAGGACGCGACCGAAACAACCGTGGTCTATCCTGACGTCTACCAGACCGGCGCACCGATTGTTGTCGGCCAGGAATAGCGTTCTGAATCCTGTAAGTTGAATGATGTTGGAAGGCCTGGCAAGCGAATCCCCGGCTTGCAGGCCTTCCACTGTTGCCTCCCTGAAAGCTGCTGGGGGCGGCTCCTTCCCTGACACGGTTAGGGCAATTCCCTCCCACTGCCCGCCCAGGCTCTGAGTCATCTCATGGAAAACGCGGCAATCTTCGGCTGGGCCCTACTGTGGATTCTATTTTGGGGCGCCCTTGGCGGCGTCATCACGCCGCGCATCTATGCCCGCAAGGACCTGGAAATCTCCCAGGCGTCCTTTGGCGGTGCGGTGATCGGCGCAGCCCTGGGACCCTTCAGCCTCGTCCCGCTCTGGCTCGCCACGCCTAAAATCACCAGTCGCCTGATCGGAATTTCCATTGCCCTGGTTGTCGGCATCTTTATCGCCGCGTTCGCTCTCGCCGATCCAGATAACCTCTGTGTCGCCAATGGCGGATTCGTTATCTCCCAGCTCGCCAACGGCATTGTTATCGGTATTATCTACGGGCTGATGGCGCTAGGCCTGACGCTGATCTTCTCGATATTGGGCGTCGTCAGTTTTGCGCACGGTGAGTTCTACATGATCGGCGGAATGGTCACATATTTCATGACGGCCCAGTGGATTCCGGGGGTGTCGCCTGTCGTGGCGATCCTGGCAAGTTGTGTTGTGACCTTCGCCATCGGGTACCTGTTCGAGCTGATCTTCCTGCGTCCGATGGGCAGCGGCGAGATTGAACGTCCGACGGAGTACGCGATCCTGGTAACCTTTGGGCTTGCCTTCTTTCTTCAATACTTTACGCAGGCCCTTACTTCCGCTGTACCGGTGAAAGCGCAACGGTTCTTCCCATTTCCCCGCGTGGAGATTCCGGCTGAATCCGGCGCGCTGCTCACGACGACGCCTGGAAATGTCACCATCTTTGACGCGATTTCGGTACCCAATCCCCGCTTCACTGCCGCGGTCCTTGCCCTGTTGATGCTTGCGGCGCTGCTCTGGTTCCTCTATCGCACTTGGGTCGGCAAGGCCCTGCGCGCCGTCAGCCAGGACAGACAGGCGGCGGCTGTTACCGGAATCAATCCCAACTCGATGAATACGCTGGCCTTCAGCATGGGCGCGATGCTGGCAGGGCTTTCCGGCGCCTCGCTGGTACAGGTCTTCTCCTGGCTGCCCCAGGTGGGCATCCCGGCGGCGGCCCGCTCCTTCGTCATCATCGTGCTCGGCGGCATGGGCAGCCTGCCGGGCGCATTTCTTGGCGGCCTGATCGTTGGTCTGGTTGAGGCCGCGGGAACCGGCTGCATCCCCGACGCGACGCGTGCAGCCGCCTACATCCCTGCCTATGGCATGGTCATCCTGACGCTGGTTCTCCTACTTAAGCCGACGGGTCTCTTTGGGCGGGAGCTATGAATCCAGCCGCCTTATATCGCGTTTCAGGCTCGATTGCCGTCATAATACTGGTCCTCCTTCCGCTGGCTTCCTCAGAAATGGGCGGCGTAGGTCCCTTCGTCCTGAACAGCTACTTTATGCATCTGGCCATCACGGCCTTCTTTTACGCGATCCTGGCCTCCAGTTGGTCACTCCTGGCCGGATACGCGGGGCAGTTTTCCTTTGGCCACATGGCTTTCATGGCGATCGGAGGCTATACCTCCGGCCTGATTGGCAAGTTCATCCGCTTCACGACCGCCCCCTCTGAGCTTTGCACAGACATCCCGTTGCCAGGCAACTGGTGGCTTGTCGTTCTGAACATTCGCCGCGTAGGGACGATCGACGAGTCCTGTCTCGACATGGCCAAGGCGGAGACCCTCCCCGCCGGCACACTGATCGTTTTTCCCCCCGTGTGGGCGAGCATCGCCATGGGCCTGGTCATGGGTGCGGTCTTCGGCCTGCTGGTTGGCTGGCTGGTGTTGCGATTGCGGAGCACATATCTGGCCCTGTTTACGATCGGGTTCTCCGAGATTCTGCGGGCCTCGATCAGCGCGGAGATTCCGATCACAGAAGGCCAGAGCGGGTTGGAGCTTGTGCCGCTATTTCCCGCCGGGATCATGGGTTTCAGTTCGACGAGCAAGATTCCGCCCTATTACGCGATGCTGTTCCTCTTCCTCTTCGCGATGGCGCTGATGACCTGGCTGGCAGGGTCCCGGTTCGGCCTGTTTGTTCGCGCCATACGGGAAGACGAAGAGGCCGCGGCTGCCTTGGGCGTCAACATCGTGCGCTACAAGGTCCTGGTCTTTGTGGTCACCAGCACACTTGCCGCGGCCGCGGGCGCCTTGCAGGGCCATTACATCGGCATCATCACCCCAAATACACTGATCATTCTACAGATGTCGCTAGTGATCGCAATGGCCGTGATCGGCGGCCTGGAGAACATCTACACGGCATCGGTCGGCGCCATCATCATCACCTTCGTTCTGGAGTTGCTGCGTACGAATGTAGAGATTGGCCCGATTCTCATCGACATGACTCTGTGGCGGCTCGTCTTCTTCGGTCTGCTGCTCATGCTGACTCTGCGGTTCCAGCGTAACGGGCTCCTCTTCCCGATTCTCGAACGTATCAGTCGCGGCGGCGTCGCCGAGGAGACTGTATCGATTCGCGTCGAAGAGGAAGAGCTGGTTGAAGATGAGGCAGGAGTGGATGTAGAGGCCGAAGAAGAGGAGAGGGCGGCTTCGCCTGGCAATTCCAAGTGAGTGTTCTGATACAGACAGGCGGTAAGCAATCATGCTGGAACTGACCGCGAACAGCATCTACAAGAACTTTGGCGGCCTTGAGGTGCTGAAGGACGTCTCCTTCACCGTGGAAGGGCCAGAGCTGATCGGCCTGATCGGTCCCAACGGCGCCGGCAAGACGACACTGACCAACATACTGGACGGCGCGCTTAAGCCTACGAGCGGCACGGTCTATATGAACGGTGAAAGGATCGACACCCGTCCGCCGTACGGCGTCGCCAGGGCCGGTCTCGGCCGAACCTTTCAGGTTACCAGAGCATTTCGCCGCATGACTGTGCTGGAGAATCTGCTCATCCCCGCGATGGCGATGCGGGCCACGGCCCGCCAGCGCGACTTCGAGGAGAAGGCGCAGGAGGTGCTGGAATTCCTGACAATCGCCCATCTGCGCAACGAATACGCACGCGCGCTCTCGGGGGGCCAGCAGAAACTGCTGGAGCTCGGCCGTCTGCTGATGCTCGACCCCCAGATGATCATTCTGGATGAACCTTTCGCCGGCGTCCATCCCCGTCTGATGGAGGTCATCTACCGATACATTACGGAAATCAACGCGCAAGGCAAGGCATTCATCATCATCAGCCACGATATGGACACGATTTTCACGCTGAGCCGTCGCCTGCTGGTGCTGAATTACGGAGACCTGATTGCCGACGGCGACCCTGAGGTGGTGCGCGAAGACCCGGAGGTGAAAGCGGCCTACCTGGGTGAGGACGAATAGCGATGCTGGAGATCAATAACCTTTACGTCGGATATTACCGCGATCTGAACATCCTGCAGGGCGTCACAATGCAGGCCGATGGCGGAAAAATCACCACCATTCTCGGCGCCAACGGCGTTGGCAAGTCCACGATGCTCAAGGCGATATACGGCTTTCTGCGCCCCAACCAGGGGCAGATTCGGCTTGACGACGAGGATATCATCGACGTGCCCACGCACGAGCGCATCAACATGGGCATCTCCTATATTCCTCAGCAACCTGGCGTCTTTCGCTTCATGTCGGTGGAGGAGAATCTGGAGCTGGGCGCGTGGACATTCAAGAACGACAAGAACCGCATCAAGCGAAAACTGGCGGAAAATTACGAGCGCTTTCCCGATCTGAAGCCTCGCCGCAAATCCAACGCGGGCGAACTCTCCGGCGGGATGCAGCGAATGGTCGAAATAGGCCGCACACTTATGACCGATCCGAAGCTGATCCTGGTGGACGAGCCGACCGCGGGCCTGGCAAAGCTGCTCTCGGAAGAGGTCTATCAGATGCTGGTGGACCTTCGGGACCGGGACGGTCTGACGATCCTCCTGGTGGACCAGGAGATTCGGTCGGCCTTGAAGATCGCCGACTATGTTTATGTGCTGGAATTGGGGCGCAACAAGTTTCAGGGACCGGCTGAGGATTTCACCGACCTCGAAAAAGCATTCTGGGTTGGATAGGGCCGGCCCCCCGCAAAACTACGAAATCAGCAAGTGAAATTCTCACTGTCCCCCTCGCTCGGCGGCCGGTTAGCGCCCTCGCCCACACTGTATATCAACGAACGCGTGCGGCAGATGTGGGCCAGTGGCGAGACCGTTTACCACCTGGGTTTCGGCGAGTCCCGTTTTCCTGCCCATCCCAAAGTCGTCAGCGCGCTGGTTGAGCATGCCTCTCGCCAGAGCTACCTGCCCAGCGCGGGAATCCCTGAACTTCGGCAGGCGGTCGCAGACTTTCACTCGCGGCAGCTCGGGAACGAGGTCAGCGCCGAACAGGTGATCGTAGCGCCGGGCAGCAAGGCCCTGCTGTTTGCATTTCAGATGGCGACTGCCGGGGCCACCATTCTGCCCACCCCCTCCTGGGTAAGCTATGAGCCGCAATCACGGCTGTTCAACCGTCCCGTAATGCGAATCGAAGCAACCCCGCAGGACTGCCATCGCCTGCATCCGGACAGGCTGCGGGGGATTCTGAACACCTCTCCCCACGAACAGCACATTCTGATACTGAACAGTCCGAGCAATCCGACGGGACAGATGTTTGAGCCCGGGCTGCTCGCTGAGGTTGCCGAAATCTGCCGGCAATACAAGGTCCTGGTTCTCGCAGACGAGATCTACGGATTGACGGCGTTTGGCCGCGAGCACGTCTCGATCAGCCGTTACTATCCGGAGGGAACGGTCGTGCTCGGGGGGAAGAGCAAGCATCTCTCCCTCGGCGGCTGGCGTCTGGGCACTGCTATTGTGCCGCAGGGGGAAGGCGGTAAGGAACTGCTGCAGGCCGTCGCCAAGGTCGGCAGCGAACTCTGGTCCTCCGCGTCCGCGCCGATCCAGTATGCCACGGTGACAGCCTATTCCGAGGACGCCGATCTGGCCGCGTACATCGCAAAATGCACCGCCTTGCACGGAGCCCGCACCCGCTACATGTGGCAGGGCCTGTGCGAGCTCGACGTCTCCTGCGCGGAACCGATGGGCGGGTTTTACCTATTCCCCAACTTTGACCACTGGCGCGCGCAACTGGCCCAGCAAGGTGCTTTTACATCGGTCGATTTGGCCAGATACCTTCTGGACGAGTGGCAAATTGCCACCCTGCCCGGGACGGATTTCGGGACACCGGCGACGGAGCTATCACTTCGCCTTTCGACCAGCTACATCGATCTGGAGACCGATGAGAAGTCGGCCGCGATGATCGAACTGGCTGAAAGTGCGATCGATGAGGAAGCGCTGCTTCGGGACCACCACCCGGGCATGAACGAGGTCCTTGCCCGCTTCCAGAAATTTCTGTCCACGCTGTAGATTCTTTTCCTAAGAGGGTCCATCACAAGAAATCCTTCGCCACAGTTCCTGCCGGGGCTGGGTGGCTCTATCGTGCAAATTGCTGGCATTGCAGCGAGAGTAGAAAGGGATTGACCCTTCAAGAGGGGGCGACATGAATGAAAGTCATAGCGGTCCTCCGATTCCAGTTGAACGGGTCGAGCGGGTCGCAGTGATTGGAGCCGGAACGATCGGGGCAAGCTGGGCAGCCTGTTTCCTGGCGAATGGTTTGGAAGTAGTTGCTGTCGATCCTGTTCGCGAAGAGACGGATCTGCGACAAACAGTTGAAGGGATGATGCCGGCGCTGGTTAGCCTGGGCCTGGCGGCGAAGGCGGACACAGGCCGGCTGCAGTTTCTGACTTCGGTCGGCAGCGGGCTGGCTGACGTTCAGTTCGTGCAGGAAAACGTGCCGGAAAGGTTGGAGGCCAAACACGAGGTCCTGCGGGAGCTGGAGACGGTTATCGATCCGCATGTTGTCGTTAGCAGCAGCAGCACGGCGCTGATTCCTACCGACATCCAGTCGGGGGCAGCGTATCCCCAGCGCCTGATTGTCGGCCACCCATTCAATCCTCCCCATCTCATCCCGCTGGTGGAGATCGCGGGCGGGCGAGAGACCGCGGCGTCGGCCCTGTCATGGGCGGTCGCGTTTTACCGGTCGATCGGCAAGACGCCAGTGCTGATGAAGAAGGAGGTGTACGGCCATATCGCAAACCGGCTTGCCGCGGCGCTCTTCCAGGAGGCTGTACACCTGGTGGCGGAGGGCATCGCGACGGTAGGGGACATTGACCAGGTCATCACGCAGGGCCCCGGTCTGCGTTGGGCGTTGCAGGGCCCGTTTACCACCTATCACCTGGCCGGGGGACGCGATGGCATCGAGCACTATTTGACCCACCTGGGGCCAACGCAGGAGGCGCGCTGGCGTTCACTTGGGGAGCCCGAGTTGACTGACGACCTTGTTGCCCTGATCGTGCGGGAAGTCCAGGATGCGCTGGCAGGCTACTCGCTGGCCGAGCTCGCTGAGATCCGTGACAGAGGGCTCTTGGAACTGTACCGGCTCAAGGAGGAGCTTCCCTTTAGGCCTTCCGGCGACGCCGCAGGTTGAGCTTGGCCGCCGGCGACAAGGCGGTCACGACTCTTTCTCGTGGGGATCGTCGCCCAGGCTTCTCTGCAACTGTCTGAGCTCAGATTTCAATTCGGCAACCAGGCCTTGCCTCGCCGGGTCATGGTAGATGTTATTCAGTTCATCGGGGTCTGTTTCGAGGTCGAACAGCTCCCATTCCGGCGGGGTTGATCTGTCTATGGCGCCGGAGCTGCCAAGGGCCTCGCCGTAGTAGTAGATCAATTTGTAGCGTTCGGTGCGGATTCCGTAATGCGCCGGAATGTTGAAGTGGGCCAGGTGCATCCAGTATCGGTAGTACATTGAGGCGCGCCAATCCGAAGGCGGCCTGTCTTCGGCAAGGGGACAAAGGCTTCGGCCCTGCATCGCCGAAGGCGCCTGCACGCCGGTGTAGTCCAGGATCGTGGGCGCAAAATCGACGTTAAGCGCGATTCTGTCGCTCGCGGCGCCGGGATTGACGGCGCGAGGATAGCGCATCAAAAAGGGGATGCGAATCGACTCTTCGTACATGAAGCGTTTGTCATACCATCCATGGTCGCCCAGGAAAAAGCCGTGGTCCGCTGTGTAGATGACGATGGTGTCCTCAGTGAGGTCGTTGTCGTCCAGAAAGTCCAGAAGGCGGCCTACGTTTTCGTCGATAGAGGCGACGCAGCGAAGATAGTTGCGCATGTAGATCTGATAGTTCCAGGCCTTCTGCTCCTGGGGGGACATTCCTTGGGGAACGGGGTCCGGCAGGTGGTTTTTCAGATGCATCAGCTCCACCCGCTCCGTAGCCATGCCCGCCGCAGCCGCCCGATTTTCGTAGCTGTCATGGAAGGTGGCCGGCTCTGGAATCGGCTGGTCGGTGAAGAGGCTGCGGTGCTTGGGATGTGGCTGGAAAGGGTCGTGCGGCGCCTTGTGAGCGCAAACCAGAAAGAACGGGCGCTCAGCATCGCGTTGCGACAGCCAGCCTAACGATTTCTCCGTCAGGACGTCGGTCACATAACCCTCTTCTGTGACCTTGGTCCCCATTTCGTGCAGTTCAGGGTCGGTGTACCTCCCTTGCCCTGGGAGAACGCTCCAGAAGTCGTACCCGGCCGGATCGCTGTGCCCGCCGTGTCCCAGATGCCACTTGCCCACAAACGCCGTCTGATAGCCAGCTTCGTGCAGGAGCATCCCAAGAGTCGTCTCCTGCGTCTGGTCGATCACATCGTTGAGCGTCTTGATTCCGGTCGTGTGGCTGTATTTGCCTGTATGGACGGAAGCGCGCGCGGGTGTGCAAATGGCGTTCGTGCAGAAGCAGAGGTCCAGTCGCAGCCCTTCGGAGGCGATACGGTCCAGGTTTGGGGTCCTGTTCAGGCTGCTGCCGTACGCGGACAGCGCGGCCGGCGCGTGGTCATCGGCCATAATCAAGAGGACATTGGGACGAGGTCGGGCGGTCATAGATGAGCCCCTTTTAGGACAGATAAGCGCCCCCAAGCCAGACATTCTGCATGGGGGCGCAGCGGTTCACTATCGACAGCGCTTTGGTCCAACTTGCGCAAAGATATTCTACTCTTCCCCGGGGGAACTGGCGCGCTCAGTTCTTTCGCTCTCGCCTAAAGCAGGAATCCAGTCCTGGATTAGGCGTCCGCCAGCAGTTCATCAACCTCCGGCTTAACGGCGTTGGCGGCCTCTTCCACGGACGTGTCACCCAGCCAGACCAGCTCAAAGGCCGCGGTGAGCGCGGTGTTGATCTGCGCTCGGCTCTTGTGCTGCCAGACCGGCACGCCAAACTCGTCGATTCGGTCCATGTAGAACTCAACGAATGTGTCGGGCACGTCGATCTGGTCCAGTACGTATTTGGACGTGGAACGGCGTGCGTTAATGATGCCTCTCTGCGCCCAGTGGCCGTGCGCTTCATCCGAAGCATTGAACTTCACCCATTCCCAGGCCTGTTCAGGATGCGGGCTCTCGCTTGGTATTGAGAATGCTGACCCGCCGACGTTTAGCGTGTGCGCGCCGTCGGAGCCGCCCATCGGATAGGGTGAAATCTCCCACTGGAAAGAGCCGTCGAACTGGTCGATGATGCCGGGGAAGGACGAAATCATGGCCGAACTTCCGGACACGAACAGATTGCCCAGCCCCTCGATCAGGTCTGCGGAAGGATGGATGTGATGGGTCTGGATCGCATCGAGATACCAGTTCAGAAATTCGACCGTCGCCTCAGAGTTCACGATACATTCGGTTTCATCCTGGTTGAATATATCGGTTCCCCAGGCGATCGCCTGCGGGCGAATCTCGTTTACCCAGTTGTCGACCATGTTGGACATGCCCCAGACGGTCACCTCTCGCCGGTTGAAGCCGTCATCCTGGGGATGGTTGCCTCCTCTGTCCGTGGTCAACGCGAGGCCGGCCTCAAGCAGGTCGGCATAGGTGGTTCCTACCCCAGGCCCTGATAGTCCAGCCTCCTCATAGAGGTTGCGATTGTACCAAATGCCCTGTACGCCTACATCCCAGCTGCTGCCGTACTGCCCGCCCTCGAATGTAAACAGGCCCCAGACAGAGGTGTACCAGTCATCCGGGAACTCAGGCATCGCGTCGATGCGGGGATTCAGATCTTCGATCACACCGAGAACGGCGTGGGGCCTCACCCATGCTGTGTGCGTCCAGGCGGCGTTGGGCGGCGAGCCGGAGGCGTAGAGCGTATTCAGCTTGGTCCAGTAGTCGCCCCACCCGAGCGGCTGCCCCTCAACGATGATCGAGCCTCCGTTCTGTTCGGCGAAGGCATCGGACAACTCATCCATCAGGTCGCCCCATGCCCAAGTCATCGAAGTGATTGTTACCGACTCCATTGCGGGCGAGCCGGCCATTTCGCCTTCGTCCCCGGCCTGTCCGGCCGGCATCGGCTGGCAGGCAGCCAGCGCGAGCGCCGACCCCGCGCCAAGTCCCGCGTTTCGAAGGAAACTGCGACGAGTCATCTGATATGACATTTCTTCTTCTCCTTTTGGCGCGGCATCTACAGGATGGCGCAAAGTACGCGCAGATGCGCGATCAGCCCTTCACGCCTGTAAACACGACGCCTTGAATGAAATAGCGTTGTCCAAAGTAGAAAACCAGCAAGACCGGCAGCATACTGACTGTGGCCGCCGCCATCATCAACTCCCAATCGGTCGTATATTGGTCCTGAAAAAGGCGCAGACCCAGCGCAAGCGTGTATTTCTTCTGGTCAAACAGGTAGATCAAGGGCACGAGAAAGCTCTGCCACCGGTTCTGAACGATGAAGATCACTACCGTCATCAGCGCCGCCTTGGAGAGCGGAAGAATAATTCGCCAGTAGACTCCGAATCGAGTGCAACCGTCAATAATCGCGGCATCATCAAGTTCACGCGAGATGGTCATGAAATACTGCCGCAGAAGAAAGATATTGAAGGCGCTGCCGCCGAAAAAGGCAGGGACGACCAGGGGGAGATAGGTATCCAGCCACTGCAGCGACCGAAACAGGATGAACTGGGGAATCATGATGACCTGGAAGGGCAGCATCAGCGTTGCCAGCACCAGCACAAACATGAAGTTGCGGCCGCGCCAGCGCAGCCGGGCAAAGGCAAAAGCAGCCAGGGAGCCGGAGAAGGTCGCGCCGATCACTGCCAATAGGGTGATCTGGGCCGTGTTCATGATGTATCTGACGAAGGGCAAGACGGTCATCGAATTGGGATAGTTTTCCCATACGATGGGATTGGGGATCCAAACGGTGGGAATCTTGAAAACAGCGGCGGGCGTCTTTAGCGAAGTGGACACCATCCACAGGAACGGCAGAATAACGATCACCATGCCGACAAGCAGGGTCAGATAGACAAACGTCAGTTTGACGGCTTTGGATTTGCTCCGGCTTTCGCTTATAGACCGTACGGCCATCTGTCAGCTTCCCTTGACCTCGCCTTCATAGTAGACCCAGACAGCCGAGGAACGGATGATCAAGAGGGTCAGCACCATGATGTAGACAAAGAGGACCCAGGCCAACGCGGAGGCATAACCCATCTGGAAAAACTCGAAGCCCTGCCTGAAAAGGTAGAGCATCACGAACAGACTGGCATTGCCAGGGCCCCCCTGGGTCATGATGAACGGGCCGGCAAACTCCTGCAGCGCGTCGATCATCCCGATTACGAATTGAAAGAAGAGCACGGGGGAAATCATGGGGAGTGTGATCCGCCAGAATTTCACCCAGTCGCCGGCGCCGTCAACGTCGGCTGCCTCGTAGAGCTCGTTGGGCACGCCCTGAAGCCCGGCCAGGTAGATGATGATGCCGGCGCCAACGCTCCACAGGCTCATCAGAACGAAGGAGGCGAGCACCGTGCGCGTGTCCGTGAGCCAGTAGGGCCCTTCGATGCCGATCAGACCCAGCGCGCGATTGAGCATGCCGAAATCGCCGTTGAGAATCAGCAGCCAGACCATCGCCACTGCCACACCGCTCACGGTCGCGGGGAGGTAATAGACGGTGCGAATAAAGGCGAGTCCCCGAATACTGGCATTGAGAAGCATGGCGACCAGAACGCCCAGCGCAATGCGTAGAGGCACAGACGTTAAGGAGTAGATTGTCGTGACTTTGAACGCCTGCAGAACCAGGGGATCGCCCGAAATCATTTCGGCGTAGTTTGCCAAGCCGATGAATTCCGCCGGCGTAAACATGCGCCACTCGGTCAGGGAAAGCGCGAGCGAGGCCAGCATCGGACCCAACTGGAATGCAACAAAGCCAATGATCCAGGGGAGGACGAGAGTCCAGGCCAGGCGCTCTTCACCGGTCAACTGGTACCACAGTCTCTTCTGTTTACGGGCCGTTGCAGAGGCGACGTTCTCGTGTATGGCCGCCATCAGGGTTGCCGATTCGCTTGACATTTGCAGGATCTCGCTTGAAACCTGTGAAGGCGTGGATTTCAAGCAAGCTGAGTGGATATGGTTCGAGACAGTACTATAGCAGCCTAAAAATGTCAAGCGAACCCCAATGTCACGTGGGTCCAGATTTTGAGATTTCAGGAGACGCGGCCTTCAGGAAACAACGCAATCCCGCACTTGTACCCCAAAATCCTTACACTCGGGACCGCGCGCCCGAACTGCCTGTTCATTGCAGGAACCGCTTGATTCGAGTAGAATTTCAACGTTTCCACCGTTCCCGCCAATCCAATTCCAGCGAGTCTCCCCGTGTACCCAGCCACACGCACAACCAACTTCAATCAGTCGATGATTCGCGAGATGACGCGACTTGCAATGCAGCACGACGCCATCAACCTGAGCCAGGGATTCCCCGACTTCGACCCTCCGGAGCAGATTGTAAACGCTGCGGTTGAGGCAGTTCGGGGGACCGCCAACCAGTATACGGTGACATGGGGCTATCCCCCTTTGCGCCAGGCCCTGGCAGAGCAGTATTCGGTTCAGCTGGGTTGGCCGGTCGACCCGGATGTCCACATCTGTGTTGTCTGCGGGGTGACAGAAGGCATCACGACGACATTGCTGGCGCTGTTGAATCCCGGCGATGAGCTGCTCATCCTGGAGCCGGGGCACGAGAACTTCCGTCCTTCCGCGCTCCTGGCCGACGCTGAGGCTGTTCCGGTCGTCCTTGAGGCGCCGGACTACCGTATCGACGCGGACCGGCTGGAGGCCGCGGTCTCACCGAGAACGCGGGCTCTGCTTCTGAATACGCCGCACAACCCGACAGGGCGTGTTTTTGACAGCCGCGAGATGATGGCGCTCACGGAGTTTCTCAACCGGCATGATCTAATTCTGATCACCGACGAAATCTACGACCGTATCCTCTACGACGGACGCGAGCATGTTTCGCCGGGCAGCCTGGACGGGCTGATCGAACGCACGGTGACGGTGGGGGGGCTGGGGAAGAGCTTCGCAGTTACAGGCTGGCGTTTGGGCTACGTGATCGCCCGCGAGCCGCTTTCCTCGGCCATTCGCGCCGTACACGATTACTCCACGATCTGTGCCCCCACGCCGCTGCAAGCCGCGGCCGCGGTTGCGCTCGGCCAGCCGAGCGACTACTGGCAACAGATGCGAGAGGAGTACGGAGAGCGCAGGCAACTGATGTTGGAAATGCTGGAAACGGCCGGATTCTGCGCAGTGCGGCCAGAGGGATCCTACTACACGATGGCCGATTACACAGCGATTGACGCGCCGCAAGCGGAATGGGACTCGCACCGCTTTGCCCGCTGGCTCACGACCGATGTCGGGGTGGCTTGCGTGGCAGGGATCAACTTTTACACGAAGGACCGGGAGAGATACGGAGAGGGAACGGTGCGCTTTGCCTTTGCCAAGCGGCTCGAGACCCTCCACGAGGCTGGAAGGCGCCTGGCGACCGTTGGGAGTTAGGAAGTCCGGGCTTGCTTCTGCGCGCGCATCCAGCGAGAGTACAAACCTCCGTCACCTTAGACGGACTCGCGCCAGCAGGACCTCCGGCTCCCAAACCCCCACCTGGACTGCCGGCTGTAGCGTCTCCGTGTTGTAGATAGTCAGGCGAAGTTCATAGTCGCCGATCGGAATGTCGGGCGGGACTGCGAGCCGCATCAGCTTGTCATACTGGACCCTTGAGGTCTGCCCCGTTGACGCGCCGCCCGACCGCGGCAGGTCCGCGTCTTCCTGGACGACCCATCCTCCTCCTTCTCCAGCCGCGTAGAGCCGCAGCGACGCGGCGTAACTGATGTCAGATTCCGCTTCATCCTCCCACCGCAGCGCAACCCAGATTGTCTCAGCCCCATCGATCTCAATGACCTCCTGGGTGGCATGTTGGACATCGCCCTGGCCCAGCGCGATCCCAACGAGCGAAACGCCGGTATCGAATTCGACTGGAGTCGGCTCCAAGCTCCTATAGTAGGTCCAGATTACGCGGCTTTCGATCCTGGGCCCTCCTCCCCTGACGGGCAGGAGTCCCTCGCTCTCCAATGCAATCGAAGATGGGTCCGTGAATCCGACATACAGTCTGGCCAGGGTTGGGGGGGCGCGTTCCAACGGTATCAGGTAGGCGTCTTCGTACAGCAGACCGGGTTCCCAAAGGGTCATGGGTCTGACGCCCCACCCGGGCTGGGTGGTCAGGTTGCCGATCTGCTCGCCAGCGGCGTCCAGCAAGTGAACAAAAAGTTCATGGTCTCGAGTCTGTTCCTGATGCGCCCGGAAGTAGAGCGTCAACGGGACCTGCTCCCCGGCGAATGCCTCCCCGTCAGGAAGCCGGGCAGCGACCAGCTCCACCCCATCGCCATACACCTTGCCGATGGGCCTTGCGTCTGACGGCAGTTCATCGACTACACTGGCAGTCCCGTCCACTCCATAGGAATCAGGCAACAGTACGGCCAGCGCGTAGAGTGAGCAGGCCCACAGACCTAACGGCACGGCCACGCCAAGCGCAATGCGGCCGATGTGCGAAAGAAAGCCCGCCCAGAACCGAAGCCCCACCGCGCCGATCACTGCCAGTCCGCTGATGGCGGGAAAGAGCAGCCTGCCCTGCGAGCCTTGCGCGACCGAGATCCAGTAAGCAAGGAGCGCAAGGGAGATTAGGACCCAAAGCGTCGAGATGCCTGTGACGCTCCCCAGTTGCCGACGAAGATTTCCAAGGCCGCGCGAGGCCCGCAGAGTCTGCCGCCAGGTGATTAGGGCGCCGACCGCGGCCAGAACGGTCAGCAGTTCAAAGAGTGTGTAAGTCCATGGCGGCAGGAGGATGCTGAACCATCCAAATATGCCGAAAAAGGACATCTGCAGGCCGCGAAGTTCGCCAAAAAGGCCCTGTATGGTCAGAGGCTCCACGCGCACACCGGTTACGCTGAGCAGATTCTGTGTGCCGAACGGGTCGCCGTAGAGTTCCACGTTTCGCAGGTACCACCAGCCGGCCACAATCAGTACTGACAGTCCCGCGAGCAGAGCGCCCTCAAAGACGCTGCGCCAGGCAGTCTTCAGCCGGACGTTGAGCAGGATGGCCGCGGCGGTCAGGGGCAGCAGGCCCAGTCCCTGCAGTTTGCTCAAGGCCGCCAGCCCCAGAATGAGGCCAAGGCCGATCCAGTGCCGCCTCTGCACCTGGTGTGACCGGACGCGGCTTCTGAGCGCGGCCAGGCTAACGAGGGCGGTGGCGCTGGCGAAAGTGATCAGGTTGTCGTTCGACAGGCTTGCGCTAATAAAGGTGAACTGTGGAATGGTCGCCGCCAGGCCGGTTGCCAGCAGCCGGGACCATCTGTCATGTGGGAAGGCGTAGCGGGCAAGCAAGTAGGTAAAGAAAACGGTCAAGGCGCCGAGGATAAGTGAAATCCAGCGCCCTGTGTGAAGCGCGAGGTTGACGCCTCGCAGCGGCGCGTTTTGGGCGCTGAAGAGCATGAAGTTCTTGTTTCCGGGCTGGTGCGGGTCCCCCATATTGGCCCTGGGATTGCGGACGGCAAAGTCACCCAGGCCGGATTGGTCGATGCCGGCGGTCGCCAGAGCGACGATGCTGTAGTAAAGCGGCGGCTGACTTCCTTCCTGTTCCCAAGGCCCGGTTTTTTCAGGCGCCTGCACGGGCAGACCGTTGCCTGCCGCCAGATGGCGCGCGAAGGCATAGTGGAAGATTTCGTCCGGCGTCTCAAAGGGCGGGACGACCAGGCTGTAGGCCAGCCCGGTAAGCAAGAACAGAGCGAGAATGAGGGAGACAGCGGCCTTTTCCGCTGCGCCCCCATCGGCGAACAGCGTGTCCATAGACTGTTTTCCGCGCCAGTCCTTCGACCACCGGTCTCGAAATGCTTGGGTCGATCTGCCTGATGAAGTCAAATAGTGGGCCAAGAGAATCCCGTAAGGTGTCGAGTGCGGCTCTCCGCCGTCCATTGAGTAGGGAGAAGCTTGGGTCCTTCGTGTTCCGGAATGTCCATCGGGAGCGTCAAGAATCGGAGATGCGAATGACGAGTCACCGTCCGCAGGCGTCACATCCGGCAACGTTAAAGTACACCAGCTGTACGGAATCCTCACCTGTGCCGCTCAGGATCCGGGGGGAGCCTTCCACGTTCACGTCGTAGAGGCCGGCGATGAGGCGCAGGGGGCCCGCGGGCAGGTCAGCGGGGATGGGCATGGCAGCGCTCTTCAGGAACGGCGACTGTTCCATTCGAAGCTCAGGGTCCCATTGCGCAACCAGCGCGCCGGTGTCGTCGAGGAGGTGCAGGAAGACCTTTTCTCCTCCGGTCAAGTCGGTTGGATCACCGGTCCATTCCATATGCACAACCAGTTGGCCGCCTGGAGGCGGAACGGCAGGGCTGACTTGGGCGCGTCCGAGGGTCAATCCGTTGGCGAATTCGACGTCGAACAGCCGCCACGACTCCGGATATGGCCGCGAGTAAAGCTCGACGAACCACGGGCCAACCGTTTCCTGCCCCGCCAGCTGGTAGGAGCTGGCGATTGCCTGCCTGGCAAGGTTTGGCGCCTCCATTTCATCCTCCAGGCTGACCGGCAGGATGATTCGCAATACATTGTCGTCTCGCAACGCGGCTACGGCTTCGGTCGCGCTTTCCAGGTCGTCATCATGACGCGGCAGGACGGAATCCTCGACATCGCCCGTGTAATAGTATAAGAAGAGAGTCGGGTCGGGGAAGCTCTGAAGGATGTGGACCTCATCCAGATTCAGCCCGGCGCTCCACCGCTCCAGCACTGCCGCCAGCTCCCGCAGACCTCTCGAACTGCTGAACTGCGGGTCTTCGTGGTAGTTTCGCCACGAATAGAGATTCCCCGCTACCAGGACCAGGACGAGCGTGACTGCGGCAACGCTTCCTATGCGTACTCTGCTGAGGAAAGTCTGGCCGTCTGCGCCAGGGCCGCCGATCCAGATTCTCCATCGCCAGCCCAGCCAACTCTCGATCCAGCCGCCCAAGCGCGTAACCCCGACCGACATGAGCAGGAGGAAGGGGGGCAGTGTGATGGCATATAGGCTTCCTTGCATGTACCATTGCCGGTTCAGAGGGCCCCAAAAGGCAAGTAGCGACACAAACAGAAAGAGCAGCAAAAAGAGTGTCGAGTGGAGTCCAACGCCTTGATGCATTGCAAATTGCGCCGTCAGGTCGTTTCCCTCTTCATCCTCGATAGTCCTTCCAGCCGGTTCGCCCTTTCTTTGCGCGAAGCGCAGGGCGCCGACCACTGCGGCGAGGACTAAGGCGCCTCCGATCAGCCCGGCATTGAGGAGCCAGACGCGGTCGGGCACGAGTTCACCGATGGGATAGTGGGAGACACTCAACCACAACTGTGAAGCGATGGCGGACGACGGGGCGCCCCCCGTGAAATCAAATGTTTCTGGCCAGGCGCTCACCAGCCAAGGTATGGACAGGACAAATACTGAGATCTGCGCCCAGACCCAGCGGGTCAGCATTTTCCTGGCAGGCCGCGGGAAGGGGGACCCCTTGTTGCCCAGATATGCGCCCGCCAGCAGAAAGAGCGCGAAGCAGTTCTGCGCCAGGATGCCAAGCGCCGCGAACGCATGGGTGTAGACTGCCGCCGCTCCGCACAGCGCGTAGGCCAGGAAGACTGCTCTGCTCTCGGATCCGCTGAAGAGCCTTACTGCCAGCGCCGCGCCTGCAATCGAGAGAGCCAGGCTTAGGGAATGGAGGACGACGATCTGATTTGACCGGACTGCGTAGGCGCTGAACGCGATCAACAGGGTCGCCGCCAAAACGGGAAACGCGGGCAGGCGAAGCTCTCTGGCGAGAAGGTAGACAAGCGGAATGGAAAGCGTACCGACAAGGGCTGAAATCGATCGCAATGCAAACTCGCCAGAACCTACGAGAAGGACCCAGTAGTGGTTTAACAGGTGGCTGGCGGCGAAGTTTAGCTGATCTGATGCTCTGAGCAGTTGAACTAGAGTAGAAGGCGGTAGCTGGCTGAACCAATAGTAGACGCCTTCATGGGCGAGCAGTTCCTGATCACCCAACTGGTAGAGCCGAAGCGCGAATCCAGAAACGATGGCCAAGAGCACAAAGGCGCGTTGGAATCGTAAGTCCACAACCAGGCCTTGGCTCATCGAGCGAAATGCTTCGGATTCGTTGGGTCGAGTCATCAGTTTCTCCCACGTCGCTGCTCTGGCGCGGTTCGCTTGGCGGAGCCGGCCCGCCAATGTCCGGACCCGTCTCCAAGCGTACATCAGTCCTGCCGCCAGCTGTGCGCGAAATGCGACGAGAAGCGTGAGCCAGGCAAACGCGCTGATCGCGAGGCCCCAACGCACGCTGGCAGGGCGGTAAGCCAGCTCAAGAATACCACTACCGGTGGGGACAGGGATACCAAGGAAAGCCTGGTGCGCGCGGACGATCGGGAGCGGCGCAGGACGCGACGGTCCGCCGGCAGCCGTCCAATCCGCCTGCCATCCTGGCATATGGTTCTCGCTGACGAAGAGCAGGCCTGGCTGGGAACTCTCGATGGCTATTTTCAGATTCCCGGGCCCCAATCGTTCAACTTCGAAGGACGCCTCGGTCACCGGGCCGATGGTCATGCGTCCGTCAATCCAGGCGCCTCCCAAGGCATTGGCATCTGCGTCGGCGATCAAGACTTCCTCAAGCAGGTCGAAATCAGGGTCGGCCAGAAGTTCCAGCGCGGTCTTGTCGTCGACTCGGCGGGCGCTCCGAGCCCACCACAGGCGGGGGGCCACAGTTCTCAGCCTATGCAAGCGGGTCGACTCGTCCTCCAGAGCGAACTCTTCCACCAGGTCGCTGGCAACGGTCAGTTCTTCTCGCCACGTTAGCACCGTACCGACGCCGGTGAGCTTCCACATTCTGTCCGGAGGAAAGTCGACAAAGAATCCATTGTAGTTGGACAGGCGTAGTACGCTGGCGGCCCACACGTCCTCCCAGCCCGCTACCATGCCGGTGTCTTCAGGCAGGCGCTCCTCGTTGTATACCCTGGGGGGGAGCGAATCCCTCGCCTCAGCCAGAATCTGCGCGGCGTGTGCGGTGGCGGCAATCTCCGGTCTGGTCAGCGCGGAGCGTGTTGCCGGCCCGTCTGCAAGGATCGTGGTGAAGTTGGTGGCGTAGAGGTCGAGGACAGAGGCGAAGAGCAGGATGATCAGGTGAACGCGCGCGATACGCAGACGACGGCAAAGGACCAGGAAAAACAGCCCAACAATGATGGATTTGGCTGCATGGAAAAAGAAACCGGCGTTTGAAACGTCAAGCAGGCCCGGAAGATGCCAGACCGCCCAGATCAGAGCGGCGCCACCCAGGACAAAGACGAAGAATCCCCAACCGAATCTCCGGCGCCAGCGGGCAGCTAAACCGGGCAGCAGGGCCAATCCATAACCGCTCAAGACTCCCAGTGGAAACGCGACCAGGTAGGCGACCCGCTCCTGGCCGCGAAAGAGGGACCAGCCCGGCGCAAACCGGTAGAGAAAAGGGTAGACGGGAAGTAGGTCACCCAGAGAGACAAGGAGGGCGAGGAGGCCGGCAAGAACAAAGAAGATGGCGGCGGGGCGGGCACAGGGACTTTCAGTTTCGAGTCTGAAATGCTTCGTCAGAAGCGCGGCTACGGCAACCGACGCCAGTCCCAGCCCCAATATTCCCACATACAGAGGCGAGTAGAGACTGAAGACGCGGGGTAGGACAATCTGCCAGATGTCCTGCGGGGGAAAGCCGCTGCTCAACTCGTGAAAGGGGCGGGCAGACCGTACAGACAGGGCCGTGAACTCAAGCGCCGGCCACAGCTGCGCAAGCGTCAGGCAGATAAGCGTGATCGCATACGCGAGCATCATTCCGGGATAAACCAACAGGCGCGGTAGAGCTGGCGGCCCTGCGTTTTGCGAGGGCTCGCCCCCTCCGGCTGCCTTTTGAGCAAGGCGCCAGTGAATGAAGGCCAGCATCAGCATCCATCCGCCTACGGCATAGGTGAGGAAGAGGAAAGTCTGGGGATGGTTGGCGAAGAAAGCCACCGCGTGGACGGCGCTGGCGCAGAGCCAGCGGCGCCAGCGCACTTCCCCTGAAACTGCGGGCAACAGCAGCCACAAGATGAGCGGCAGCCAGACGGCCACCCGCACGATGCCAAGCTGCAAGGGCGGATAGCCGGTGAGGTAGCCGGAAAAACCGAACACCAGCCCGGCGGCGAATCCTGCCATGCGGTTTCCCGTCAGTCGGCGCACGAGCAGGGCAGTGAAGCCGCACGCCAGCACCAGGTGAACGAGCGCCTCCACCTGCAGCCAGTAGAGTCTGCCTACCACGGTGGAACTGAATGATGTGAGCAGAAGGAGAATGTTGCTGACAGGATAGAAGACCGCCGATTCGGTATCGGCGAGGAAGGGATGGCCGGAGTTTACGTGAGGATTCCAGACAGGCAACTGTCCCGCCAGAAGGGCGCTCTGCTGAAAGAAGCTGTAGGGAAGGTAGTGGCGGGTAAAATCGCCTGGGGCAAATGAGGACAGCCCAAGCAAGTAGGGGGCAAAGAACAGCGCGGCCAATCCGCAGTACGCCCAGAGTATGGGGAATCTCGAGCTTCTCCTCTGCTGGTTCATCCTCAGACGTTCGTCCCCTGTGAGGTGGGTACGGGAGGTTTCAGCCGACTCAGAGTTTTGCGCCCGCCTGGTTGGGACCCGGATCTGTCTTGAACATGGCAGCGCAACCAGACTGGTGAGGCCTTCTCATTCCACCCAACCGCCCGTGCTGCCTCAATTCGATATTGCTCCACATGCCGTTGCAGCATATGCCGGGGAGAATTCATGATCCCCCCTGCGCTATCTTCCGAGTATGCCAGCAGAGGCGCGACGCCTGCCGCGGCCTCCATTTCAGTCAGGATCTCCTCAGTCGTCCGTTCGTCCAGCTCGCCGATCAGATCGGCAGCCATGTCCGGTTCAATCTCGTCGAGGACGTCAGCCAGTTCAGAAACCGTCAATCCACTGACGACCTCCACCATCTCCTCTTCGTCCAACTCCTCCAGCACATCGGCCACTTCCTCCCAGGGAAGTTCCTGCATCACAAGGTTCTGCGCTTCGGCGGGGATTCGATAGAGAATTTCTGAGCTGTCGGCCGGATGCAAGCGGCGGAGGATGTCAACGACCGCGCCGGTGTCGCCTACGTCCAACAGCGCCTCGACTCTTTCCAGCAGTTTCTCGACGGCTACGGGTGATGCCATGAGTAGCTCCAAAAGGGCGCCGTTTCGCCATTCCGCGAAAGGGCCGGAAGACGTGAACCTGTCTTCTGGCTTCGGAGGCGCTCCGCAAGGGGGCTTCAAAGAGAAACGCCGACCGTGAATCGGCCGGCGAAGGGCAGCCCTTTGATGAGATCTATGCCAACGAAATGTTCAGTGGAGATTCGGAAAGACTCTCCCGCCTTTGCGCTTCCCCCAAATGCTCCCGTCCTATGGCGCGAAGATGCCATCCTCAACGGTTTCCGGTTGGGGATAAGGGCTGGCCTCGGCAAATTCGATTGCGTCTTCGATCTCGATGGCGGCTCGCTGGCGGATTTCGTCAAGTTCGTCCAAATCCGCCGCCTTCTCGGCAAGCAGCTTTGACTCGTAACGGGCCACAGGGTCTTTCTTCTCCCATTCAGCCAGCAGCTCGCGCGGCACGTACTCTGCCCCGTCATGGATAGCGTGCCCCATCATGCGCATGGTTTTGGCCTCGATCAGCGAAGGGCCGCCGCCGTGCCTGGCCCGTTCAACCGCATCGCATGTTGCGTGATAGACGGCCTCAACGTCGTTCCCGTCAACAATGACGCTCGGCATGTTGTAACCAGCCGCGCGGTCAGCGATATTCTCGATGGGGATCGAATCCGAAACATGGGTGGAGTAGGCGTACTGATTGTTCTCCACGATCAAAACATACGGGGCATTGTAGAGTCCAGCCATGTTGAGCGTTTCGTGCCACAGCCCTGCGCTACTGCCGCCGTCGCCGACGTAGGTCATCGCGACGCGGGCTTCATTGCGCAGTTTCAGGGTCATGGCAACGCCCAAAGTGATCGGCATTGACATGGGGATGTGGCTGATATAGCCAACGATTCCCAGACTCAAGTCTCCCATCCCGTGTATGTTGGCGTCGCGCCCGCCGGAGACACCGGTCGCTTTCCCAAGGAGATTGCCGAAGACGCGGCGCGGGGTGAGCCCGCGCAGAAAGTAGGCGCCAATGTCGCGGTGCATCGGCGCGATTATGTCCTCCGGCGCCAGGGCGTAGGCTGATCCAACGCTGACGGCCTCGTGACCTCGTTCGCTGAACGTCCCGCCCAAACCCCGGCCCTGTTTCCACAGATTGACCATGCCTTCGTCAAAGGTCCGGGTCAAAACCATCCAGTAGAATAGTTCCAGCTTCTGCTCACTGGTCAGCGCCGCCATGACCAAACCCCTTTTGCGCTGAACTCTGCATCCGATCGTTCGCGTTAGTCCGTCAATTCCGCCTGCAATCATACCACAGACTGGTGTCAGTTGCAGCGATTGCACGCGAGAATGCGCCTTCCAAGTTAGGGCCTCAGTGCTGTCTGGACGGGGATTTGGGGGGATTCTTGGGATTAGGGGGATGGGTTGGTGTCTGGAAGGAGTGATTGGGGAATGGGCTCTGATATGTGGTCTATGGTTCGTGGCGGGCCGCGACGACGCGCAGAATGGCAATTTCGCGCGCGTCTGCGGGGCGTCGGCAATCGAGTCCAATGCCGGCCCGGCAACCTTGTCGGACTCGGCAACTGGGACTCATTCTTCGGGGGAAGTCGGCGTCACACCCAACAGGGCCGCAGCGAGGGCAAGGATCTGTTCGACCACCTCTTCGACAGTGACTCCATAGGTCTGGATCTGGCGGGCGTCTTCGGCTGGCCGCAGCGGCGCGAGGGCGCGGTGACTGTCCGTCCGGTCCCGTAGCCGCATGTCCTCCAGGACTCTGTCGTAGTCGGCTTCCCTTCCCCGTTCAACGAGCTCGCGAAAGCGGCGGCGCGCCCTCTCCTCTAGCGGCGCCTGCAGGTAGATCTTGAGCGGAGCCTCCGGAAGCAGGACGGTTCCAACGTCGCGGCCAACCATTACGATGCCTGCCTTGCCCGCGGCCCCTGAGCCGTACGCCAAGCCGATACCGCGCTGCTTGCGCGTCAACTCCCGCCGGACCCGTGCATTGGCGGCCACCACGGAGACGATGCTGTCGACTCGGGGGCTGCGAATGGCCCAAGTGACGTCCACATGCCCGACCAGGATGGTTGCCTGGCGGCCATCGGAGAGATCGCTGGCAGGGGCGTCGACTTCGATGCGCAACTGTTCGGCAAGTTGGCCAACCGCTTCGCCGTCCGCGCGATCGATGCCATGTTCCAAGACGGCCCAAGCGACCGCACGATACATGACCCCTGTATCGAAGAAGACAAAGCCCAGCCGCTGGCCGACGGTGAAGCCAACGGTGCTCTTGCCCGATGCGGCAGGTCCGTCAATCGCGATAGCGTTCACGGTCCGGTCACGGTAGGGAGGAGGGCCATCCCGGTAGAGCGACCCTGGATTGTGGTTGAACGAACAAAGAGAGGAAGTCGGTGTCCACGGAACCAACGCCGCGAGAGGTTGTCACTGAAGGCTCGGTGCATGTTGGGGACCTGTCATGCGAGGTTCAATGTCTTCGCCTCTGCCCGCGAGGAGAGGTGCGGCGCCTTGCGCGCGGGCGGTCAACCTGCTTGGTCTTGCGCGTCCCTTGTGGGCGTCTGCGTTTGCCCCGGTCAACCATGTCCTTGAGGGCGAAGACCTCACCGGAGGTCAGAGGCCTGGCCATACCGGGTTCCAGCCCCTCCAGGGTAAGCGGGCCGATCGACCACCGAATCAGCCTTTTCAACTCGATGCCCACAGCCGCGGCCATGTGCCGAATCTGGCGCTTTTTTCCCTCACGCAGAACAATTCGCAACCAGACACCTTTGTCCGGGGGCGTCGATTTCCAGCCGTCGGAAGGCGTGGCCGCGAATGAACGGCTTCCTTTGTCGAGCGTTAGCCGAGCCGGAATCCCGTCCGCGACTTCGACGCGGGCGGGGGCTGTCCGACCGCTTTCCAGATCAATTCCTTCGCGCAGACGGACAAGAGCGTCGGCGGAAGGGCGTTTCGCTACCAGTACGAAGTAGGTTTTGGGATGCTCAAAACGAGGGTGGGTCAGCCTGTTGGTCAACGGGCCGTCGTCGGTCAAGAGCACAAGGCCTTCGCTGTTGAGGTCGAGCCGGCCAACCGGATAGACGCGGCCAACGCCGCCAGGGAGCAGGTGCGCGACCGTCCTGCGGCCGCGCCTGTCCCCGCCAATGTCGCTGAGGACACCGCGCGGCTTGTAGACCCGGTAATAGACGTTACTCTGGGAAACGGGGACAGGGCTGCCGTCGACAGCGATCGAGACCTTGCCCGGATCCACTTTGGTTCCCAACTCAGTGATTACCCTGCCGTCAACCCGAACGCGGCCGGCTGTAATCAGGGATTCGCAGGCTCTCCGGCTGGCAACGCCGGCGGCAGCCAATACCTTCTGCAGACGCTCTTCAGTCATGTGACCCCACTTGCGCAAGAGGCGGCAGCCCTTAGGGGGAACAGCCGCTCCGAAATCTACCTTCTGTCACTGGACAAATAGCCTTTGCGTCGCAATCACGGCCTCGCCCAAGCGCCACTCCAGAATGCCTGCAGGCATTCCGGAAGTCCAAATGCCTGAAGGAGGAGGTTCGAGGCGTCGAAAGACCCGCAATTCCTGGCGTTCCCATCCTGCAAGCAGGGCATCGAAGAAGGGCCCGGCTTCGAGCGCGGCTGGATCGACATTGATGCCATCGGCATACAGAAACCAGCGATTGCCGTCCTCATCGAAGAGCCTGTCCAAAGCTGTGGGACGGTCGGGCAAACGCAAAGGGACCCAACTGTAGTTGCCCTGTACCGCCTGCAAAACTGCACGCATATCGTGGTATCGGTCCACGCTGCCGAGGATGACCGCAAAGAGTTGATGCCCGTTCTTCTCCAGGCCGATGATCAGAGATTGTCCGCTCTCAAGCGTCGTCCCGGTCTTGACTCCATTCACGCCAGGGTAGGAGCCGAGAAGACGATTTGTCGTTTGAAGCTGATGGCCGCCCACTGTCATCTCGGCCGTCCCCACAATCTCGCGAAAGAGAGGGTACTCCCACAGCAAAGTGACCAATTTCAGAAGATCCTGGGCGCTGCTTCTCTGGCCTTCGGCGTCGAACCCATTGGGATTGCGGAACTGGGTCCCATGCATGCCCAATTCGCCGGCCCGCCGGTTCATGTTGTGGACGAAAGCGTCAACATGTCCGGAATGATGGCGGGCCAAGGCCATGGCCGCGTCATTTCCGCTCGGAATCAGCAGACCGCGTAACAGTTCTTCGACACGCAATTCCTCTCCCGCGCCCAGTCCCATGACGGCCCCGCCAACCAGATCCTCGCGCTGAACAGTAACCGCCTCCGAGAGTCTGTCCTGTTCCATGACAAGCAGCGCCGTCATCAGCTTCGCCAGGCTTGCAGGCGAGACCGGAAGGCGCCCCGCCTTTTCCATAAGCTCGCGGCCGCTGTCGACATCATACACAACGACCGATGCGGCACTGACATCAGGAGGGGGAACCCTGGCCTCCTGGATCTGGCGTAACTGGCCTACGGTGAATCGCTGGTTTGCGTTAACGTCTCGATCGAGGATCGTTGGGGGGCCAAAACCGCAGAGGAAGAGCGAGAAAAGGATCAACAGAGCCACAGCGCGATGCGCTCGGTAGGCCGTGGCGTATTCTGTAGCGGGCAGAAAACGGGCGGCGCTGCCCAGACTGTTTCGATTCCCGGCTGTGCCGACTGTCATTTTGGAAGTCCGTCGCTATGGTTTCATCCAGCCCAGAAGCATGGTTATGGCTGCGGGGCGCAGGGGCTAACCAATTGGAACTGCTGCTGACCTGACTAAGGACGAGTTTGGGCATAGGCGAGAAATCCGGCGACGCAATGGGTGGGCCGATGCCGGACCTCGCTATGCTGGGGAGGAAGACCCGGCAAGCAATGCAGTTGCGATGGAGGCGCCTGGAGCGGACCCGCACAAGCCGTGGTTCGTCAGAACTATGCCGCCGCCGTCTGCTCCCTGGCCCTTACCGGCTTCCTCGTCCTGGAGAAGAGGGACCCTTCCTCCCAGGCAACGACGAGAGGTGTGGCGGTAAAAATTGAGCTGTATGTACCTGAAACCAGGCCGACGATCAGGGTGGCCATGAAGATGCGCAGCGTGCTTCCGCCAAAGAACAGGATGGCTGCAAGCACCAGGAGCGCCGTTACCTGGGTGGCGATTGAGCGCTGAGCCGTCTCTATAATGCTCCGATTGGCAACGGTCGCCAGCGGTTCACCGCGGTGGCGGCGCAGGTTCTCTCGGATTCGGTCGAAGATCACGATTGTGTCGTTGACGCTGAAGCCGATTACAGTCAGTGTTGCGGTCAGGAAAAGGGCGTCCAGCTCCCAACCTGCGACCAGGTTCATAATCGACAGAAACGAAACTGTAATTATAACGTCATGTACCAGGGCCGCGATGGCGGCGACACCGTAGCGGAACGGGTGGGAAACTTCCCGGAACGCCAAGGCAATGTAGGCCAGAATCAGGACGGAGGCGGCGATCACCGCGAGCAAGGCGGCCTGGCTTACCTCCGCGCCGATGGCCGGTCCGATGCTTCGGTAGAGGCGTTCGTCAAATGCGCCGAAGCGATCGACGATTGCTTGTTCGATCACCTCTTTCTGCGCCATATCGATATTCTTGAATTTGACCTGAACCGTGCGATCATCGTCAACATGGAATGCCTTTGTGTCCGTGAATCCGGCTTCCACAAAGACGCCGCCCAGCTCTGTCGGCGCCACCGGCTCTTCGAATCGCATCTCCCACTGCGTACCGCCGGTATAGTCTATACTCAGGGGCAGGAGGCCGCCAGTTGAAGAGAGATTCCAAAGCACGAAGAGAATGCCTGGCAGAATTCCAAGCAGCGAGATCAAGAACCAGAGCCTGCGACGTTCGACTAAACGATACATAGGATTCTCTTTCCTAATTCTGCCGACACTTGTGGGGTCTGGGAACGCAACCAATGCCGGCTGCGCTCTGAGATTGTCCTTTCAGGTCGAAGCGACCGCGCAACTCTTGGCGGAGCTTCTAATAGCCCAACAACCCGCGACTGCCCAACAGCCTCTCTCCCTGCTGTGAGAGAAAACTGCGCATGAACGTGCGCGTAACAAATACGGCAGTGAACATGGACAGCAGCACGCCGACGGACAGTGTGATGGCAAATCCCTTTACAACACTGGCGCCAAAATTGTTGCCAAACCAGTAGAGGACGGCACATGAGATCAAGGTCGAGAGATTGCCGTCACGGATTGCGGGCCAGGCGCGGCTGAAGCCCGTTTCCACGGCCAGACGCAAGGAGCGGCCACTGCGCAGCTCCTCCTTCATGCGTTCAAAGATCAGGATGTTGGCATCTACAGCCATGCCGATTGAGAGAATAAAGCCGGCGATGCCGGGCAATGTCAGGGTCACTGGCATTAGCTTGTACATGGCAAGGTTCAGGGTCACGTAGATTGCCAGGGCCACGGTTGCGAGAAGGCCGGGCAAGCGATAGAGCAGCACCATGAAGAGCAGCACCAAGGCTCCGCCCACGATCCCGGCCTGCAAGCTGCGGTCGATCGAATCCTGCCCTAGGCTTGCGCCGATCGTGCGTACATCCACGACCTCAAGCGGAACCGGCAGAGCGCCATATCGCATCTGAATCGCCAGACTTTCCGCTTCCTCCTGCGAGAAGTCACCTGTGATCACCCCGTTGTCGTTGATGGCCGCGTTGATTACCGGGGTCGAAAGGACGCGCCCATCCAGGACTATCGCCAGAACCTCGCCGATGTTATCGCGGGTGTACGTAAAAAAGTCGCCGCTGCTCTCGCTCTTAAGGTCAAACTGGATCTGCCAGAAGGTATACTCGTCCTGTGTCGCGACGACAGCCTGCAGAATGTCGCCGGTCATGATCGTCTCGAAGGCTTCTTCCGGGTAGGGAATGGACTGTGGGGCAGCCTCTCCGGCGGCAATCGACTCCTGCAAGTCTGTGACCGCGTTAGGCCGGTTGGTCGTATTGATGAAATCATCAGGTCGGACGGGGAATCCCCCGAGGTCGACGAACTCCAATTGGCCGGTGGAGCGAATTGTTTCGATCGCCTGGTCCGGATTCTTGACGCCGGGCAGCTCCACGATCATCCGGCGCTCGCCCTGCAACTGAACGGTCGGCTCCGCGAGTCCCAGGCCATTTACTCTCTGCTCGACGATGATTTTCGCCGAATTGAGCGCGTCCTCAGGCAGCGGCTGGTCTTCGCTGATTTCTGCCTCGAGCAAGACCTGGGTTCCGCCCTTCAGATCCAGCCCCAAGGTGAGGTCGCGGATGTCTCGCTGGGTATCCACACCCGGTGCCAGGCTTTCTTCCAGCCACACGGGATGGTCGAGAGGAAGCGCGACAAACAGCGATCCCGCGAAGAGGCACAGGATAATGGCTACGTAGATATACTGGTTCCGCATATTGGCCCTTTACGATTACACATTTTGCGCCGCGAAACCTGTCCGGGACACCGAAGCTGTTGCAAGCTGTTCCGGCGGCCAGGCGGCGAGAACTTTGGCGCACAGCGCTGGCGGTCGCCCAATCGGCCGGGCACTGCATAGCCGGCACCCTTAGACCCCTTGGAAGACAGCGAGCAACTGCCCCATACAGGAGCGCAATCTTATTCATTATATGCATTCAGGCTAACGACTCCAAAACCGAAGCCTGTTTTTCGCTCCTACGGCTGTCATTCGGATGAGCGGCAGTTGTAGGAGCGGGGCGACCTGGCCTCGATGGCGGGAACGAGGGGGGAGCCGGCATCGTCGGCTGGCGCAGCCTTCGCCGCTGCCACTGGCGCTTCCCAAAGCCGAGGGCGTAAAGGACGAGGGTAGTGGCGTCCGGAATCTTCCTAGCGGTAGATACGGGGAACAACGGCCCAAGAATAGAGGTAAGCGAATGGTCCCGTTTGATCTTCATTAGGCCTGGTCGGCCGTCATCGAACGCCTGACCGTTCAGAATGCGGCAAAAATGCAAGGTGGGAAGTGGCGCCTGTTCCCGAACTGTCCTGAGTTTGACAATTGGCCGCAACTGTGAAATACTTGCAGCGTATCTTAAACACAAGGAGGTGATGCCCTATGGATAACTGTAGTCGTAGTACTGGTCCGATAGCATCACCTCCGGAGATCGCTCTCTAAGCGATGCTATCGGACCAGAAGCGACAAGGCCCTGCCTTTGGCAGGGTCTTGTATTTTCCGGAGCTTAGCCGGCGCCGCAATGCCGCCACTGGGTAGGGATCGGAATATCCTCCCAAGTGGGAAGGAGTTTCTGTAAGGTAATCTCCCACTAGCATTGCCATCGTGGTGAAGCGACTTACAAACAGTCTTTTCCCGTGTTTTCACGTTCAAGTCGCTGGCGTTTGAAAAGCGTCGCAGAATGACGCATAGCGAAGTGGACTGGTTCGAAAAGGAGAAAACCCCGTGACCAGCGCAGTCGCCCCAGTGAAGCGGCGGACGGCGCCGCCCGAAGCACGAGCCCACTGGCTCTTTGGCAATGTCGGACGCCTGAAGCGGGATCCGCTTGGAAGCATACAGGAGTTTGTATCCGAGGCAGGACCTGCGGTCAAGTACCGGTTTTTTGCCAGCATGTGGGGCTATCTGTTTGTCCACCCCGACCACTACCAACATATCCTCCAGGATAACTACAAGAATTTCACGAAGATTCCCCACCCCACCTTCATTCTATTGTATCCACTGGTCGGGAAGGGCCTGCTGAGCAATGACGGCGAATCGTGGCTCAGTCAGCGGCGTCTGGCCCAGCCAGCCTTCCATCGGAGTCGGATCCGCGGAATGGGGGAGACCATGACGTCAGCGGCGGAGCGGCGCTTCTCCCGATGGGAGGCGTTTGTTCGTTCCGGGGACGTTGTCGCATTTGACCGCGAGATCATGGAGTTGACTCTCGAAATTGCCGGCAGGACGCTGTTCAGCGTCGATCTGACCAACGAGGCCCGCGAAGTCGGCGACACCTTCGGTAGGTTGAATCAGCTATTTGTGAAACTGGTGGTTTCGCCTGCCTCGCTCTACACAATGAAGGTCCCCTTCTGGCCCAGCACGCGCCGCGTCAAACGCGATATCGACGCGCTTGATCGACTGATCTACGGCATGATTGGTGACAGACGCGAATCTGGAAACCCAGGTAGCGACCTGATGGGAATGCTGCTGTCCGCGCGCGACGCGGAAACCGGCGAAGGGATGGACGAGAAGCAGTTGCGCGATGAGGTGATCACCCTGTTGATTGCCGGACACGAAACAACTGCGCTACTTCTCACGTGGTTCTTCTATTGCTTGGCGCAATATCCCGATGTTGAAGCCCAGGTTCACGACGAAGTGGACCGAATCCTGAATGGCCGTCTGCCGACGGTCGAGGACATACCCAATCTTGCCTATACGCGCCAGGTGGTTGACGAAACGATGCGTCTTTACCCTCCAGCGTATGCCCTGTCCCGCTTTGGCAACCGGGACGATGTCGTTGGGGGTTTCGATCTGCCAGAAAAGTCTGTGATAACGCTTAGCCCCTTTGTCACCCACAGGCAACCTGAGTTTTGGCCGAACCCGCTTGCATTCGATCCCGATCGATTCTCTCCCCAGGCAGCAAAGGGCCGCCATCGCTTTGCCTACATTCCCTTCGGCGCGGGGCCCCGTCAATGCATCGGCGAAGGGTTTGCGCTGACCGAAAGTGTTCTGGTCGCCGCAGCGATCGCACAGCGTTTCCGGCTGCGGAGTCCTGACAACCATGCCGCAGAGTTGGACCCGCAAATCACCCTTCATCCAAAGGGAGGAATGCCTCTGTTCTTCGAATCTCGCCAATCCCAGTGAGTTGAAGTTCGACCTGCCAGAAACCGGCCTCCCGATGTGAATGGCGGCGGGTTTCTTGGCGCCCCCTCTCAAACCCTGAGGCAGGCGCCGGTACGAAGAAGCTCTTCATCGCTCGCCTTTCCACCGGATTTGCACGAACCTGTTCCACCAATTCATTGTAGCTTCCCCTGACGGGTGCTATACTGGCCGTCACGGAATTCAACGCGCCTGAAGAACCTTCACCGTGGCAATTCAGATCAACTGCAATTGGCCAGGTTGAATTGAGGTCCGGACAAGGACCTGCAAGCAATAAGCGGATGGGCGCGAACAAACCCAAAAGCAAGGAGTCTGGTTCCGATGACAAAAAAATCGTTGATGGTTTGGGGCGGTTGGGAAGGCCACGAACCGAAGCAGTGCGTGGACATTTTCGCACCGTTGATTCGCGATGCCGGCTTCGAAGTGGATGTCGAATCCTCGCTTGACGTTTACACCGATAGCGAGCGAATGGCCTCCTACGACGTCATCACGCAAGTGTTCACGATGAGCTCCATCACAAAGGAGCAGGAAGCGGGTCTGCTGGAAGCTGTCACGAACGGGGCGGGCTTTGCCGGCTGGCACGGAGGTATGGCCGATGCCTTTCGCCAGAACACGGAATACCAGTTCATGGTTGGCGGGCAGTGGGTGGCCCATCCGGGAAACATCATTGACTACACGGTTAACATTGTCGATCAGAGCGACCCGATCACGGCAGGGCTGGAAGACTTTGCCATGCACAGTGAACAGTATCTGATGCACGTAGACCCAAGCAACGAGGTGCTGGCGACGACTACATTTTCCGGAGAGCACGCTGCCTGGATCGAGGGAACCGTTATGCCGGTCGTGTGGAAGCGTCAGTGGGGCCAGGGCAACATATTCTACTGTTCGCTGGGACACGTGGCAAAGGACTTCGATGTCCCCGAGGCGAGGGAGATCGTGCGGCGAGGAATCATCTGGGCGGCAAGGACCTGATCGTGCCCGAAGCATTAAACTGACAGCGAATAGCCAGAAGATGAAGGGGAGTCGAAGATGGAACTGCCAGTGCGAATCGGCATCGTCGGTTGCGGCATCATCAGCAGCCGCTACATTGAAGTAAGTCGGGAACTGCCGGAGATTGAGGTTGTCGCCTGCGCCGACGTGATCGACGCCGCGGCTGAGGCCCAGGCTGAGAAGTACGGGCTCAGACGTCTGTCTCTTGACGATCTGTACGCTGCCCCGGTTATTGACATGGTGCTAAATCTCACGCCTCCCCCCGCTCACTTTGGCGTCAGCAAGGCCGCTCTGGAAGCAGGGAAAGCTGTCTACAGTGAGAAGCCACTGGCCGCGACCTTCGCCGAGGGCAGAGAGTTGCTGGCGCTCGCCACCGAGAAGGATCTCCGCATTGGCTGCGCGCCGGACACTTTCCTCGGCGCTGGGCATCAGTCGGCGCGTCTGTACCTGGACGAGGGCGTCATCGGCGCTCCAGTCGCGGCCAACGCGTTCATGATGAGCCGCGGGCACGAATACTGGCACGCAAACCCCGCCTTCTACTACAAACCGGGCGGGGGCCCCATGCTGGACATGGGCGTTTACTACCTGACTGCGCTGGTCAATCTTCTCGGGCCTGTAACGCGCGTGACTGGTACCGCGCGAGCGACATGGCCGGAGCGCACCATTCTCAGCCAACCGCGGCGGGGTGAGGTGATCCAGGTGGAAGTCCCCACCTACGTGACCGGCGTGCTGGATTTCGCCTGCGGAGCCATCGGCACAGTGATCACAACCTTTGATACGAAGGCATCAAATCTGCCGAATATCGAGCTGTACGGCGCGACCGGTTCGCTCGATCTGCCCGACCCGAACACCTTTGGCGGCCCGCTTCAACTACGCACGGCCGAGGACGGGTCATGGAAGGAGCTGCCCCTCAGGCTCGGCCATGCCGGCAACAGCCGGGGATTGGGCCCGGCGGACATGGCTGTCAGCGCGGTTGAAGACCGGCCGCATCGTGCCAGCGGGGAGATGGCGCTGCACGTACTTGAGATCATGGAGGCGATTCACGTCGCCTCCGAGTCGGGACGCCATGTGGAGTTGACGACTCGCTGCGACCGTCCGGATCCTCTGCCGGAAGGTGTCTACGAGGGTGTAAGACCTCCTTCTGGTTGAGTCTGGCCTGTTCCGCCTACTGGTCTGTCTCCTGCAAACTGCACTGCCAGCTCGGAAAAGGTCGCGTAAATCTTGCACACCGCCTGCCCAATTCACGACGAATGCCTTCACTTGTTCCTGCGCCAACTGGTCTCTGAATGTGAGGACTGAACGTAGTCGAGGACCCTGGCATACGCCTCGTCTCTAACCTGACAAGCCGGGGATCCGATTACCGGGATTGCGTTGAAATCCTATGGCGACGCCTCCTTCAGTGTGGTTCCGCTTCATTATTGTGTTTGAAAAAAGCGCTCCCGGGAACCTGAGGCGCACTTACGGAATGGGAGCTCTTTTGCCTTTGAAAGTTGAGAGGCTCAGATGACAGTGCAAATCATTCAGGGCGTGCCCGTCTGGGGTGACCCGCTGGACAACGCAGTGAAACAGATCGTCAACTGTGCGCAGGATGCTGACGCGGTCGCGTTGATGGCGGACCATCACCTCGGCTATACGGTTCCAATTGGCGGCGTCGTGGCCTACCATGACAAGCTGAACCCCGCCGGAGTCGGCTATGACATCGCCTGCGGGAACAAAGCCATTCGCCTCGATATCCCGGCTGTCGAAGTACGAGAGAATATAGAACGGATCATGGACGATATCTGGGCGACCATCTCCTTTGGAATCGGGCGCAAGAATAAGGAGCGGGTGGACCATCCCCTTTTCGACGACGATCCGGCCTGGGACCTGCCAGTCGCCGCCAAACAGAGAAATCTGGCGGCGGAACAGTTGGGAACCGTAGGCAGCGGCAATCATTATGTGGACCTGTTTGAGGATGAACAGCAGCGAATCTGGGTCGGCGTTCACTTTGGCTCCAGGGGACTTGGCCATCGCCTTGCTACGCACTTCATGAAGGCGGCCGACGGGGAACGGACTGGGAATGCGGGACCCAAACCGGAGCGCAAGGGTCGCGCGCGAAAGCGGCGAAGCGCTCTTGAAGGCGTTCCGAGCTTACTTGGCGTCGACTCAGTCCTGGGGCAGGAGTATCTCGCCTGCATGTCGCTTGCGGGGCGGTATGCCTATGCAGGCCGCGACTGGGTATGCGAACGCGTGGCCAGGATGCTGGGCGCAACAATCGTCGAGGAAATACACAACCATCACAACTTCGCCTGGAAGGAGCAACACGGGGGCGAAAAGCTGTGGGTCACAAGGAAGGGCGCGACCCCGGCATTTCCCGGGCAGAAGGGCTTCGTAGGCGGATCGATGGGTGATATTTCAGTCGTGCTGGAAGGCATTGAAAGCGAAGAGGGTAAGCAGGCGCTCTATTCGACGGTCCACGGCGCGGGCCGGCTCATGTCACGCACGCAGGCCGCGGGACGTTTCCGCTGGAAAAAAGGGCGCAAGGTGCAGGTCAAGCGGGGCCAGATTGGGCGCGAGCAGATGCTGGCGCCGGTTCGAAAGTTGGGCGCGACGCTGCGCGGCGCGGGGACGGACGAGGCGCCCCAGGTCTACAAGCGGCTGCCTGAGGTGCTGACGCACCATAGCAACACGATTCGAATCCTGCATTCACTCACGCCGCTAGGCATCGCAATGGCCGGCGAGGACGAGTTCGATCCATATCGTGACTGACTGAGACTTCCGCCGGCGGCGGCCTCCCCAACAGGCCTCTTGGATGGAGGCCGCCTATCCTGCTGGCCTTCGAACCAGCCGCGCTACGTCTCCTTAAGCAGTCCCTTGCCTTCCGCCTCGCCGAGCACCGTTTGAATCGTCTCGACCAGCTGGCGGGCGGACTCTACACTCAGTTCCACGGCGACGCGGGCCCCGGGTCCGTGGCTCTCGTTGACGAAGTCGATGTTCAGGGCGTGTTCCTCGGGCGCGTGAAAGGGGTGGTCCCAACTCACGTTCGCCTGGTTCATATCGAACCAGCCGCCTGCGCCCTTGCCGAATCCTTCGAGCGGGACTTTCTGGACGATCATCGTACACATATCTCCACTCCTCCTTGAACGGAATCTTGATCGGACTTTGTTGCGCAATCTTCGGGGCTCAGGCGGCCAGTTTGTCGCCGAGAAAGGCCCAGATTTTATCCCAGCCGTCGACTGCCTGGGCTTGGCGGTAGCTGGGGCGGTGGTCGTAGAAGAAGCCGTGGCCGGCGCCGTCGTACATGTGGAACTCGTAGTCCTTGTCGTGGCGCTTGAGGGCTTCCTCGTGAACTGCCACCTCTTCAACGGTTGGGCTGTGATCCTCTGCGCCGAACAGACCAAGGACAGGGCTCTCGAGGTCGGAAGTGTAGTCTACGGGCGCGACAGGCCGCTGCGGTGTGAGTTGGTCGGATTGCATGACAACACCGCCGCCCCAACAGTCAACAACGGCATCGAAGCCCGCGACCCGGCTGGCGGCGAGCACAGCATGCCTTCCGCCCGAGCAGGTGCCAAACACGCCGACTTTGCCGTTCAGATTGGGTAGGGCCCGGAGATATTTCATTGCGGCCTCGATATCCGCCACGGCCTGATCGTCAGGGACCCCGCCATCGGCGCGTACCGCCGCAGCCACGTCGTCGGGCGTGCCATGCCCGGCTCGTTCATACAGATTTGGCGAGATTGAGGCGTACCCGTGATGCGCAAACCGCCGGGTTGCCTCGCGGTACCATTCGTCCCAGCCAGGCATGTGATGGATGAGCACCATACCCGGGAAGGGCCCTTTCCCCAACGGACGGGCACAGTAGGCGAGGACCCTGTCTCCGTTCGCTCCCTGAATGGCGACGGTTTCGGCGAGCATACCTTCATACTGATCGGTTGTATACATTTTGCATTCTCCTGGAGTTTTGAAAGGGGTTGCCGGCGCAGGACTTCAGGCGGAAGCTTCACAACGCGGCTCGAACTGCCCTGCATCACATCCAACTGCTGCGCAGCCAGTCCTGGCGGATTCCGCTTAGCATACCACAGTCCAGCGCAAATGCGACTGCAACAAGCCGAAAAACAGGGCTTTCTTCAACTTGATTTGCAAATGATAGCGAACTAAAATAGATCGAATCAGGCCCCATGCAGGGTCTCAAGATTTCAACATTCCGGGACGGTTTCTCAACCAGGCGGCAATCAGATATCAGACTGGCCTGCGCGGCGCCTTGAGCCGCAGCCGCCAACGGGCATGGGCGCGCTGTTTCTCAAGTCCTTTCGAGGTGATCGAGGTCGAGAGCCCAGTGATGAGTCGGAGTAGAGAGCATCCTCAGCCACACAAGGTGACCCAATGAACATTCTGCCCCATGCGGTAAACCGATTCAATGGCATTGAAATCAACACCGAGGATCTGCCGGGCAAGCCCGACGAGTTTGCGGCGAGCCTTTCATCTTCCCTTATCAAATGGATCCAGGATGGCCGTTTTCTTGTCTGGCTGCACTTGCCGATTGAGCGGGCCCCCTTGATCCCGATCTCAACCGCGGCGGGATTCGTCTTTCATCACACTGAAGAAAACTATGTACTCCTTGTTCGCAGACTTCAGGAGGATGCCCTGGTACCGGGCTATGCAACCCACTACATTGGCGCCGGCGGCGTGGCGATCAACGAGCGTCAGGAGTTGCTGGTCGTTTCCGAAAGGCACAGGGGATCATCGCGGCCATACTATAAGTTGCCTGGCGGCGCGCTCCATCCCGGCGAACACCTGGCTGCGGCGGTGGTGCGGGAGGTACTGGAAGAGACAGGGGTGGAAACCAGGTTCGAGTCTGTTATCTGCTGGCGGCACTGGCACGGCTACCGCTATGGCAAGTCGGATATCTATTTCATTTGCAGGCTTAAACCGCTTACCGAGCGGATCGAGAGAGATGACTGGGAAATCGACGAGTGTCTGTGGATGCCCGTGAACGAGTATCTTCAACACGATCTTGTCGGAGACTTTAATCGCGCCATAGTTGAGGCGGCCATCAGTACGCCCGGCCTGAAGAACACCTGGATGGATGGCTACGACGATCCAACGATGCGGGAGTTCTACTGGCCTGAGTTTTCGTAACCGCGACGACCTGATCGCCCTCACAGGGGGACGGCGTCGATGACTTGGCGCGCCATTTGGGTGCGCGAGATGCGGCGCGGGCTCTCTGTGGGAAAGTCCTTATGCCGGGAAAGACTCAGGATGCCGGTTGTGGGGCGAATGGGTTAGGGCCGAACGTACGGAGTAAAGGCAGAAAAAGAGGCGTGACAGGATGCCGATTCCAAGCGACTATTCAGAGAGAGTCTACGCCGGCGTACTCGGCAAACTGATCGGCGTGTACCTGGGCCGGCCCTTCGAAGGCTGGACCTATGAGATGCTCGATGAACGCTTTGGCGAGATCAACTACTATGTCCATGAGCATCTTGACGTGCCCCTGGTCGTGACGGACGATGACATTTCCGGCACGTTCACCTTCTTGCGCGCATTGCCCGACTACGGCAACTCCGATTCGATCACGCCGGCGCAGATCGGGCAAACCTGGCTGAACTACATCATTGAGGAGCGTACGATTCTCTGGTGGGGCGGGATGGGCAACTCCACCGAGCATACGGCCTATTTGCGACTGAAGGAGGGAACTACCGCCCCTCGCAGTGGCTCGATGGCGCTGAACGGCCAAGTCGTAGCCGAGCAAATCGGGGCGCAGATATTCATCGACGGGTGGGCGATGGTTTCGCCAGGGGATCCGGAGCTGGCGGCTGAACTGGCCCGTCGCGCGGCCAGCGTTGCCCACGATGGGGTCGCAGTTCACGGCGCGCAGGCGCTGGCGGCGATGGAAGCCCAGGCCTTTGTCGAAAACGACATACAGAGGCTGATCGATACAGGCCTGGCCGTCATTCCAGGAGACTCTCTGATTCGCGCCGTCATCGAGCAGATTCGGGAATGGCACGCGGTCAACGGCCCCGACTGGAGAAAGACCAGGGAGCAGATTGCTAACAAATTTGGCTACGACAAGTACGGAGGCAACTGCCACATGGTTCCCAATCACGCGCTGATCATCCATTCCCTTCTTCACGGCGACGACAACTTCCAGAAGACGCTGATGATCGTCAATACAAGCGGCTGGGATACTGATTGCAATTCAGGAAATGTTGGCTGCTTGCTGGGAATAAAGAACGGGTTGGCTGGTCTCGAGGACGGCCCGGACTTTCGCGGGCCGGTTTCTGACCGGCTCTATCTGCCAACCGCCGATGGCGGAAGGGCGGTGACCGACGCTGTGACTGAGAGTGTGCACGTAATCAACGTGGGTCGAGCACTGGCCCAGGAGCCGCCGTACAAGCCCAAGAACGGCTCCCGCTATCACTTTGAGCTGGCAGGTTCAGTTCAAGGCTTCGTGCCTGATGACAGTGTTGACAGCCGCGGCACTCTGACCCTGGAAAACGTGGAAGGACATAGCCGTTTGGGAAGGCGCAGCCTGGCATTGCACTTCGACGGTATCGCCGCGGGGCGTCCGGCGAGGACGGCAACCCACACGTTCGTACCCTCAAAGGAGACTGCCGAATACTTCGAGCAGCGAGGATACGGTCTGATGGCATCGCCCTCGCTCCATCCCGGCCAGACAGTGACCGCCGAGTTGGAGGCGGACGCCGGCAACGAACGGGCCGTGGAAGCAGGCCTGTTTCTGCGCCGGTATCGCGCTCGAGATGACCAGCTCATCGTTGAGGCTGGTCCTACGCAACTGCTCGAGCCTGGGGAGCGCCGAATCTTCCGTTGGACGGTTGCGGGTGCCGGCAACGAGCCGGTGGCTGAAATCGGGGTCGCGGTTCACAGCGCCGAACGAACGCAGGGCACGGTATACCTGGATTATTTGACTTGGGAAGGAAAACCTGAGGTAACTTTTTCGCGCCCGGACGCGCCCGCGGATCTGCGCCGGCTGGGAATGTCTGCGCCGCAGATGTGGCGGCGAGCCTGGGTCGACGGCGTGGACAGCTACGACTTCCGGTGGCCTGAGGCATTCCGAATTGTTCAGAATCGAGGCCGCGGCCTGCTCATGACAGGGACCAGGGAGTGGGCCGATTACGAGGTGGAGTCGGAAATGACCTTTCACCTGTGCAAGGCTGCCGGCATTGCGGCAAGGGTGCAAGGCATGAGGCGCTACTACGCCATCCTGCTCTGCCGTTCAACCGATGGACGCGGGTTGGCCCGTCTCGTGCGCGCGCTGGACGGGGACACGGTCTTGGCGGAAGTCGATTTCCCCTGGGAATTCGGAGAGTCGCATACCCTGAAGCTGCGCGTCGCAGGAGATCGTTTGCAAGGATATGTCAACGACATGAACACGCCTCAATTCGAGGCATCTGACGACAAGCTGGCTGGAGGCGGAATTGCCCTGGTTGTCGAGGAAGGCAGGGTAATGACCGATGAAGTGGTCGTGCGACCTTAAAGGCTCCTGTCCCTGCCATCGCCTGCCCATCCTGACACCGCGACACTTCACGTGAGCATTCGTGTAGGAGGCAGTCATAGGGCGTCCGTCGCAGTTCTTCAACCCACTTCCGCTTCTCCCATGAGTCTCGAGACTGAATAGTAAACTGGTTGCGCCAGAAGGATTGGGTCCATCCCATGCCATTGACAATCCACCGACCCTTCTCCTGCCAGAAGACCGCCTTGTTGGCAGTGCTCCGTCGCCTGCTATCCTGAAAATCCTTCCCATTCCGGCAAATCCTGATTCATGTCCTGTCCAAGATACTGAAGTGCGCCCAGCGTCTGCCGCGATTGAACTGGCAGATCACGTGTGTGATAATGGATACTGCAGCGTTTTACCAGATACCTCAGTCAGGTTCGTCATACATGCAAGTCAGGCAACTACACTTTCCTTCTGTTTCGCAAGAGAACCGAGATGCAAAACCATTTCTCAAGTGGGCCGGCGGCAAGGGACAGTTGCTCCCCCAAATCGGGCGCCATCTCCCCGCCGGTCTTTGGGAAGGAAGCCTCAGCAAATATGCTGAACCGTTTATCGGCGGCGGCGCGGTGTTCTTTCTCATTTCCAACTACTTTGACATCCGCGAGTTCTTCATTTCCGATATGAACGCGGACTTGGTTCTGGCCTACCGCACAATTCAACAGCAGGTTGAAAGTCTGATTGAGAGACTGGATCATATTCAGGGTCAGTTTCTGAAACTGGACAGAGAAGAACGCCGACATTTCTACTACGACGTGCGAGGGTCCTTCAATCAGAAGAGAGTCAGCCGCACCAGTCCGTCTTCGGCAACGGACCCGGCATCGCATGTCGCGCGCCTCATTTTTCTGAACCGCACCTGCTTCAACGGCCTTTACCGCGTAAACTCTCTGGGCGAATTCAATGTTCCTTACGGGAACTACAGCAATCCCAGAATCTGCGACGAGGCCAACCTTCGCTCGGTTTCGCGATCACTTCAAGGGGCGGAGATACACTTCGGCGACTTTACCGCATGCAAGAGCTTTGTCGACGAGTCCACTTTCGTCTACATGGATCCCCCGTACCGGCCGATCAGCAAGACGTCCAGCTTCAACTCCTTCTACATGCACCGATTTGACGACGATGAACAGAGACGGCTTGCCCACTTCTACCAGGAGCTGGGGCGCGCCGGCGCCAAACTGATGTTAAGCAATTCGGACCCGCACAACGAGAATCCTCAGGATACATTCTTTGAGGACCTCTATTCCGGATTCGCCATTCACAAAGTGTTCGCGAATCGGCGCATCAACAGCAACGGCAAAAAGCGCGGTCCGATAACTGAGCTTTTGATTGCAAACTATTGAGGGCCAGGAGGCGAAGCGCCAATGCGCGACGGCAGTTTCTAACGCTGGCTTCTCAGTGCAACAGCGAGGCCCCGCGCGTCTTGGGCGCGACTTTACCTCCCACAGACTGCCACAGACGCTTTTCCCGTGGGCATCCGTGAAGGATAGAGGAACGCGCTCGAATCTGAAGCATTGGTTGGAAGGCGGGCCGGGGCGCGGCAGACGAATGGGCTACCCGTTGAGACTTCGGGACTCCGGCTTCATCGAGCTACCTCAGCCTTAACTCCTCCTGCAGAATGACATCCCGCATGGCCGCTTCAATATATGGATAGGCGAGCCAGACCGACGCGCCGCCGAAGAGCGCGCCCGTCACCGTGCGAAGCCACCAATTGCTCTCGCGCAGGCCGAAGAGCTGGCTAAGGCCGTCGAGGGCCATTGGGAAAAGCAGCAGGACATATATTTTCAGGCTGATGGAGTGGAAGCGTCCTCGCAGCAGGCCGAAGAGCAGACCGGCCGCCACAACTGAACCGTAGATGGCAACATCGCGTTGACAGATAGCGACCTTGTAGCCGGTATCTTCGTTTCCGCGATAGGCCCTTCGTTCGAAGAGGCCCTGGACGGGATCCAGCCCCGACTTTTCCAGCGACGTGAGACTGTATAAGGGCTGCTCGCCGAAGAGGAAGTAACTGCGTTCAGGAAGTTGGTGGCACGTAGCAGAATAGGCCGAGTAGATGAGAGACGCAGGCAAGGTCAAGCCGGACTTTGCGAGGAGCGGCGCAAGAAATGGGAGGATCAGGTAAAGGGCAACCAGGGAATTGAATAGGGCGAGCCAGTGTCGGGCAATCCCCATGACTGCGCCATCGACTCGGCGCGCAACCGCCGATTGGACTCTGCTCTGCATCTGTTCCCCGCGGCTCGAATTCATCGTATCGGCCTGTCCAGACTCGCCTGCTATGTCTTCACTTGGGAGCGGATTATGCGTCGCAGAGCCGTCTGCTCGATGGGATGGTCCAGGCTCAGGATGGCCTGGCCGTCCCTTTCAACAGTTACGTACGGCACGCGCGGCATTTCTTCCTGGACGACGCCGGTGTCCTCCACCAGGAACGTCTCTGTGAAGTCAAATCCGAACTCCACCTGCAGGTCCAGGAGTTCATACTTGATGGCGTCGCAAAGTTGACAGTTGTGCTTGGTGAAAAGGGTTACGCGCATTGCGCGGCTCACTGGTCTCTGATCTGGTCGACGAAACCGTGCAGCTGTTCCCCAGCCAGGAATCCCGGCCAGCGGGCGCCGATCGATCCGTCTGGACGGATAAAGACGGTCGTGGGCATATTTCGCACACTGTAAGCCCGGCGAATCAAGTCTTCCTGGTCCCGTACGACGGTCATGTTCATTCCGAACTCCGAAGCGAACGTCTCAATTGCAGCAAGCTCCTCACCAACGTTTACCTCCAGTACAACAAGCTGGGGATCGGACTCGTGAAGCGCAACTAGGTCCGGCATTTCGGCGCGGCAAGGACCGCACCATGTGGCCCAAAAGTTGAGTACGACGGGCTTGCCCTGGAGGGAAGCGAGGTCGGCGCCGCGACCATCCTCCAGAAAGAAGGCGAAGTTGGGCGCGTCGTCGCCGACGCCTGCGCTCCCCTCCTGGACGCGTTCCGCTACGGGGAAGCCTTTGCCCAGCTCGTTCGGGAACTGGTCGAGAGGCGTGGGCGCGAAATCCTGTGGCGTGTCCCCGCCGGGCGGAGCCGCGGCGCAGGCGGCGATGGCCAACGCGACTGCAGCCCACGCTGCCAGCTTTGACAACTGTTTCAGCCGACTGTTCATATTCGTTCAGCTCCTGTCGCCGGAGAGCGCCGCGCCGCTCAGGTAGCCGATGTAGGCAGGAATCAGGGGCAGCACACAGGGACTGATAAAGCTGATGATGCCTGCCACAAAGGCCAGGGGGGCTGCGCTGAGCGCTCCGGCGCTGAAGGCTGCGTTGACGCCAATTGAGGAGGAAAGCGCTTCTTCCAACAGGAAAACCCATTCATTCAAGAACGCAAACTGCGTCGTTAGCATCGTTAGCCGGTCTGCCCAGAGAAGCCAGGCTACGTAGAGCAAAAAGATGCCGCTGATGACGCTAACGACGTTGGCGTGGCGGTTTAGCCTGCGCAGAATTGAAGTGGCACTGCCGAAAGCGGCTCCGGTAAGCAGGAAGGGAAGCCCAAGTCCCAGGCTGTAGATGGCCAGCAGCAAAGCGCCCTGGGCGACGGTGGCGCTGTCGCTTGCCAGAAAGAGGATGCTGGCCAGGATTGGACCGACGCAGGGGACCCAACCTGCACTGAAGCTGACACCCATCATTGCGCTGCTGAGGTAACCCCAACCGCGTTTCACTTTGTGCAGCTCGGTCACCCTGCGTTCGGTATACATGAGGGCATTCAGAAAGCGCAGAATGTCGACCAGCGCCGCGACGGCCGGGTTGGAGGCAAGGCGTTCATTTGACTGAACGCGATTTACAACCCAGCCGAGAACGCCAAGCGTGGTCAGGCCGAAGACCCCAAGAAGGACGGCGCCGATCCGCTGAACGACGGGGAGGTATTGGTTCAGATTCTGTCCCAACAGGCCGGCGGCCGAACCCAGAAGCGTAAAGATTGCGCCGAAGCCGATCACAAAGGCAAGAGAGTGAAGGAAGGTGTTGCTGCGTGTTGCCTGCTTGGGTCCTGTGGTGTTCGAAAGGCGACCGGACCTCATGGTTCCCGTGCTTGAAATGTTCTGCGCCATGGCATTAACCTGTTTACGATTCTAGTCTGCCCAGCGTCGCTCGCAAGGCGGCGAACGGAGAGTTCTGGGTCTACTGTATAGCGCCAGAGGCTGGCGGGCAGTAAACAATCTTACCAAGATTGGACCGGGATTCCCTTCACACTTGATCTCTGGATCCTCTGTGCAGGACCTCCTCCTGCAACGTCTTCAACTCCCTTTCCAGATTCCGTTGGCGGTTTAACATGAAGACCAGGTAGCCCCCAACGAGCAGCCACAACAGGACCAGGGCCACTGTCAGATATATCATTCGACGATTTCCCCTCGAATAGCGTGGATAAGGGACTCTAATTCCAGCTGGCGCACTCTGTGAAACAGTAACGCAAAGAAGAGTAGCGCGAATCCTATCATTGCCATCGCAAGCGTTTGCCCCATGGTCGGGCCGATCGAGAATCCCCCCTGCGCCTCCTGGTTGGCGCCATCGAAGACGATGGGATGAATGGACCGGAACAGCCGGGCGCTGTAGTAGGTGAGAGGCACGCTCAAAAAGGCGAAAATGGCGTAGATGCCGGCAAAGCGGGCTCGCGTGTCAGGGTTCTCAAATCCGCTTCGGAATAGCATATAGGCAATGTAGATCAGGACCGTAATTGTCGCCGTGGTGAGACGGGGATCCCAGGTCCAGTACGTGTTCCAGGCCGGCTTGGCCCAAATGGCGCCGGACAGCAGCACGAACACCCCGAAAATCGTGCCGATTTCCACGCCGGCCGCCGCCCACCGGTCCCACATCAGGCGCCGACTGATCAGGTAGCCCAGGCTGCCGACCAGTGAAGCCAGGAATCCAAGGAGGGCGGCGATGTTGCTGCCAATGTGGAAGTAAAAGATCCGTTGCGCGACCTGTTCAACGCCGGAGAGATTGATGGCGTCTCCGGCGTAAAGAAGCGCCGCCCACGTGGCTGCGATCATGCCAAGCGCCGCGACGGCATCAAAGACCAGAAGGAGGGCAAACCAGCGACCGGCGCCTCCCTGAACTGTGGATTCGTTCATTGGCGCGTTCCTGTACTCTGTGTCAACCCTGTTCCCAGATCAGGTCGACAATCAAGAATGCGACTGCAAAGACCAAAACATCATACAGCGCGATAATGCCAATCCAGGGCCAGGCTTCTGAAGTAGCTCTTCCATCAAGTACAGCAGCCGTCAGACCCACACCAGAGATGAAAAGCGGCGCCAGGACCGGTAGCAAGAGTACAGGAAGCAGAGTCTCTCTCGCCCTGTTGCGTGCTGTAAGGGCCGCGAATAGTGTCCCGACGGCTACGTAGCCGATTGTGCCCAGCAGCAACCCCAAGAGTATCAGCGGTTTCAGCAGATTGACGTCGAAGAGAATGAGCAGGGCCGGCACAAGAAGCGCTTCGACAATCAGGAAGTAGAGCAGATTGGCGGCAGTCTTGCCCAGGTAAAGCGCCGACCGTTCCACAGGAGCAAGTAGCAGCCCTGTAAGTGTGCCGCGATCGGTCTCCGACCCGAATGAACGGTGAAGCCCCAAAACGCCTGAAAACAGAATAATCACCCACAGGATTCCAGGTACCACCAGCTCCGTCCGCGGCACGCGCAGGTCGAAGGCCAGTCCAAATATGACGGCGGCAAGGACCGAGAACGCGGCCATGGTCCCCAGGACTTCCTTGGCGCGCAACTCCGTGCGCACGTCTTTGTCGGCCACGGCCATTACAGCTCTGAAATAGCCGGCCAGACCGGCGCGCGTCCGTGATTGTCCGCCCTCCTTAGGGAGCTCTGCCATCATGTCCCGCGTTCGACCGCCGGCCCTGCGCCGGAGAGAAGAGAGCCAACACTCATGCGCGGCTTCTTACTACCCATTACGTTTCGAGCCGGCAATCTGTTGCAGGCAACCACTGCGCAACTCGCAGACCCGGTCGGCCCAGCTGAAGGCGCGCGCCGTGTCATGCGTTGTAACGAGAACCGCCCGCCCTCTGCCGCGCAGCTGTGTGAAAAGGTCGGACAACTCTTCCAGGCTATGTCTGTCCAGGCCGGTGTCCGGTTCATCGAAAATTACCACCGGCGGGTCGTGCAACAGTGCCCTGGCGATGGCCAGCCTTTGGGACATCCCCCGGCTGTACGTCCGAACTGCATCGTCCCGGCGGCCCCAAAGTCTGAGCGATCTCAATAGGTGTGCGATGCGCGCCCCGGCGTCCTCCAGATCGTACAGGCGGGCGTAGAAGCCGAGGTTCTCCAAGCCTGTGAGTCGATCGTACAGCAGGGGGGCGTGGGCGACAACTCCGACATAACGGCGGATCTCGTTGCCCGCGTCAGACAGGAGCACGGGTCCTAGCCAGACCTCTCCCCGGTCCGGCCTGTCCAGCCCGGCGACGATTCGTAAGAGCGTCGTCTTGCCTGAACCGTTTGCGCCCAGTAAGGCCAGGACTTCGCCGGCGGCTACGGAAAAAGTGACATCGCGCAAGATGTGCCTGTGACCGTGCCGTTTCTGGACATTATCGCAACGGATCAGCGGGAGCGAGGGCTTGGTCACTTTGCCTCGCCCACTCTCTCATGGGTCAGGGCGATGGCGATCAACTCCTGCTTCAGGTTCGCCCTTTCTCTTTGCCACACTTTCTCCTCCAGCTCACCAAGGGCGTGCAGATCGTCGAGTCGGGCTATCTGGTCTATCAGCTCCGCGCGCCGCGCTGTCATCTGCGCAGTTGTCGGCGGCCTCCTGTTTCGTTCCCTGTGCATAAACAGCAGCATCGCGATAAGAAGAACGAGTGTTACGACCCCTCCGAAAACCACAGGTACACGGGCATCCAGGGGCGGCGCCGCGATTGGCATCTGCCGGTTGCTCTGCGGCTCGCGTTCCGCACGGGGATCAGCCCCCCCGGCCGGGATGAGCCGCCGCAGCCGAACTTGCAAAGGGAGACCACTCGAAACCGGGGCGCTCCAGCGACGGAAACTGACCCCCTGGATCGTTTCCTGGCCGCCCGGGTCCAGGAGTTCGCCGCCGATCGCAACGTCCGCTTCCAGATCAGGCAGGTCGGCAACCAGTACGTTCAGCAGTTGAATGTCATGGGAGACCGGAAAACTCACTTCGGCGGAGTCATCATCAAAGGGAAGCCGGTACCGCACAAAAATCTGCCGGGCGCCGGCGCCGGGGCGAACGGGACGCGTGTCAAAGAGGGTCTGCTGGCGCAGAAGATACTCTTCCCCTATCAGCCCGTCCTGGACTTCAACGCCCTGCGCGTCTGCCGGCAGGCCGATGCCAAGCGTAACCGGCCCTGCCAGTGCATCCTCTCTGGTTCCGATGACTGTACGGTCGGACGCGTTGCCGAATGTGAAGAGCTGCCCCACGAGCAGAGCGCCCGCCTCGTGCTCAATGATCCAATTGGCGCGGCTGACATGAATGCCTTGCGGATCGGTCGTCGTCTCGTATACTGGCAACGATGTGTCGATTCGTTCCGGGCCGCTACGGTCTTCGGTGAATTCGGGACCGCTGAACGCTAGGATCGGCGAAGTGTAGCGAACGTCTCGATAGGAGGTTTCGACGAGAAAGTAGAAGCCTTCGTCCACCGGCAGATCCTGGAAGGAGAAACCGCCTTCAGCTACAGTCATGGCAGTTCGGGTCTCCACAAGCGAGGTCTGCTGGTATACGTTTAGCATGACCTCGGAGGGCTGCAGCGCCGGGCCGCCTTCCGTTCCCTGAACGACTTCGCCGCCAATTGTGCCGGGTCCAGAAACTGAAAAGGGCGCCCAAGCCGGTTCGTAGGTGAAGGCGCGCACATACTCGAGCACAGCCTTCCGCTGGGACATGGACCAGTCCGAACCGAGTTCTGGGTGTATTTCCCGCCAGTGTTGCTCCAACTGGGCCTGGCTGGCGAATATCATTTGGGCCTGCGCGGAAAAATCAGGCAAATCGCCGCTGGCCTCTGCGCCGTCACCGCGTCCGTCAGCGCCGTGGCAAGCGCGACAGGACTGGGCATAGAGTTCTTCCCCTTCTGCGATCTCCGATTCGTCCGTGTGAAGACTCCAGGAATAGTAGACGGCTTGCCATATCTGTTGATCGCTCATGCTATTTCGCCACGGAGGCATCAGGTTCTCGATGCGACCGAACTTTGTGACGAAGAAGAGTTCAGCTGGCGAACGATCCCAGATTGCGGCCGGGTCGGAAAAGACGGTCGGGTCGGCGGCCGCGCCGGCGGGGCCGTCTCCGTCACCAGCGGGGCCGTGGCAAGGCGCGCAATTCTGGGCATAGGATTGGGCTGCCAGTCCGGCAAAAGGCGGGCGTTGCGGGATCGGGACCTGCTGTGGGTCAAATGACGGGGAAGGTTCCTGCGCTCGAAGTCTGTCGGTTGACAGGGACACGGAAAGAGCCACTGCGCAGGCTAACAGAAGAAAAGCGCAAGTGGGCCTTTTGCTGAGCAATCTTCAATTCCGAATTCTGGGTGAGGCAATATCAGCGAGGGAGCAAAGCAGAGGGAGCGGCCTGATCGGAGCCGGAAAACTGTTATTGCTCATCGAAGGCCATCCACGCCCCAATTCAGCGGCTTGCCTCAAGTAAAATGTCCTCCGGGGCCTCTTCGTAGCGACTGGGACATTTGAGAAGGAGAACGTCTGCCTCAAAAACGCCGCCGGGCGTTAGTTCGCCCTCAACGATGACGGAAGCGGCCCGTTGAAAGTTGTCCGGACGGGGCTCGTAATAGACAATCTCAAGCTGTCCGTTTGGGCTTTCCTCGTCTTGGATTCTGAATCGCAACGTTACTGCCTCGGCATCCCACTGCTCGCTGCCGTCGACAACGACACCATTGACCCTCAGGCGTTTGTCCTCAAGGGCCCCGCTCTGCTGCTGGACCTCATCCACCGTCAACCAGTAGGCCTTGGCGGTGGTCAGGCCGTAGACCATCAGCGAGACGATGACACTAATCAACAAGAGGCCCGCCACCAGGAACTGCGGTTTGATACCGGATCGTTTCCGCGCCAAGTGGGAAGGAATTGGCCCTTCCTCAAACTCCCTTTCCAAATCCTCAGTCGGTGGTGTAGAAGTGTTCACAGTTGGCCTTATTTCTTATCCAGCCTGTCGCGAGGCTGTCAAGGTTCTTCCTCCAGCGCCCATCCAGGAGACAGCCGAAAACGCCTGGACATTATAGACGTTGTGCGGCGCGCAACAGAAATCGAGTTACTGTTGAGGCGCGCTGTCCAGGTCCCACTCAACTTCCTCGGCGAGGAGGTCCTCGGCCGATTCCGCCAGCGGCGCGGGCACCAACACATCCCGTTCCGCCAGACCGCCATAGACGAACCCATAGATACGGCCCATCGCCTCACCGCGGACAATAGCGGGTATGCCTGCGCTTTGCAGGCGGCCCTTGACGATCTGGGCCTCCATGGGATTAGCCGCCTGCCATACCACAACGGGCTCCTGCGATAGTGAGCCGCCTGTCGTAGCCGAAGCCTTTTCCGCGGCCGTCTCAACCGTTCGCGTCCGGTCCCGGTTCCTCGTCCAAAGCCTCAAAAGTCCTCCTGCTAACGTCGTCATGGCACACTCCTGCGATCACTCAAAGGAATACGCGGCGGCTCGTCCGATGAAAGGATTGGTCTCCCGTTCGTCGCCAATCGTCGTCGCGTCGCCGTGGCCGGGATAGACCGCGTAGTCGTCGGGAAGCGTGAGCAACTGCCTTTGAATGCTGTGCAAGAGCGTTGGGCCGTCTGCGAGCGGCAGGTCGAACCGTCCGATGCTGCCGCGGAATAGCGTGTCACCGGCGAAAATCTGCTGGTTGCTGTGGTCTACGAAGACGACGTGGCCGGGAGAGTGGCCGGGAGCAAAACGGATTTCCAACGACTCTGTGCCGAATTCAATGGAGTTTCCCGGCTCGAGAAAATGGTCGGGTTCGTCGATAGGATCGACGCTTGCCCCAAGCCATTCGCGGACGCGTTCCGGGGCCGCCCGCAGGATGGGAAGGTCCTCTCGATGCAGGTGGAAGGTGGCGCCGGTGGCTTCCCGCAGAGAGTTCACAGCCAGGACATGGTCGAAGTGGGCGTGGGTATTGATGATCTTCTCAATCGTCAGCCCCATTTCGTCGATTTCGCCAAGGATGGCGCGCGCGCTGTCTCCGGGGTCAATGACGACACCCCGCATCGTCTCCTCACAACCCAGGATGTAACAGTTTTCCTGCAACAGTCCAACGGTGAGGCCGGTGATCAGCATTCTCGCCGCGCTCCTTGAATGGATTTCACAGTCCTTCAGCCTGTTTCAATCTGCGCCAAGGCCGCGCTTTCCTTCTCATTGCAGACCCAGCGTTCGCTCCAGCCGGCAATTTCCGCGATCACCGGCGCCAACTCGCTGCCTTTGTCCGTCAAGCTGTATTCGACATGCGGAGGTATCGCGCTGACCTGCTCCCGCATGACCAGACCTTCGTCTTCCAACATTTTGAGTCTGCTGCTGAGCGTGCTGGGATTGACGCCGCCCAACTCCTCCTGAAGTTCGCAGAATCGTTTGCTGCGGGCATTGAGAAGTCGGTGGACAATCTGCAACGTCCACTTCTGACCAATGATACGCGCGGCCGCTTCAACAGGGCAGGGCAACTCATCCGGTAGAACCGCAGGATGGGTTGGCGTATGCATTGGGCAGATTCCATTCCTTTCCGCTACCCGACTCCGTCTGCGTTGGGTTTGCGCGGCATAAAAGATCCAGGCGCAATTGCAGTTGCCGTCCACACCTGTTCACCAGTGTTCAATCCCGGCTCGACCTCAGGCGTAGGGCGATTCTGGCATCGGGCATTATGGTACTATGCGCGTTGCGCCTTGTCAAAGGATCCGAGTACGAGGGTGCAGACCACATTTGGGGTTGCCAGGAGAAGCGGGTCCCAGGATTCAGTGGACTACTCGCCCTCCTCCGCCCCTCCCCTGCAGTTTCCCGAGTCCCCTGCCCCCCTCCTCCCGCGCCTGAGGCCCCGCCCCACCACTTACCACCAACCACTGCTTCCCGAATGGGTGCCCTTGTTCGCCCATGCACCGCTCACCCCTCCCTCATTCCGCAAACCCCCTGTAGGGGCGTCCCTTGTGGGCGCCCAAGCCCCTCCGCACAGCGACCAGCCTCCAATCAGAGACGCCAACACGTCCCCCTCGCTCTTCCCCTGCAGTTCACCGTGCCCCCGGCCCCCTCCTCCCGCGCCCGAGGCCCCGCCCCACCACTTACCACGAACCACTGCTTCCCGAATGGGTGCCTCTGTTCGCCCCATGCACCCCTCACCTCTCCCTTATTCCGCAAACCCCCTGTAGGGGCGTCCCTTGTGGGTGCCCAAGCCCCTCCGCGCAGAGACCAGCCTCCAATCAGAGACGCCAACACGTCCCCCGCGCTCTTCCCCTGCAGTTCACCGTGCCCTTCCCACCGCCGCTCGCCCCCCAATTTCCCGTCCGGACAACGAATCACTGTGGCACTGTTGTATCAATCCATAGGTAGCCTGAAACTCGCCCCCTTTTTGGACTGCACCCGAGAATGAGGCATCCGCGGCGTAACTGCAGTGGCTCTGCGTAGGGCCAGGAGGGGAACCTACGGAATCAGTCGGCGCGGGGAATCCTGCCCAACCTCGTTCGAGATCCGTCTACCTCCAACCAGAGTGTGGGATCCCCACCGTCATAAGTGATTTCGAAGATGCTGCGAACCAGCTCGCCTGCGCGCCACCGGGCAGTTGGGTAACTGCCTCCGGCTAGCGGTGATGCCTCAGCCTGGTCGCCCAGAATCAACCTCATGGTCATGTCGTCCGGCCACTCGGCGGGGAGAGGAGTCGGAGCTTGCCAGTAGACATGTACCTGGAGAATGTCGCCGCTGGCAAGGGCTGTCTTGGGGGCGTGTCCAAAGGACTTGCGATAGAACTCATACCCGACAAGGGTTACGCGGCCAAGGACGTACTCTGAATGATGCTGCACGGGTAGGGTGGAAAGTGGAATCGGTTGGTTGGGGCGCTCCAAGACAGGATGCGCGATTTCGACGGCGTCTCCCAAAGGGGTGGCCAGACGAGCCCCGCTTTCCGGGTCGTATAGTGCAACGATGAGGCGATAGTTCCCCGGTGGCGTTCCGGGCGGCAGCGGAAGGCCGTGGTTGTCGGCGACCACGTCGCCCCCCCGCCAGTCGGTGGCGGGAAGCATCCCGCCCCCCGGTTCGCCGTCTCGCTGGACGACCACCTGGTTCCTGTCATTCAGCAGCTGCACCGATACTTTGAGGCGCCTGTCCGCCGCGGACAAGGATCGCCAGCGCAGGCCGATGAGGAGCGTGTCGCCGCCTGCGAGGGGTTGAGGCGAGAGGCAGACGTCGTATAGTTCAGCTGTGTCGTCAAAGCGGTGGGGCTGTTCCAGCCCGGCGCAAGACAGCTCCCGCGGCATGAAATAGGTTACAAATCGCACATTTCCCTGCCAGCTTTCAAGGCCCTTGAAGGCGTTCTGTCCCAGCCAGTTCTCTACGATTCCCTCGCTGTCCGACTGCTCTGTTGCCCAGAAGACGGCGAAGATTCGGTCTCGATTCCTCGTTTCGCGTTCAAGAGTTTCTTCGGTCTTGGCTCGGTCAGGCGGCCTGTCTACCGGCAACGGCAGGGCGTCCACCTTGACGTCATAGTACCTCCAGACGTCAGCTTGCCCTCGCGCGTTCAGGATGACGAGGTCGTCAACCGGATCTGCCAGCGCCGCTACGGTCTGGGCCATGCCGGCGTAGTTGTCACGCGCGCCAGGATCAGTGTAATAGGAGGGAAGGGTGAACGCGGCAAGAGCCGCGGCCAGGCCGGCGATGGCCGCGGCAGAAACAGAGGACAACACCTTGGAGGGACGGTTCGACCTCGCACTTTCTGCCTTCCGCGGCGCACGCCCAAACCAGTTCGGTTGAAGCATCGAAGTGAACCCATCAGCCAGACTGCGCTGAGACGCCGCGGCCGCTATGCACCAGGCTGGCGAAGCCACCAGCAGAAACTTCAGGAAAGAAGGACTGAGCAGGCCGAATCCAAACATCACGGCCATGGGCAGCAGAATCCAGAGCAGAAGCGCCGTCCCTGCGTAGGTCCTGCGCAAGCGCCAGAGCCCGCATACTGGTAACAGCCCGACCAAAAGGAGCCAGCCCCATGCCAGGCGAGGCGCGTTGCGAATCGTACCCGTTGCCAGTGTCTGCAGCGCGAGACGCAAGGCTCCCGCTGCATCGACATATCCGTCCTGAGAGGGCCAGTTGAGCAGCCGGTCTACTCCAATCGGCAACCAGGGCAGGAAAGCGAGGAGAGCCAGCGCGTTCAAGCCCAGAAAGAGGAGGAAGGGTCTCCCCTTTTCGGATGCGCAGGCCCCGTCAGGAGACTGGTTGAGCGGGGCGACTTTCGTTGGCCCCGATCGGCTGCCCAAGCCCAGCCGCCACGAAAAGGCGGCGCCGAGGGCTGCCGCCCAAATCACGCCAAAGAAGTAGTGCGTCCACAGACCTGCGGCGGCAGCCAGCGTGTAGATGGCCGCATATCCGATGACCGAAGCGTTCGGGGTACCAGCACTGGCTCGCCGTTGCATCGCGAGCAGGGCCCACATCAATACAGTACTTTCCAGGGCGAGCAGGGCGTACATGCGCGCTTCGTGGCCAAAGTAGGTTTGGAATGGGCTGACCGCGGCCAGGAGTGCGGCAAGTTGGGGGAACAGGAAACGGTCGCTGGCAGCTCCGTTGTCCGATTCCATCCCCTTGCCAATCTCGCGCGCTGCCAGGTAGATTGCCGCTACTGTGAGGAGTCCGGCAACCGCGGAGAGGCTGCGCATCCCCCAGGCGCTGTAACCGAACGGGCCGGCCCAGACCTTCAGGAGCCAGTAGTAGCCGGGAGGATGGATGTCGGCCGCGGCCTCACGGGCTATCTGTTGGAAGCCCCGCTGCGCCAGCGCCCATGAGTTGCCTTCGTCGTGCCAGAGGGAGGAACAGGTGAGGCAGTGGAACCGGACGAAGGCGGCCAGCGCCAGAGTAGCGATAAAGAGGGCGCGGCGCAGAAGAGGGGACCGCGCCGTCAAGCTCCACATTTTTCAGTCTTGCCCAGGCAGGTCGGCAGTGTAGGTCCGGATCGACTGGTACACCGGTAGGGGCGTAAAATCCGGGGCGAGGAGACGGAAATAGGCTTCCGGCTGCTGATTCTGTTCCCAGTGGTCCGTGGCCCGCTTCAAATACCAGACGTTGGCTACGCCCAGCCAGGGCCAGTCTGCGCGGATGCGTTCGAAAGCCTGGGGCAGGTACGCGGCCTGCTGTTCCAGGCTGACGCGACCGTAACGCGGTTCGACACCGTTGGGCGCGGCGTTCCAGTTCATTTCGCTGATCCAGATGGGCTTGTGTCCGTCGCCATTGGCAACCATCAGGTCGCGAATGAATTGGGGGCGGCCGAAGTTCATGACGCGAGGGTGCATACGCTGGTCGGTCGGCCCCGACCAGAGGCCATATCCCTGGGTTGCCATCACGTCGAAGTAGGGAGCGGCGCCGGCGTCGTACATTCTCTGCAGGAAGAGCAGGTCGGAAAAGCCGCGCCCGGGCGCCGTTGTCCCGTCGAGATCGATAGTCGCCGCCAAGGCGCCGGCGACGATCACAGCGTCGGGGTCGGAGGCCCGGATGGCGGCGGCGCCGGCTCTCAGCAGCTCCACATAGGCCTCCGGGTCAACAGGATGGTCGCCCCATTCGGGGTAGATGTTCGGTTCATTCCACAGTTGGTAGTGGCGGATGCGGCCGCGATATCGAGTTGCGACTGCGCGGGCGAAGTCCGCGAAGTCGTCATAGTTATCGGGCGGCGCATAGGGGCCGAGTTCGTTGCCCTTGGCCCGGCTCCAGGCCGGCGGGTTGGAGATTCTCACGATGAGTTGCAGCCCGGCCTGATCGGCCAGTTCGACGATGTGATCGTACTTTTCCCAAGAGGAGCGGACCGGCGCGTGGCGGCGGTCGTCGAAGTCGCCCTTCGCGTGAATCTCGATATCTTCCCAGGGGAACTCCTGTCGCAGCCATTGAAAACCTGCCTGCGCGGCCATCCGAACAGCCTGTTCCCGCTTTGCCGGTTCGACCTCCTGTTCGAGAAAGACGTTGACACCGAACGGAGAGACGTCGGCGCCTTCGGCCAGCAGTTGGGGGGCCGGGTTCGGCCGCGGGCGCAGCGTCCCCCCGGCGAGGTCGGTCAACCCCTTGACCTGGGCAAGGAAGTCGGTCTCCCCTGTCTGCGACCAGAGCCAGGCCCGGACGGGTGTGAGCGCCAATAACAAGAGGGCCAGTCCGCCGCACAGCAGCAGGCCGGCCCAAAGAAACAGAGTTTCACGTACGGCGCGTTTCACAGTGTTTGATAGACCTGTTCTGTGGCAGAGGCAGTGCCGGGCAGCAGTCCTCCCGCTGGCTCGGCAAGTTGTGAAGGCGGTATTAGTGGCAATGCAAACCCTTGGCCATAAAGCCACCCTCTAAGAAACGACTCAAATTTCAACGCTGTTGGATCTAGGCTCGCCAAATGATCTTTTGGGTAACTTGCTCGACCACAGCCACAAAGTTGAGGATCCTGTCGAGTGGCTCTGGAAGGCAGTTGGAAAGCTAGTTCTTTCTGAAAGTGATGTCCTCACATGTTAATCCGCTCGGAAGTGTCTTGATCCACTTCTCGGAAATTGGCGAAAGGGCCCCTGAGTTGGAGCCCGACAGACCCCTGTCCCTTGGAACGCCCGGTGGGCAGTTGACAATGTAGATTTCTACGGTTGTTCCTGAGCCCGTGCCCTGGCCAAAGGGAGTGAATCCCCACTTGCCTGCTGAATCTCCGCACCCTGTACACTTGGTGTTGCGAGGCCCGTGGAAGGCAATGTGCACACACACTTCGTTGACCGGATTGTTGTTTCCGTCTCGAACGTAGCCGCTGAAGAAACTGATTGATGAGTGGGCGTTGCAGTTGCCTTCACTGACAAGCGAGTACGGGAACCTGGGCGCCGGCGGTTGTGTCGGGGCCGGCACGGGCGTGGGCGGGATGGATGTCGCTGTCGGTGGCGGTGGAGCAGGAATCACCTGGGCGATCTGCACGATCTGCGGGCTGGTTGCCGTCACCAGAGGGCCGTATAGCCATCCCGTCTGCCCGTTATAGTTTATCTGCCACCAGTCGCCAAGGCCAGGGTTCTTGCCGGTTATTTCGAACCGCTGTCCCGGCGCGGCGGTACCGATCACATTGTAGTTGGTGCCCGGGCCGCCGCGGACATTTATGATGACATTGCCAATGGTTGCCATGGGCATGTCGGGCGTGGCAGTCGCTGCCGGGGGCGCCGGCGTAGCGGCCGGTTGGGTCTGGGGTTGTGGTGTACTCACCTGGCCGCCGCCGGTCCCTGCCGCGGCGCCGACAGGCGTGGATGTGAAGGTCGGTACGGGCGTGTTGGTTGGCAGAGCCGGTTCGACTGACGTATTGCGCGAGCCACAGGCCGCCAGCAACAGGACTGCAAACAAAAAGGTCAGCGAATGTAGCCAACGCATTGGTTGGGTCCCCCTGTTCATTTCAATAAGCATTCTTTCACGTGCATAAACCGAGGGAAAAAGTGCCAATCAAGTATATCACAGGCTGATTGCGCGGTGGAAAGGGATTTCAATCTACTCCAGGGCAATCGCATCTAAATTGGGTTGAAAAATGGGTAAGATGACGGAATAGAGACGATTTGATACGATTGAGAGTCCTTTCACCAGACAAGGGGGGACTCATGGCGGATAGAAAGGTCGTATCACTGGTTGAACACTTT
>JAJDZJ010000242.1 GCA_022824685.1 Caldilineaceae bacterium
CTCGCCGACTGAGGGCCTGATCCGCGGCGTCTTCCCGTCGATATTCAGTAAGCGCAGGGTGATTTCCACTTATTCTCGCTTTCTTCTGGCCACAATTTCAACTGAATCGGCCTACAGATTTAGATGCGATTGCCCTGCTTCTGCCGGCCTGTTATAGTGTCACCGTAAGCAAAAGCGGGTACGACGCAAAGCTCGTTGCTTTCGTGCCTTAGTCTCAGGAGGACCGGTGAACATGAATCGCATCAGAACGTGGGTCGCAGCCTTTTGCGCTGCGAGCTTCGAAGGAGGAGCAGAGCACCGGTGATCTTGACCGCCGATGGCGGTTCGGCCTGAAGGCCGGCCCCCCTCCCAAACTGGCAGAATGGTCACGGTGCACATGCCCGTGACTTTTTTGATTGGCGTTTTCCACTTCAAGAGTCATGGGCCTGGCCTGTGGCTCTTTTGTTTTGTGCGGGCTACACCCGCCAAAGGTAACGAGCAGTTTCGGTTTGCTCTCCCCCGACGAACTGAATCTGCCGTTACCGTCCCGCAAATCCCCCGCCGCGCGCCCTGTATGCGGCGCGCATTACGCAGTTCGGAAGGAGTGTACGAAGATGCAACAAACCGCATCCAATTCGGATGGCAGAAACCAACCCAGGCCGCCCGGCCGCGGCCCGGATTGGCTCCGGTCCCTTCGTTCAGTCTTGACCGCCGCCCGAGGCGCCAAGACAGGAATCGATGAAGACGCCGACATTCGGCTATCATATGACCTGAAGAATACCCTGACTGACAACAGTTTCGTCGGGCTCTGGCGCCTGGCCACCGGCTTCCGTACCATCTACATCTTCGCCGTGGTCGCCGCGGGCTTCTCCGCGCTCAGCCGCTCCTCGGTCTTCTACCTGCTGCGCTACTTTGTCGACGATGTCCTGGCAGGCTCTGACCGCTACTGGCAGATCCCATGGATTGCCGCCGGGATCACCCTCCTGGCGCTGCTGCAAGGGCTGTTCTCTTACAGCATGGGCCGCTTTGCCGCGCAAACAGCCGAAGGAATGGCCCGCCGCCTGCGCAACTACCTTTACGACCACATCCAAAGACTGCCCTTCTCCTACCACGACAACATGCAGACAGGGGAACTGATCCAGCGCACCAACTCCGATGTCGACACGCTCCGCCGCCTGTTCCAGGATCAACTGATCGGCATTGGTCGCACAGGCCTGCTGTTCCTGGTGAATCTCAGCGCGCTCGCCATACTGCACGGCTGGTTGGCGCTGCTGTCAATTCCGCTGCTGCCCGTGGTCACCGTCGTCTCCTTCTTCTTCTTCAAACGCATCGAGACCGTCTTCGAGGCCTATCAAAGTCAGGACGCAGTCGTTTCCAATCGACTGCAGGAAGGGCTGACCGGCGTGCGTGTCGTCAAAGCCTTCGCACGCCAATCCTACGAGATCGACCGCTTCGAAAAAGAAAACTGGGAAAAATACCGCCGCGGCGTGCGCATTGCCAATCTTCACACCATGTTCTGGCCGACCATTGAAATTCTGACCGGCGGACAGGTCGTCTTTGGCATCTTCATGGCCTCCAGGCTTGCTCTCAACGGCGACATCACCATCGGCACCTACGTCGCCTTCACCGGTCTCCTCATCGCCACTGTCTGGCCCGTGCAGGGCATCGGGCGGCTCGTCGCCCATATCTCAACCGGTCTGGTCTCTCTCAAGCGCGTGCAGGAGATTATCCGCCAGGATAGGGAGCCGCTGGAAGAGGGCAGCGCCTCGTCCCAAAACCGCCTCCGCGGCGTCCTGCAGTTCAAAAGCGTTCAGTTTGCCTACGAATCGTCTCCAAAAGAAGAGGACAGCGACCAGAAGAAGCCCCAATCCGCCAAACAGGAGCTCCGCGAAACACGCCGCAAGGCCTTTGCGGAAAGAGGCTACGTGCTGCAGGACATCAGTTTCAACGTCGAACCCGGCCAGGTGGTCGGCTTGCTCGGCGCAACCGGCTCCGGCAAGTCCTCCCTCGTCAATCTCTTGCCCCGCTTCTACGACTATAGCGGCGGCAGCATCACCATCGATGGACGCGAACTCCGCGCCTATCCCCGCGGCTTCTTGCGAGGACAGATCGGCATCGTTCAGCAGGACCCTTTCCTGTTCTCAACGACCATCCGCAACAACATTACCTATGGCGTGGGAAGCCGCGTATCCGATGAAGAGGTCGTGGCAGCCGCCAAAGCGGCCGCAATCCACGACGTGATCCTGACCTTCCCCAATGGTTACGACACCTTGGTGGGGGAACGCGGCGTGACGCTCTCCGGCGGGCAGAAGCAACGCGTCACCATCGCCCGTACCCTCCTCAAGAACCCGGCCATCCTCCTTCTGGACGATGCCACCTCCAGTGTGGATACCGAGACCGACGCCACCATCCGCGAAGCGCTTCGCGGCCTGATGAAAGACCGCACCACCTTCATCGTCGCCCACAGAGTGCAGAGCGTTATGACCGCCGACCAGATCCTCGTCATGGAGGCCGGACGCATCATCCAACGGGGCAATCACAGCGATCTGGTTTCCCAACCCGGAGTCTACCGTCAGGTCTTCGAGCTACAGGTCCAGATCGAAGCCGACCTGGAACGAGAAATCGCCGAAGTCGTGGAGGCGGCCGAAGAGATGCTCGCGGGGCCGGATAGCGCCCGGCCCCTTCTCGAACAGAGCTGCGCCGCCGTGGAAACCGAAACCCAACCCCCCTATTCCGTAACCAAAGGTTGACCCATGTCTCAACACGAACAGTTCGAGGAAGAAGAGTTTGATACCCAATTCAACGGGCAAACCGTCCTGCGCCTGATACGTCAGGGCCTGGCGCACTGGCCCCTCATGTTCGGCTATCTCCTCGCCATGCTCCTCACCTCCACCATGGACGGGTTCCTGACTTTCGTCTCCATGAGAATAATCGACGAGGGCATCCTCGCCGGCAATGCCGTCCTGCTCAATCAACTCGTCATCCAGTACGGCCTCGGCCTCCTGCTCGTGGCCATCGGCGTGATGGGCTTCATTTTCTCCGCCGGACGCCTCGGCGAACGCGTCCAGTACGACCTGCGCAAAAGAATGTTCGCACGCCTGCAGGACCTGTCTCTCTCCTATTACGACCGCACCCCGGTCGGTTGGCTGATGAGCCGCCTGACCGCCGACGCCACCCGCGTAGGAGAACTGGTCTCCTGGGGCTTCATGGATCTCGTCTGGGGCGCCGCCAGCATCCTTATCTCCCTGGCCTTTATGGCAATGATCGACGTGAGAATGATGCTGCTCCTGGTCGCGGTGGTGCCAGTGCTAATCTTGGTGTCCTTCCGCTTTAAAAAGAAGATCCTGGTCGAATACCGCGACGCCCGCAAAACAAATTCGAAAATCACAGGAGCCTACAACGAGAACATCACCGGAGTACGCGTTGTCAAATCTTTGCGCCGCGAAGAAGGCAACCTGGAAGACTTCAAAGACCTGACCCGCACGATGTATCGCGCCGGATTCCGCGCCGCCTGGCTCTCTGCCCTCTTCCTTCCCGTCGTGCAGCTGATCAGCGCCGTCGGCGTATCCAGCATCGTTCTCTACGGCGGCTGGCAGTTCCAACTAGGCGCAACCACAATCGGCAGCATCCAGGCCTTCATCTTCTACATCACCTTCATGCTGTTCCCGATTCAGGAAATGGCGCGCGTCTACGCCGAAATGCAGCAGGCCATCGCCTCCGGCGAACGCATCTTCAGCCTCATAGACGCTGTGCCCGAGATTCAGGACCGCCCCGAAGCCCAGCCTCCGCCCAACCTGCGCGGTGACATCGTCTTCGAAAATGTGAACTTCCAATACGAAGAAGAAAAACCTGTCCTGCGCGACTTCAGCCTGCACGTGAAACAGGGCGAGACCATCGCGCTGGTCGGCCCAACCGGAGCCGGCAAGTCGACAATCGTCAACCTCGTCTGCCGCTTCTACGAACCTTCAAGCGGCCGCATCCTGATCAACGGCAAAGACTACACCCAGTGGACCCTGCATGGCATTCACAGCCGCGTCGGCGTCGTCCTGCAGACCCCCTATCTCTTCACCGGATCGATCATGGAAAATCTGCGCTACGGCCGGCTCGACGCCGCCGATGAAGAGGTCGTGAACGCCGCCAAGGTGGCCGGTGCCCATGAATTCATCCAGGAGCTTGAAGACGGCTATCACAGCAATGTGGGAGAGGGCGGCGTCCTCCTCTCACTCGGCCAAACCCAACTCCTCAGCCTCGCCCGGGCCATCCTTGCCGATCCTGACATCTTCGTCATGGACGAAGCCACCAGCTCCGTCGACACCCTCACCGAGGCCCTCGTCCAGGACGCCATGGACGCCATCCTCGCGCGTCGCACCAGCTTCATCATCGCCCACCGCCTCTCAACCATCAGAAAGGCGGACCGGATCCTGGTAATCGACGATGGCCGTATCGCCGAACAGGGCAACCACGCCCTACTCATCCGTCTGAAAGGGCACTACTACAACCTCTACACAAAGCAGTTCCGCGACGAACGAATCGGGTCCGCGCAGCCCCTCCTCCAGCCACAGAAACTCGTCTCCGCCTAAAACCCCAATCACCTCCTGTAGGGGCGCCCCTTGTGGGCGCCCTCACCTTCGCTCCGCCATATCCCCGCCTCACGGCGCCTCCCCGCCCGCCTCCCACTGACCACCGACCACTGCAGTTCCCCCCTTGACCAAAATTATATTCTCATATATACTGCCCCTCACTGCGCGGCCACAGTGCGCAACTGCACCTGAACAACCGCATCGCAACCGGGAGCTCGGAAGAACTGGGCTGAGAAATCTCCTTGTGCGTCCACCAGGCGCTCTGTGGAGATGACCGACAAACCTGATCCAGGTAATGCTGGCGTAGGAATCTCCGCGATTACACAACCAACCCTACAAGGATACCACCGCCAACCGCCAATCAGGGCGGTTTTTTCGTTTTCAAAAGGAGTCAGAATGTCCAACACGGTGAATGTCGATATCCAGGTTCTCCCCTCCACCGGCCTCGACGTCTACGCGATTGTCGACCGCGCCATCGGCGTCATCCAGGCATCCGGCCTCAAATACGAAGTAGGCGCGCTCGGCACCACGGTTGAGGGTGATCTCGATAGCTGCCTCGAGGTAGCCAAAGCGGCCCATCGCGCCTGCTTCATCGACGGCGTCGCCGGCGTCGTGACAATCGTCAAGATCGGCGAAGCGGTTGGCGGCTCCTCAATCGAGGACAAGGTGGCAAAATACCGCGGAGACGCCTGATGCCAGCCGCGCGCTTTGCCTTCCCCGCCGCAGTCCTTCTGACGCTGGCTCTCCTCTGGGAGCTCGCCGTCTGGGGATTCCAGGTGCCCAAATGGATCCTGCCTTCCCCCTCTGCCATCTGGCAGGCATTCTGGGAAATGCGCGCGCTGCTGGCCGTCCACGTCGCCCAGACCATGCTCGAAGTCGCCATCGGCGTCAGTACCGCCGTCGCCGCCGGCGTTTCCGTCGCGGCCGCCATCAATTTCTCGCCCTGGCTGCGCCGCGCCGTCTATCCTCTCCTCGTGATCTCCCAGACCGTGCCCATCCTGGCCCTCGCCCCCCTTCTGATCATCTGGTTCGGCTTCGGCATCGCGCCCAAAGTGATCGTCGTCACCCTCTTCTGCTTCTTCCCCATCGCCATTAACACAAGTGACGGCCTGACTTCGACCGAACCGGAGCTCATCGACCTCTTCCGCTCCATGGGCGCGACCTGGCTGCAGATCTGGCGGAAGGTGCGGCTGCCCGCTGCCCTGCCCTACTTCTTCTCCGGCCTCAAAATCGCAGCCACCTACAGCGTCACCGGCGCCATCGTTGGCGAGTGGGTGGGCGCCAAGCAGGGTCTCGGAATCTATATGCTTCGCTCTTCCGCCGCCTTCAAGACCGCCCAGGTCTTTTCGGCTATCGCCATCACATCGCTCCTCAGTATCGCGCTGTTCCTTTCCGTCTTCGCGCTTGAACGCACAATGATGCCCTGGCACTTTCAGGAACGCTAACCGAGGCCGCCGGCGCACGGCGGCCCAATGTCTGTACTTCTCTCAAGGAGGAAACGATGCGGAACCGACTGTACCGAACCCTGCTCTGGATTCCAGCGCTGCTTGCCGCGGCGCTGGCAGCAGCCTGCGCGCCTGTCGCCCCGGTCGCGCCCACTGCAAGCGATGCCCCCGCCCGCTCCGACGTCACGCTGCTCCTGGACTGGACCCCCAACACCAACCACACCGGCATCTACGTCGCCCAGGATATGGGCTGGTACGAAGAAGCCGGCCTCAATGTCGACATCGTCATACCCGGCGAGTCCGACGTGCATCAGGTCGTGGGCGCAGGCTCCGCCGACTTCGGCGTAAGCTACCAGGAAGGGGCCACCTTCGCACGCGTTGAAGGCGTCCCCATCGTCTCAATCGCCGCCGTCATCCAGCACAACACCTCCGGTTTTGCCTCACGCAGCAGCGCCGGCATCGAGCAGCCCGCCGACCTGGCCGGTAAACGCTACGGCAGCTTTGGCTCTCCCATCGAATATCCGACCCTCGACCTGCTCATGAACTGCGCCGGCGGCGGAACCGCCGAAGACATCGAGTTCATCGACGTCGGCTGGGCCGACTTCCTCTCCATCACCGAAGCCGACCAGGTCGACTTTGCCTGGATCTACTATGCGTGGACCGGCATCAACGCGCAGCTACAGGGCGTAGACCTGAACATCATCATGCTCAAAGATTACCTGGAATGCATCCCCGACTACTACACGCCTATTCTCATCACCAGCGAAACCATGATCGCCGACGATCCGGAAACCGTCCGGGCCTTTGTCTCCGCAACCGCCAGGGGCTTCAACTTCGCCATCGACAACCCGGCCGAAGCCGCCGACATCCTGCTCGCCGCCAACCCGGACCTGGACGCCGACCTAGTCCACGCAAGCCAGGAATGGCTGGCCGGCGAATACCGCGCCGAAGCCGGCCAGTGGGGCATTCAGACCGCCGACGTCTGGCAGGCCTACGCCGACTTCCTGGCCGGCGGCGGCATTATCGAATCCTTTGACGCCGGCAGTGCCTTCACCAACGAGTTCCTGCCACAGCAAGAATGACGCTTCTGGAAGTCGACGCACTATCGAAATCTTTCGACGGAAGCGCCCGCAGGGGCTCGTCCAGCCGCATCGAAGCCGTTGTGGACGTGACCTTCACCGTGCACGCGGGCGAGTTCCTGACCATCATCGGCCCCAGCGGCTGCGGCAAGTCCACCCTGCTGCGCATGCTTGCCGGCCTCGCGCAGCCCGACGCCGGCAGCATCGCACTGCAAGGCCAGCCCCTGCCGGACGCGTCCGCGCGGCAGGGGCGCTTTGGGTACATGCCCCAGCGCGATGCCCTGTTGCCCTGGCGCTCCGTGATCGACAACGCAATCCTGGGGGCCGAGCTGGCCGGCGGCAGCCGCCACGCAGCCCGCGCCGAAGCCCGCCAACTCCTCACTCTCTTCGGCCTGGACGGCTTCGAAAACGCCTGGCCCAGCGAGCTTTCCGGCGGCATGAGGCAGCGCGCCGCCCTGCTCCGCACCTTCCTCGCCGGCTACGACATCCTGCTCCTCGACGAGCCGTTCGGCGCGCTCGACGCCCTCACCCGCAGAGTGCTGCAGCAGTGGCTGCTCGGCGTGCGCGCCCGCTTCTCCAAGACCATCCTCTTTATCACCCACGATGTCGATGAAGCCCTCCTGCTCGGCGATCGCGTGCTCGTCTTCAGCCCCCGGCCCGGACGCATCGCCGCCCAGCTGTCCGTCGACCTGCCCCACCCCCGAAACGAAGACACCGTCCTCGAAACCGACTTTCTCGCCCTCAAACGCAACGCGCTCGCACATCTGAAACTCTGAAACAGGAACAAAAAAAAGTGATCGATAAACAGTCCGCAAACGCTCTCAACTCTAACGGCTACTTCATTGCCCCCTGCCCCCCGCTCGATGGGGCCGAGATTCAACAATCCTTTCGCTCCTTCATCCGCCGGGAACGTGATCACCAACTCCGCTTCCTCCAGAAAGAGTACGGCTACGCCTACGACGGCTTCTCCTACTACGGCCAGACCGACAGCAGCCACCAGGCCCACGATGACCTCATCAGCACCTTCGTCCTCTCCGAGTTCTACCCCGTGGAACGCTTTCCTCCTGAGTTCCACGGCTTCCTGAACAGCCGCTGGCAGGAGGTCGTGCAGGTCGTCCGCGCCCTCGAAACCAAGCTGTTGACCCAGCTCGACATGCCCGGCCTACTCGACTTCTACCTCCACAACGTAGGCCACATGCTCTCCAACAACCACTATCCCCCTCTGCAGCAGTTCACCACCACCGCAGCGGGAAATACCCGGCTCTCCGCGCACCCGGACGCCTCCCTGTTCACGGTTTTTCCATTCGGTATCGATCAGGAGTTGGAGCTGCAGTTGACCGGCGAAGACGGGGGAACGACGTGGCAATCGGTGGACGCCTCCAACGCAATACTGCTCTATCCAGGCTATCTGCTGGAGATGTGGACCCGCGGCGAAATCAAAGCAATGAACCATCGCGTTCGCCTGAGCGCGGATCGCGCAGCCGAACGGTTCTCCTTCTCTTTTTTCTCGTTGCCCTTTCCACAGAGGAAGTTCGAAATGCCCGGACGGGGTCCCGTCACCAGCGAGGAATACTTCGAAGCCTACGGCGCCCTATTCTGATGCCCACGGCGCCCAATCTAATGAATCTGCCCCGGACCACAGCGCCCGGCCCAACCACAAATCTCGCCCCACCTCCCCCATCGCGCCCCTCCGTGAAACAACATCACACCAATCCATGTTCCCCGAAATTCCCCTGCAGTTCCCCGCAGTTCCCCCGCCCTTCCCCTGCAGTTCACGTCACAAACAGCCTGAACGGCGCCTCCAGCAACGCCTTCACCCTCTGCAAAAACAGCGCGCACTCCGCCCCGTCCGTAACGCGGTGGTCCGCCGAAATCGTCACCTGCATCACTCTCCGTACCGCCAACTGACCATCCACCACTACCGCCGTCTCCTTGGCCGTCGCCGCGCCCAGAATCGCCGCCTGCGGCGGGTTGATGATCGCGGCAAAGTGATCGGTGTCGTATCCGCCCAGATTGCTGATAGTGAACGTGCCGCCCGATACATCCTCCGGACTGACTCTTCCCCCGCGCGCCCGCTCTATCATCGCCCTGTTCTCGCGTGCGATATCCAGGACCGACTTGCGGTCGGTCTGACGGTTGACCACCGTCAACACGCCTCCTTCCACCGCCACCGCCGCGCCAATATGAATCTCCGGGTGAACCTCAACGCGCCCGTCAACATACGACGCGTTCAAGTTGGGAAAACCGCGCAGCGCCAGCGCGGTCGCCTTCATCACGATGTCGTTGACAGTTACCCGCCCTTCCGACTTGAACGCATCGTTGAACTTACTTCTCAATTCCAACGCCTCATCCATCATGACCGAATTGGTAATGTAAAAGTGAGGAACTGTCTGCTTGCTCTCGCTCATCCGCTGGGCAATCGCCCGCCGCAACCGCGCCGCACTCCCGTCAGCCTTCGGTGGCGCGCCCGTCTCCGGAGCTGGATGGCTCGCAGCCACAGATTTCACCGGCTCCGACCGCGCCAGCAGGCGCTCCACATCCGCGCGCAGAATGCGTCCCCCCGGGCCGCTGCCCGCCACGCCGCCCAGGTCCAGACTGTGCTCGCGGGCCATCCGCAGAGCGATCGGCGTCGCCAGCGCCCCATTCTCGACCGGCTCCGCGGCCGCACTGCCCGCCAGACTCTCCTCGCCGTCTATCGGCGCCGGTTCAGGCCGCGCCTCCGCTTCCGGCCGCGTCACCGGAGCAACCGGCGTCGGCGCCTGGGCAAGACCGGGCGCAGGCGCGGCGGAAAGTTCATCCGCGCCGCCAATCTTGGCAATCGGCGCGCCTGCCTCCACGCTGTCGCCAGGCTGAATCAGCTGCTCCAGCAGAACTCCCGCCACCGGAGCCTCCACCTCCAGCATCACCTTGTCCGACTCGAATTCGGCGATCGCCTCGCCCGCCTCTACCGCGTCGCCCACGCCCTTTAACCAGACCGACAGCTCACCTTCGCCGGCCTCAAACCCCAAGTCGGGCATGGGTATGATCTCGGCCACAAATCCCTCCTCCGCCGCCTTCTGCCGCAAGACACTCCAGCTCTATCTGAACTCAGTACGGTTCAACCCCACTAGCGCCGCCTCAAAAATCGCCTGGCTGTCAATGCCAAAATGGCGGTACAGATCTGCCGGCGTGCCCGACTGTCCAAAATCATCCACCCCCAGCGGAATCAGGTAGCTTCCAAAAAGGCTGCCCAACCAGGCAAGATTGTGCGGCGCGCCGTCCTGCACCGTGACGATCGGAGCCCGCCTCTCCTCCGGGGGAATCAACCACGACAGCAATCGGCTTGGTTCCCGGCCCCGCCTCCGGCCCCACTGGGCCGCACGCCAGTTCTCAAATAGCCGCCTCGGGCTCGTCAGGTTGAGCACATTCACCGCAATGCCCTCCGCCTGCAACATGGCCGCAGCCTCCATCGCCTCCGCCAGCATGATGCCCGTTGACGCGATATGCACCAGCGAGCCGGGATCAGCATCCGGTGTCGCCGTCCGCCAGTCCAGCGCTCGGTACCCGCCTTCAAGCGCCTGCCGGCGCAGCTCGACTTCGCCAAGTCTCTCCAGCGCAGGCTCCAACAACGACTGGTCCGTCGGCTTTGTCGAAAGGCGAAGATAGGTCGCCCTTCCCTCCACATCCCGGCAACACTGGCGTACCGCCTCCAACATGATCCACACCAACTCCTGCGCAAAACAGGGCTCATAGCTGTTCAGGTTCGGCAGCTCCGCGCCCAACGACGGCGTCACCGTCGACTGGTGCGCGCCGCCTTCAGGCGCAAGGCTCACGCCCGACGGCGTTCCCACGATGATAAATCGGGAATTGGCGTACAGCCCGTAGATGAAGGAGTCCAGCCCGCGCAGCACAAACGGATCATAGACCGTGCCGATCGGAATCAACTGCTGACCGCTCAACTCTGCCGACAGACCCAACATGCCCAGCATCATGAAGAGATTCATCTCCGAGATGCCCAGCTCTATATGTTGGCCTTCCGGCCCGTAGCGCCAGCTCAACCGGCGGTTCTCCTCCAGCTCGTAAATCTCGCGGTCCATTAGGGAAAAAACCCCCTGCTTTGCGATCCAGCCCGATAAATTGGTCGACGTTGAAACATCCGGCGAGGTCGTAACCAGCCGCGGCGCCAGTTTCGGATCGCGGCTCATGCTCACCAGGATCTGGCCGAACGACTGCTGCGTGCTCAGCGTCCCATGCGTTCGAACCGGTACGCTCTCCGGGACTTCCCGCGCCAGGAGTCCAACCGATCGCGGCGTCTCCTTGCCGTCCTTCCCTTGCCGGGCCGAGCCATTCGGGACCTGGGACACCGGGTAGAGCTGCCCCGCGATCTTCCTGCACAGCCCCCCCTCCTTCGATTCTCCGTCAAACGCCGCCCATTCATCCTCGACCGGGACGGCCAGATCCTCGGCCAGGGCCGACATCTCATCTCCGTTCAGCAATTTCGAATGATTGTGGGGATCGCCCGCAATCGGCAGCCGCCACCCCTTGATCGTATACGCAAAGATCACCGTCGGCCTGTCCGCGGTGGCGTCCGCCTCCTCCAGCGCCCTGATCATCTCCGCAAGGTCGTGGCCCCCAAGATTGCCCACCACGCCCGGCAGCTCCGCATCGCTTATCGGCGCCAAAATCTCCTCCAGGCGCGTATCTCTGCGCCCTTCCACCGTTACAAACCGCCTCCGCAGCTCGTCGCCCGGCAGCCGCACCAGCAACTGGTACTCCTCGTTGCTCATGTCATCAATGCGTTTGCGCACTTGTTCACCGTGCTTCTGCGCAAAAAGTTTCTGCAACTTGCTGCCGTACTTCGCCTCCAGCACCTGCCAGCCCCAACTGTCAAACATCGACTTCAACGTCCCGGCCCGGATGCCCGGAACCACCCGGTCCAGGCTCTGCCGGTTCAAGTCCACGATCCACAGCGTGTTGGACAGTTCCGCCATCCATTCATCAAAGACAGCTTCCCACACGTTGCCCTCGTCCAGCTCCGCATCGCCGATGATCGCGATGAATCGATTCGACGTCACGTCGCCAAAGTGCTTCTGAGCATAGTGGTGCGTCAGCGCCGCAAAGGCCGGCGCCACCGCCCCCAGCCCCACCGATCCGGTGGAAAAGTCAACAGGATCGGGATCCTTCGTCCGGCTTGGATACGCCTGCAAACCGCCAAAGGCGCGCAGCGTCGTCAGATACTCGCGCGGCAGCTGGCCCAGAAGATACTGGATGGCGTGAAAGACAGGCGACGCATGAGGCTTTACCGAAACTCTGTCCCCATGCCGCAGCAGATGAAAATAGAGCGCCGTCATGATCGTCACCATGCTCGCCGAAGAAGCCTGGTGCCCACCAACCTTGACACCGTCCCGCTGCGGCCGCACATGATTCGCCTCATGCACAATACGCAGGGACAGCCACAGCACCCTGTCCTGTATCCGGTTAAGTGTTTGCAGGTACTCCGCTGTCAGTTCCAAATGTCCGTTCCCAACCCCGTATTAGGTTAGCCTCTGCCCTTCTCCGCCGGCCTCACCCCGCATAGCGGGCCGGCCCGCCTAGCCTATCGCAATTATAGCATATTTCAGGCCCTCGCAGTCCACTATCGATGACCCACTATCCATAGCAGTTCCGCCCCTTGTAGGCGTCTTTACCGTCACGCCCCGGCCTTCTTCTCCGGCTCGTATCCAATCGCCCGGCGCCCATGCTCCAGATCATACAACGGCCAGTCGCCCCCGGATACGCCGAACACCACCTCATACCCTACCCCAGGATGAACGACCGCCCGCTCAAAGACTCGCACAATGTCGGCGTGGCTGAGGTGATGCGGATGCTCCGCCTCAGGCCGGTCGGCGCGCACGTTGCCAATCCGCACCGATACGCACTCCATCCCGTACTTGCTGGCATACAAGAAACCCAGATTCTCGCCAAATACCTTGCTGATCGAATAGTAGCTCTCCGGCCTGGGCAGCATATCGACCGTACGCGTAATCTCCTCAGGATAAGAGGCCAGCAGGCCCGCCCGGCTCGCAAAGACCACGCGCCGCACGTCGCTCAGACGCGCCGCCTCGAAGAGATTGTACGTCCCGATGATATTGCTGTTCAGAATCTCCTCCCATGGCGCCGATCCCAGCGGGTTCCCAGCCAGGTGAACGACCGCCTCCATTCCCTCCGTCGCTCTGGCAACGGCCGCATAGTCGGTCAACTCCCCCACAATGCCATCCTTAAGCTCAGGCTGCGGCTCGCGGTCAAATCCTCTCAGCTGGTAGCGGCCCTTCAGCCCCGCCGCCAACACTCTGCCCACCGCGCCCGCTGCTCCCGTAATCAGAATCCTCATACGTATGTCCCTCGTGAAAGGCGGCGTGCGCGCACGCCGGCCGCCTCTTCCCTTCTCCCGTAAACCGATTGCTGCCGGCGCCGCGCATCTTTACTCCGTTCTCCTGTGCCGCCGGCGCCTCCCCCGCCCTTCCTGCTCATGGCCACTCTTCAGCCGGCAACGCCGCTGTCATCTGCCGGATCCGCGGTCTCTCACGCTCCACAAAGGACCTGTGAAACGAGAAGGCGCCGTGCTTCCTGAGCGCCTCCATGTGACCTGTCGAGGTTGGCCTTGCCGCAAACTTCAGCGCAATGTAACGCCGATCCACCTGCTTGCCAAATACGGCATGATACAAATACTGATTGAAAAAAACGCCGTCTCCCGGCTTTACCTCCACCGCCCAGCCGGGCAAATCAGGTCCTGCCGCGCCGAATGGCTTCACATCCGGGCGAGACTGAACATGGTTCAGCCTGTCCAGCTGATCATACATCGGCGCGCGGTGCGAACCGGCCATTACCCGCAGCGCGCCTGTCTCCTTCGTCGTCGCGGTCAAATACAGCATCACCTTCAGGCGCGCGTAGTTCGGCTCATCCTCACCCGGCCGGTCGCAATGCCACTCGTGGCTCTGCGTATCGTTGAAGCTGCCCTTGTTGCCTTCCGAACCGGCCCACACGAATCCCGCCCCCAACAACTGCTCTGCCGGCGCATAGATCCGATCATCTTCCGCCAGCCGGGAAAGTTCCCGGCTCGACTCAATAAATGGCGCAACATGCTGGTACGCCCCCATATCAGGACCGCCGCCGCGCGCCGCCCGCCACAGGCGATCTGCCGCGTCTCGAATCTCGGCTATCTCCTCGGGCGCGAAGAGCCGCCGCAAACAGATAAACCCAAACGTCTCAAAATGTCTGATCTCTTGGTCGCTTAGCATGATCTGTCCCCTGCCTCAATCGCGCCTGAACTTCTGCAGCCGGTTGTGGAGTGTCGCCACCTCCGCAACGTAAAGGTCCCCCCTGGAATCCAGCCACAGCCCGTGCGGATGATCGGCAAACTGCCCCGCGCCTTCGCCGGGCTCCCCCCACCGTGCCAGCAGCTTGCCATCCAGGTCAAACACGCTGATGCGAAAATTGCCCTCCGCAATATAGACGTTGTCCTCCCCGTCAATGTATAGGTCGTTCGGCCCGTCCAAATCCGGCCACTCGCCCATGTACACGCCCTCCGCATCGAAGATCTGCAGGCGTCTGTTCGAACGGTCCAGCACCAGGACCCGCCCGCGGCTGTCCACGCGCAGACAGTGCGGCAGCCCAAACTGGCCCGGCCCCGTGCCCTCCTCGCCCCACGAATGCAGAAGCCGTCCGTCCGCCGCGAAACGATGTACGCGATACTGGCCGTATCCGTCTGAAACATAGATCTCGCCCCACGGCGCCTCCACCGCCCACGTCGGCTGGTTGAAGGGCTCGCCGGGACCGCCCGCCTGCCCCGCTGTGCCCAGCGTCTGCAGCGCCCGTCCCTCCGTGTCAAACTTGCGCACCGTGTGGTCCTCCACGTCGCACACGTACAGCTCATCCTTCTCGTTGAACCAGACGCTGTGCGGGTTCTGCAGCACATCTTCGCCCCAGGAGGCAACGAAGTCGCCCTCGCGGCCATAGACGAGAATCGCCGCAGGCTCGCGCCGCGCAATGTAAACGCGGTCCTTCGAATCCGTCGCCACCGCCGGTGTCACCCCGCCGAACACGCGTCCAGCCGGACCCGCGCCCCAGCCCTCCACTGCCTTGAAACTGAATCCCCCCTGTTGCGCTGCCATCTCCCCTCCTCTGCCGCATGTGTGGCCTGTCCCGTTTCCCAGTCCGTTGCCGCCTGCGCGACCGTACCGCCCGTCTACGCGATCGGGCTCTCCATCAACACGGTGACGCCCATATCGATGTACTTGCTGCGGTTTTCCGGCGAATAACTCCTGAAGCTGATTTTAGCCTCCATCCCCTCCAGCTGCCGCAGCGCATGCCGCACACAGTCGTCAACGCTCCTGAACGGATGCTCCGGGTGCGCCTCCAGGTCAAAGGTCAAGTCGGACGGCCCCCAGGTCAAGCAGTCAACGCCCGGCTTGGCCAGCCGCCGCGCATTGGTCACCGCGCGCACTGTCTCCATCTGAATGCAGAGAACGCCGGTCCGGTTCCACCAATCGGCGTACACCAGGCGTTCCTCTCGCCCCTCGATGCCATAGCGCGCCGTCCCGCCCCAACTCCGCTTGCCCTTCTGCGGATAGTAGAACGCGTCGATCGCCTCATCCACCGTGGCCTCATCCTCAACAATCGGCACTTCGATGCCCAGCGGCCCCAAATCCAGAATGTTGCCGATCAGATACGCATGCCGCGTATGCTTGATCCGAAACTGGACCGGCACGCCCAACTCCGCCGCCAGCCCGCAAAACGCGACCAACCTCTCCTCATTATAGGGCGAATGCTGGCTGTCCACCGCCAGAAAGTCGTAGCTGTCCTTCCCCAGAATCTCCTCCAACTGCCCCCTGCTCGCGTTCACCGGGGCAGACACACCAATCACGATATCTCCCCTGCGAATCCGCTCCTTCAACGACGCGCCTTCAGACATGTCCGCCTCCTCCACCTGTGATCCGCCTGCCAGTAGAATTCTGCCTATCCCGCTGCATCCCTATCTCCACCCGCCGCCAACCACGCGGCGATTCCCTTCTTCGCTACTTCTGCGATCATTCCCCCCGCTCCATTCCTTCGGGGCCTCCCCCAACCCCCACCCTAAGGAACATACGCCATTGCCATGGGTTCGCGGCCCCTCCGCGCCCCGCCCTCCTCGCGTCCCGCCTCACCTCTTTCCCATCCACAAGCCGCCCGCGGCCTCGCCTCGCGTCCAACGGGGCGGGGCATGCAGGGACCGGGCAGCCTCGCCACCAACCCCGCGCCCCGGCCAGACGCCTCCACCCAATCGCACGCCCCGCCGCCCAAACGCGTCCCCGCCCTTCAGCCCAACAACGCCCGCTGCCCCCGCAACGCAAACGACCTGCCGTCGATCGCCCTTGATACCGCCAGGACGCCGTCCAGATGATCACACTCATGCTGCAGCAGCTCCGACAGACCATCTTCGAGAGCCATCGTCTGCTCCTGCCACGCCCTGTCCCGATAGCTGACCCGGCAGCGCCTGTGCCTTCTCACCCGCACCAACAGATCAGGAAAACACATGCAATCATCCCACAGCGTGATCATCTCCCTGCTCAACTGATCGATGACCGGATTGAAGAAGACCGTGGGCTCGCCTGTATGCATGTAGACAATGCGCTTCATCACGCCAATCTGAGGAGCGGCGATCGCACGCCCCGCCCCATACCTGCCGCGAAAATCAAACAACGTGTCATGCAGGTCCCGGATCACCGGATCCAGGCCGGCAACCTCATCCCGCCGCACCTGCTCACACACCTCGTACAATCTCGGATCCCCCAGCGAGAGCACCTCGCGAACCGCCATTCCTCTCCCCTCCCCAAATGCCCGCCGCGGATCCGACGCCCCCCGGCCCGCCCCCACAGCTACCTTCTGTCCTTATCTCGGTCCACCCATTATCCCCCGCATTCAGACACAACGTCAATGCCGACTCCAGGGCAATCGCATCTAAATCTGTAGGCCGATTCAGTTGAAATTGTGGCCAGAAGAAAGCGAGAATAAGTGGAAATCACCCTGCGCTTACTGAATATCGACGGGAAGACGCCGCGGATCAGGCCCTCAGTCGGCGAGA
>JAJDZJ010000123.1 GCA_022824685.1 Caldilineaceae bacterium
CTCGCCGACTGAGGGCCTGATCCGCGGCGTCTTCCCGTCGATATTCAGTAAGCGCAGGGTGATTTCCACTTATTCTCGCTTTCTTCTGGCCACAATTTCAACTGAATCGGCCTACAGATTTAGATGCGATTGCCCTGCTTCATTGGCGCGGTCATCCTATCGCTATATTGGCTCTTTCTTGCTCTGGTTTACCGGCGTCCTGGCGGGCTGGTAAGCTGCGCTCTGGCCGCTCTGGCTGCAGCATCAGTTACGGCCGCCTTTTGGCTGCCCGCCCTCCTCGACCTGCCTTTTGTGCAGTTCGAAAACGCGCTCAACGTCAGAATCAATTACAAGGCAGGCTTCTACAGTTTGCTCGAACTTACATCCTTCCAACCCGCCTTTCTGGACAGCAGCGCAGGCAATCCTTTGATGCCTCCCGCCTTCACCTTTGGCGTAATTCAGGGGGTCGCCCTGATTCTGTGTCTGATCAGCGCTGTCTTCGCGAGGTCCCGCGAAAAAAGACTTTGGGGGCTCGCCGGCTGCCTACTGGCACTGCTGCTTCTGGCCCTTACAATGCCCGTTTCCGAGCCAGTCTGGAATTCACTGCCCTGGCTGCACTTTCTCCAGTTCCGCTTTCGGTTGCTGCCCTTTGCTACCTTGGGCTCTCTTTCTGCCGCCGCTTTCGCAATCGATGTCTGGCCAGCCAGGCATCAGTGGATCCCGGCTTTCGTCCTCCTCATTGGCGCCATCCTGCCGCCTTTCCCATATCTTTTCCCGAATCTGGTCTCGTTTACTTCCTTCTGGTCGGTGGAAGCCGTTCCCGGCAAGAGCGTAATCGGCGGCCAGGAGCAAGACTTGGACTGGGATTTCATTGTCGGCACAGGCGAGTTCCTGGTACGCGGCGCCGAAATGGACTTTGCCAAAGGAGTGAAGCAGGGACCTGACGCGACATCGCTGCACTGGCATTCCCCTCACCAGGCTGTAGCAGACTTGCCCCCACCATCAGACCCGTTTCTGCTTCGGTTACACTTTCATCCTGGTTGGGCCGCAGGACAGGGCGCGGTCCTTGAAAAAGGAACGTCAGGCTGGACTCGGGTTTCGAAAAGACCTGAAAGCGGGGAGCAACTGGAAATTCGGTGGGCTGGCACCAGTGCGCAGCGCTGGGGAGAGACCATCAGCCTTCTTGGAATCTTCGCGACCGCTGTGGGTTTTGTGTTTCTGGCCCGCAAACGTCAACCCTTTGTCGCTGTCCGGACGCAAGGGGCGCAAAACGCCGAAAGTTGGGGAATTCCCAAAGTCGTGGTCCCGTTGACAACGGGCGTTCTACTGGTTCTCCTGGCGCGCTATGCCGTCGATATGTATACCGAAGGGCCATACATCTGGAACTCCCCGCCGGGCACTGTGCCCTTTTCCATCCAGGGAGATCCTACAATCATTGGAGACACATCAACGGCTCAAATGACACTGCTTGGCTGGAAGCTGCTAAGCAGTCCAACCCCAAAACCTGGAGATTCGATCATTGTTCGTCTCTTCTGGCGCGCAAACCAGAAAACTGACGAAGATCTGCACACCCTGCTCCACCTGTATTCACCTTCCCTGAAACACTCCTGGGCCGCCGACGCTCAGGGCGCCATTCGTATACCAACTAAGATCTGGGACCCTGAAAAGTACTACGTCGATACAATGTATCTTCCCATACCTCTGGATGTCCCGCCGCTGACTCTATCGCTGGCGGCTGGATTGACCTCCTCTACGCACGGAAGACTGAACGTGACCGGCTCGGACAGCGGTCTCCTGCACCTGCGCGACATTGACGTCGCGCCGATTCGGCCTGGGCTGCTTCAGCGGGCGAAGCCCTCCACGGAGTCGTCCGCCGACACTGCAGACGGCCTTCGCTTGCAAGGGTACGACCTGGCTTCCCAAGGTGAGAACTTCACGCTACGGCTCTTCTGGGAGACCGAAAACGATGTCTCAAACGACTGGATAACCTTTATCCATATGCTGGACGGCCACGGCGAGTTGGTCGCCCAATTCGATGGGCCCCCTTTCGGCGGACTGCAACCCACCAGCCGGTGGCACAGAAATTCCCTCTATGTCGACCGGCGAGAAATCACCTTGCCCGACGGTCTCGTCCAGGGAGACTATCACCTTCGCGTCGGACTCTATGACTTTGCGACAGGGGAGCGTCTGCCTCTTCGTCCCCGCGATGCTGAAGACCATCAGTTTGAAGAGGGCCAGCTATTGGTAAGGCTAGGGTTTCTATCAACAGAAGGACTGCAGGACTCCTGCATAATCTGTTCAGGGGAACAGTAGTTGAAAACCCGGTGATTCGCGACCACTTTGTGTCCGCACCTGGATGGGAGCAACTGTATCAGCAAGGGTCAGACGCCGTGGTGGGGCAACGCCCCGGTCACCCAGCTCCTGAGCCTACGGTACGCCGAATTGACTCGCAGTTCAGGCTTCCCGATTTTCTCCGGCTGAATGAGAGGAGAAGGTGTGGCCCGTCCCCCCGAACGAACCACACCCCATGGTCTTCCGCCGACTGACAGCTTCGCTCATCTGGCGGGGACCACATTTCAGAAGGGTCCTGCGAGGATGCACTGCGCCAGAGCCGGATTTCCATCCGTACTCTGAAGAGAGAGGTTGGCTGCTTCGACTATCAGGTTAGCGCGGGTGGGTTAAGCGCTTTGCAACAGGAAGTAAACGTTCGGCTAAAAAGCGCTTGCCGTCAAATGGGAGTGAATTTCAGAGGATCTGCGTGTCCCGCAGCCCCAACGGACCGTTCAATCTCTGCCTCCGCCCAGAAGCTCAATCGTGTGGTAGATGGGCAACGGACGGCCGAGCCGCTGCAGATGGCTGTCGATCTGCGTCATACAGCCGATGTTGCCGGTGACCACAGCCTGCGCGCCCGTGCTGAGGATGGCCTCCGCCTTCCTCTTCCCCAGTTCGGCCGCGATCTCCGGCTGTTCGATATTGTAAGTCCCGGCCGAGCCGCAACAGATTTCACCCTCCGGGATCGACACGAGCTCCAGGTTCGGCACTGCCGAAAGCAGCCGGCGCGGCGCGTCCGTCACGCCCTGGGCGTGCGCCAGATGACAGGCATCGTGGTACGCGACCCGCGTCGGCGTTGGCAGCGCCGGCGGCGGCTCAATCCCCAGCGCATCCAGAAAAACCGTGACATCCTGCACCTTGGCGGCAAACTCTCGCGCCGCCCCCTCTTCCGCCTCGCCCGCGAACAACAGCGGGTACTCGTGCATGCCGGATCCGCACCCCGCCGCATTGGTCACCACCGCATCCACTTCGTCAAGCTTGAAAGCATCCAGGTTGCGTCTCGCCAGCCTGCGCGCCTGGTCCGCAGCGCCGGTGTGCATCGACAGAGCGCCGCAGCAGCCCTGCCGCGGGGGGATCAGCACTTCGACCCCGTTGCCGCTTAGCACATCGACCGTCGCCCGGTTCACCTCCGGCGTCAGCACCTGCTGCACACAGCCGCTTAGCAACGCGACCCGCGCCCGCCGCGGCCCTCTGGCCGGTGTCAGCGCGGGCAGCGCCGCGCGCGGCGGCAGCCGGTCCGGCAGCAGATCCAGCATCGTGCGCAGCGCCGCGGGCAGCAACGGCCTGAGCGCCTTCGTATAGCGAACCAGCGCCGCCGCCGCCCGGAATCGCCCCGGATAGGGCAGCGTCTGGTTTGTCAACGCCCGCGTCAGATTCTCCAGCGGTGAACGGCTCCGCTCTTTCTCCGACATCTCCCGGAACGGCGTCAGCAGCTCGCCGTACTCAACCCCGGAGGGGCAGGCCGTCACGCAGGCCAGACAGCCCAAACATCGATCCACATGCGGCAGCACATCCTCCTGAGACAATTCGCCTTCCAGCGCCCCCTTCATCAGCAGGATGCGCCCGCGCGGCGAGTCCATCTCCTCGCCCAAAGCCAGGTACGTCGGGCAGGCCGGCAGGCAGAAACCGCAGTGTACGCAACTGGCAACGGCTTCCGCCATTGAAGGCGCCTGCGGGCCGAGCGAATCGACCGGAATCGTGTGGCGCATCAGCCTGTACTCCCCAAAATCATGTCGTCAACAATACCTTGCCCTTCGTCTGCCGCGCCTCCAGGTAGGTATGAGCGCCCTCGGCATCGTCGAGAGGGAAGGTGCGGTCGATACGGATTTCCAATTGGCCCCCAGCGATCCAGTTGAAGACGTCATTGGCGCGCCCCTCCAACTCCGACCGCGTCAGCATGTGCGATGCGAGCGTGGGCCGGGTCAGGAACAGCGAGCCCTTCTGGTTCAGGATCTGGGGGTCCAGCGTCGGTACAACACCGCTTGCCTGGCCGAACAGCACCATGTACCCGCGCGGCTTCAAGCAGTCCAGGCTCTTGTCGAATGTGGCGATTCCCACCGAGTCGTACACCACCTCCACTCCTTCGCCCCCTGTCAGGTCCCGCACCGCTTCCGCAAAATCCACTTCAGTATAGCGAATGACTTCGTCTGCCCCGGCTGCCCTCGCAATGCGCTCCTTCTCTTCCGTGGATACCGTGCCAATGACTCGCGCCCCCCGCAACTTCGCGATCTGCACCAGCAGCGCGCCTGTGCCCCCAGCCGCTGCATGCACCAGGCAACTGTCACCCTCCTTCAACGGGTAGGTGCTGCACGCAAGGTAGTGGGCCGTCATCCCCTGGATCATCGCCGCAGCGCCATTCTGCGCGTCAACACCTTGCCCCCGTTTGACCAGCACTCTCGAGGCGACGATTGCGTACTCCGCATAGGACCCCGTCGACATGCCATACGCGACAGCATCCCCCACCGCAACCTCCGTAACACCCTCTCCCACCGCATCCACGACCCCTGCGCCCTCGACGCCCGGCGTGAACGGCAGCGGCAGCGGGTACCAGCCTCTCCGGTGGTAAGTGTCGATAAAGTTCACGCCCGCCACCTCGATCCGGACTCGCGCCTCCCCCGCGCCCGGCTCCGGCATCGGCGCGTCAACGCACGTCAGCACATTCGGGTCGCCCACCTCTGTTACACGTATCGCTCTCATCAAATCTCTCCTCTGAATCTATTCTGCAACCATCGACGAATTCCTAATCCCTATCCCCTGCAGTTCTGGGCCTCCCCCAACCCCCACCCTTCTATCTTTACGCCTTGCCCTGTGTCGGCGGCCCCTCCGCGCCCCGCCCTTCTCGCGCGCCGCCGCACGCCAATGCCGTCAAACGCCGCCACCCGCCCGCTCCCTGATCAACGGGGCGGGGCAGTGCGAGGACCGGGTAGCCTTGCCCCCGTCCCCCCCACCACTGACCACTGACCTCCGCAGTTCTCCAGCTGTTACCACGCTCCAAACTTCCCCTCAGGATCCAGGGCCGCCGAAATTCGCCGCAAAAACGCATTCTGAACCGGCCCGCCCAGCAAAGGACCTTCCTCGCCTTCCGAAAGCCCTTCACTTCGCGGCCCCCGCCCAATCAACTGTAACCCTCGCAACCCCAATTCCAGCAAAAGGCCGTGCAGCGTCCGCGGGGCATCCTCTTTCCCGTCTGTCTCTCCCAAATCTCCCGACTCTGGCCAGCCGAGCCAGAGCAGGTTCCCGCCTACACTGTAGCGCCGCGAAGCCGGCTGCGCGCGCCCAAACAGATCCTCGGCCGCCGGAATCCGCCCCGGAGTCAGGGGAACGCGCGCCAGGCCCATACCCTCGGGCAGCCACGCCATCGTCCTCGCCTCCTGCCACAACCTCTCTTCCTCGTGGTCCCGGTATAGCCTGAGAAGCCCCGTTCGTCCAGCGCCCCCTGAAACAACCTCTTGCAGAGCTCCCGCCCGCTCCTCCAGCGCCGCCGCCATCCCGCCAATGCGCACCCACAGCCTCCAGCCCGCCTCCGCCGGCGCAAAGTCGACCGCATGAAGGTCAATCGCGCTGCCCGTCACCGCATCCAGACCGGTCAACAGATCGGACAGCGCCTCGAATTCCGCCTCCACCGTCGCAAAGGCCGGCGGCCGCGGAAAAACCTTGAAGGTCAGCTCGGTCAGGACCCCTAGCCTCCCGAGACTGCCAACGAACAGTTTGGGGAAGTCGAATCCCGCCGCATTCTTGACCACGGCGCCCCCGCCCCGGATCTCCTGCCCCCGCCCATCGACAAAGCGAATGCCAATCAGGAAATCGCGGATGCCGCCGTAACGATAGCGCCCGGAACCGCTCAGGCCCGCGGCCACAGTGCCGCCCAGCGTCGCCCCGCGATCCGCCAGCGGCGGATCGAATGGCAGGTACTGCCCCTTCCCGTCCAGCATCGCCGCGACCTCGGCGACTGTCGTGCCGGCACGCGCAGTAAACGTGTACTCCTCCGGCTGATAGTCCACAATGCCCTGCAAGCCGGCCAGGTCGAGCAGTTGGGTGTCTTCGGCGCACCGGCGCTGCGAGAGCGCCGGCTTGGAGCCTCCGCCCCGCACCCGTACCCGCCTCGCTCCCTTCACTGCATCCTGAACTTCAGATACCGTATTCATTGCCCTAAGCTTCTTACAAGACCGCTTCCCGCCCCATAGACGGCCCACATTAACTTACTGTGTGCCAGTCTGCATGGCGATAACCGCTGACTATCAGGCCTCCAGGCGCCCATCCCCGAGGACGCCAGCCTGGACACCCTATCTGGCCGTGATCAGGTAGAGAGCGCCATCCGCATAGCCCGTCACGTACAGATTGCCTTCTCCGTCCTCCCCCACGCTGCTGACGGGGACCCTGGCGTTGACCGGAGGCGTGCTCTGCCAGCCATCATGGATGCTCACGCCCGAATCCGCCTCCGCACGCTTCAGGCCCCACACCCTGCCGCTGCAGAAGTCGCCATAGAAGAAGATGCCCTGTAGTGTCGGGTAGTCGCTCCCGCGATAGACCGCCCCGCCCACGATCGCGCAGGAATAGACATGATCGTACTCAACCACCGGCGAAATGAGACCCTGCGCGCTGCACGGCAGAGATTCAAAACACCGGCTCCCTTCCTTGATATTCCAGCCGTAATTCTCGCCGCCTCCGCTCTCCGCGGGCTGAAAATTCACCTCTTCGTGCTTGATGTGGCCTGCATCCGGGATGTACAGATCGCCGGTCACGCTGTCAAAGGCAAAACCCCAGGGATTGCGCAGACCCAGCGCCCAGATCTCGGCGCGATGCCCCTCGCTCTGCGCAAACGGGTTGTCTGCGGGAACGCCGTACGGCCTGGCTTCCGATTCCACGTCGATACGCAAAATCTTGCCCAGCAGCGTGCCCGGGTCCTGCGCACGATTCTCCACATCCTTGAGCGTCGGATGGCCGCCGTCACCGCTCCCAACATACAGATATCCGTCCACGGGCCCGAAGACGATGCGGCCGCCGTTATGGACCTGGTCCGGCTGCGAGATCAGGAGAACCATCTCCTCGCTCTCCGCGTCCGCCCTGTCAGGATCGTCCGTCGTCCTGAAGCGGCTGATAACCGTATCTCCCGGTCTATCCGTGTAACTCACATAGAAATACTGTTTGGCATCATACCCGGGCGGGAATGCGATGTTGAGCAATCCCCGCTCCCCGCAACAACGGACGCGTTCCGATATGTCCAGAAAGGGCGTCTCCACAACTTCTCCATCCCTGACAATCCGGATGCGCCCCTCCTGCTCGACCACAAATAGTCGCTCAGACCCGTCGCCGGCATGGGTCACATGCACCGGCAACGCCAGCCCGTCCACCACTTTGCGCAGCGAAAATGGAGCGGTCGCCGCTGCCCTGCCTGTCCCTGCCGTCGCGGATCCAAACACCCTCACCTCGCGCCAGGCCACCGGGCCGGGACTGTCCAGCGTCAGAATCTGTACCTCGCTCACACTGCGCGCGGGAACGATCGGGACCTCCAGCGCCTCGCCGTCCTCCGTATGGACGCCCTCAAATCGCCTGTACAAAGTCCGTGTGCTGGAGCCGTCTCCCAGCCACACCTCATGCGTGGTCGGCCCGGCCGCAGGCTGCGCGATCACCAGCTCCACCTTGTCTACGTCATACTGCTCGTCGAACGAAACCGAATACCACTGTGGGGCCGGAAGTTGCGCTGTCCAGCTTGAGTCCGCGTCGCCGTCAACCGCCAGATGCGCCAGTTCCTCCCCCGCCGAAGCAAACGCGGAGCCGAAGGCCGCAATGTTATCTCCCACCGCCGCCTCTTCCCCCGCGCTTCCCTCTACCGCGGGTTCCAAAAGGCCCGCAGACTGCAACCCATACACCTTTACCTCTCGCCAACCGACCCAGCTGGGGCTGTCCAGTGTAACAATCAGTACCTCGTTCGCTCGCCGCGCCGGCTCGATCTCGATCTCCAGGATCTGGCCGTCTTCCGTCTCTACGTCGATCAGCCGCTCCTGCAGCACCCGCCTGTCCGAACCGCTCCCGAGCCAGATCTCATGCGTAGTCGGCCCTGCCGGCAGCTGCGTCACAACCAGCTCGATCTTGCTGACCAGGTAGAACGCATCAAATGTGATCGAAAACCACTGCGGCGCAAGCTGTTGGGAGTTCCAGATCGTCTCAAGGTCTCCATCGATCGCCAGCTGCGCGTCGCCGCTTCGCTCAAACGCATCTCCTGTGCCCAACACCGCTAGGTTCTCAACCGGCGGCGTCGGCGTAACGGTCGGATCAGGCTGCTGTTCGGCCACCGAAACTGTCTCTTGTTCCGAAAGACTCCCGCTCGGCGCGCACCCCCCGATAGCGGCGAGGATGAACAGGGCAGATGCAAAGAAAAGAGTTCCTCTCACCGCAACAACACTCCCACACTCTGGCCTTCTGTCAAATCGCCTTTCCCGTATCCGGATTTTCCCGTCCCTGCGCATGACCCCCTGTCCCTTGGGCAACACCTCTTCGCGATCGCTTCCTTGGGGCCCCGGACTTGCGCTATTCCCTGAATATGACGCCCGCCTTCTCCAGTGGATGGGGGCCGACGTGCGTCAAAGATTCCGCCTCCCCCGCCGGCAGCATCTTGCCGCGATTGGCCAGTGATAGGCTGTCCACGCTGCGCCGCACGTCCTCCATCGCCTGCATCTCCACCGGCCCATACATCTTGGGAAGATACGCCCGCTTCTCCATGCCCACCCCATGCTCGCCCGTTATCGAACCCCCCAGGTCGACGCACAGCTCTAGGATTTCGCCGGCCAGCTCCTCCGCTCGTTCCAACGCGCCCTCCTCGCGACCGTCAAACAGGATCAACGGGTGCAGATTCCCGTCCCCCGCGTGGAACACATTCGCCACGTCTATGCCGTAGCTTGCGCTCAGCCGGTCAATCTCCGCCAGCGCGTCGCCAAGCCGGCTGCGAGGCACAACCCCATCCTGCACAATATAGTCCGGGGCCAGCCGTCCCACTGCCGAAAATGCCGCCTTGCGCCCCTTCCAGATGCGGGCGCGTTCATCCGCGGTCTGGGCCATGCGCACCTCGAGCGGCGCTGTCTCTTCGATCAGCTGCATCAGTTGCGCGAACTCTGCCTCCACCGCGCCCGCTTCCCCCTCCAATTCGACGATAAGCAGCGCAGGCGCCTTCGGATACCCCGCCTTTGCCCCCACCTCCGCCGCCTTGATCGCCAGCGCGTCCATGATCTCGATCGCGCCCGGCAGCAGGCCCGAAGCAACGACCGCAGTCACCGCGTCCCCCGCCGCATGCAGCGAGTCGTAGGCCGCCAGCACCGTACGATACGTCTCCGGAATCGGCAGCAGCCGCAGCGTGATCTCCAGCGCAACCCCGAACAGCCCTTCGCTGCCCACGAAAAAGCCCGGCAGATCAGGACCGACCCCTTCCAGGCTCTCGCCGCCAAGCGTCGCGACCTCGCCATCGGGCAGCGCAACCGTCATCCCCAGTACATGGTTGCTCGTCATTCCATACTTCAGGCAGTGCGCCCCGCCCGAGTTGAAGGCAACGTTTCCGCCAATCGTGCAAATCGACTGGCTGGACGGATCGGGCGCGTAGTAGAGGCCATGCGGCTTCGCCGCCTCCGACACCTTCAGATTGATGACGCCCGGCTCGACAACGGCGATGCGCTCCGCCGCGTCCAGCCGCAAAATCCGGTCCAGCCGGTTGAGCGCAATTACAATCCCGTCCGCGATCGGCAGCGAACCGCCCGACAGACTGGTGCCGCTCCCCCTCGCAACGAATGGCGTCTCGTGCTCGTGGCAAAGGCGAATCGTCTCGAGCACCTCCTCCCGGTCCTGCGGGATCACCACCGCCGCCGGTCTCTGCTGAAATGCCGTCAGCGCGTCCGATTCGTATGCCATAAGCTGGGCCGGTCGCGTCAGGAGACGGTCAGCCCCATACATGCGCGCCAACGCCTGCATCAACGGGTGCAAACTCACTTGCGCCCCTCCTTGCTGCGATCGGTGTTGCGATCGGTACGGCGATTGCGGACCTGTACGATCTCCGCCATAATCGCCAGCGCGATCTCCTCCGGGCTGCGCCCGCCCAGGTCGAGCCCAATCGGCGCGTGGATGCGGGCAATCTTTTCGTCGCTCACGCCGGCCTCGCGCAGGACGACCACCCTCTTCGCATGCGTCCGCTTGGACCCCAGCGCGCCAACATATCCCACCGGATGGTCCAGCGAATGAATGAGGGCCGGCGTGTCCAGCTTTTCGTCATGCGTCAAAGTGACGAAATATGTGGATTCGGATAACGTCATCTCCGGCAGCGCGTCCTCGGGCCAACTCCGAACCAACTCGTCGGCATGGTCGAACCGGTCCTGGGTGGCAAAGATCTGCCGGGCGTCAATCACGACCGTGTACAGCCCGAGCGCCTTGGCAAAAGTGACAAGAGGGATCGCGATGTGAACCGCGCCCACGATCACCAGCTTCTCCTGCGGCACATGGACGTCGATGAGCAGGTCCCATTCGCGGCCTTCTGCCGCAATCGTAACGCGAGTCGTCCGCCCCGCCTCCATCGCGTCCCTTGCCCGCTCGACAGCAGCCTGGTCAAGCGCCCCGTTCCCCAAAGATCCCGCGATCTCGACGGGTGAGCCGCCTTCCCGAGGAGCCGCTCGCCGCGCCAGCAGCTTTCCTCCCACTCTCTCCCCGCTAAGCGCGGTCACGACTGCGCACAGTTCATCCTCCCGGATGGCCTGCGCGACCTGATCGAAAAGTTCAGCCACGTTTCCCTTCCAGACCCTACCAATCCAGCGGTTCGACAAATACCTCGATCGTCCCGCCACAGGCCAGGCCGACCTCCCACGCCGTCTCATCCGCGATGCCGTAGGAAACGAGACGCGGCGCGCCCGTCGACAACACCTCCAGCGCCTCCTGCACAGTGGCGCTCTCAACACATCCGCCGCTTACCGAACCGACCATCGCGCCGTCTTCGGACACGGCCAGCTTCGCTCCCAGCGGCCGCGGCGCCGAACCGTACACCTGCACCACCGTCGCCAGAGCAACCCGCTTGCCCGCCTGCCGCCATCCGTCAATATCCGCCAGGATCTCTTTCATCGGAACACCTGCCTCCCCTCATTCCGGACAATATCCAGCCGCCTCTGTCAACCATCAAAATGGCGGATGGCCGGACCACACGGACCACCCTGCTTCAAAGCGGCAGCCCAACCCCTTCTCATGTCTGCGCGTCCGCCATCACCTGCGCCAGCTGCTCCAGGCTAATCAGATTGTGCACCGGCAGGAACTCGTCAGTATGCGGCAACGCCGCTTGGATGCCACGCGTGAGTGGCTCGTAACTGGGCGAGCCAAGCAGAGGGTTGAGCCAGATTAGTCGATGACAGCTGCGCTGCAACCGGCCCATCTCCGCTCCCAGCAACTCCGGATCGCCCCGGTCCCAGCCGTCGCTGATCACCAGCACGATGGCCCCCTGTCCGCAGACGCGGCGCGCCCAGTCAAAGTTGAAGGCCCGAACCGCTTCCCCTATGCGCGTGCCTCCGGCCCAATCATGCACAGCCTCGGCGGTCTGGTCCAGCGCCAAATCAATGTCCCGCCGGCGCAGATGTCGCGTGATGCGGGTCAACCGGGTGCTGAAAACGAACGCCTCAACTCTGTCCAGCGCATGGGTGATCGAGTACAGAAACTGCAACAGGACGCGGCTGTAGCGGTCCATCGACCCGCTGATATCGGCAAGGGCCACGATCGGGCGCCGCCTCCTCTTTCGCTCGCGCCGCGCAATCACCATCGGTTCCCCCCCATACCGCACGTTCTGCCGCAGCGACCTGCGCAGGTCGACCAGGTCGCCGCTGCTCGATGGCGCCCGGCGCCTCGTTCGCCGTTCCGCCGGTGACCACTGCAGCTGTTGCATAAACGAACGCACCTGCTGCAACTCATACTCGGTCATCGTCGCAAAGTCACGGCTGCGCAGGGCTTCCACACTGCTGTAGGTGTAGATTTTCTCGACTAGGGGATCTTGATCCACCTGCTGGGGGGCGTCCCGGTTCTCGCGGTTGGCGCGTATCAGGCGGTACTGAATTTCTCCCTGAGGCGTGCGTTGCAGCAGTTCACCAAGATTGATCCGGGCCAGCTCCTGCCTCTCCCGCGCCCGCCAAAACATCTCAAACGCCTCGTCGAACAGCTCCAGGTGCTCCTGCCTGCTGACCAGAATCGCCCTGGCCGCATCCCGGGCCTGCGCCTTGACCCGCAAATTGATCTGCGTCAGCGCTTCCACCAGGTCGAGAATCTGGGTCGGTGTGACAGGAATGCTCAGCCCGCGCAGCAGGCGCGCGAAGAGCAGCATGTTCTGCAGAAAATTTCCATCAGCGCCGCTGATGGGCGGGGAGTCAAGAGTCGTTTGCGGCTGCACTATTCATTGACCGCCGCTGACTTCCGCAGCACTTGCACGATCTCGCGAACGGTCTGGCCCTGCACCTTTTCGATGTCGTCCCGGTATTTGAGCAGCACGCCCAACGTTTCGTCCACGACATCCTCGGTCAGCTCCTCCTGATCGAGCGCCGTGAGGGCATTCATCCAGTCCAGCGTCTCAGCAACCCCCGGGAACTTATACAGCTCCCCGCGCCGCAACTCCTGCACAAAACCAACTACCTCACGCGAAAGCCGTTCCGACGCGTCCGGCGCCTTCGCCCGCAGGATCGCATACTCCTTCTCAAAGCTCGGATAGTCTATCCAGTGGTACAGGCAGCGCCTTTTCAGCGCATCATGTATCTCGCGCGTCCGGTTGGACGTGATCACCACAACCGGCGGCGTCGCCGCCTGGATCGTGCCGATCTCCGGTATCGTGATCTGAAAATCGCTCAGGACTTCCAGCAGAAACGCCTCAAACTCCTCGTCGGCCCTGTCCAACTCATCGATCAAAAGGATCGGCGCCTTCCCGTTCTGCCGTCCGCGGCTGTCTATCGCCTCCAAAAGCGGCCGCCGCAGCAAAAACGTGTCGCTGAAAAGGTCCTGAATCGCCGACTCCCGCAACGCCCGGCCCGTCTGTCCATCGAACTCTGACGTCGCCTGCCTGGCCGGCTCCGTCGCCTCCATCAACCGGATCTGGAGCATCTGGCGCGCGTAGTTCCACTCATAAACCGCCGTGCTCACATCCAGCCCCTCGTAACACTGGAGCCGGATCAACCGCGTGTCAAGCATCTGTGACAGAATCTTCGCCACTTCAGTCTTGCCGACGCCGGCCTCTCCCTCCAGGAACAAGGGACGCTTCAGTTTGAGGGCAAGGAATACTGCCGTCGCAAGGCTGTGGTCGGCAATGTACGCCTTTGTGCGCAACGCGTCAGCGACGGATTCAACCGAGGGCAACTGGTTTGGAGTGGTCATTGGGGTGTCGATGAATTGGGATGAACTGTCGTTCGCAGCCAGTGAGCGGCCTCTTGCGGATCCTTGAACTGGTACACATGCAGGTGTCTGAACTCGTCGCTGTCAAAAAGCGGCAGATATCTCTTGCGGTAACGGCGATGACTGGTGAGGGCATACCAGATGATGCTGTTGCGCCCAACGGAGTTGCCTAAAGTCTCGCGATTGCCGCTCCACAACTCCTGCCTCGACAGCATGCGCCTGACCGTCCGCCGGATTACGCGCCCCATCACCCGGGCCAGTCCGTAATCCAGCCACACCAGATGCGTCGCGCGGCCCCACACGATGTCTCGGGCCTGGCTGTAGTTGCCGTCTACGACCCAGGCATCCCCCGCGGTCGCCGCTTGCACGCGCCCGCGAAAAACAGGCCTGGACGCGGCCTGCCAGTTCGCTTCCCAGAAAAGCGCGTCTAACTCTACGTGGGGCAATGACAGTTTCTGGGCTATCTGCCGCGCCAGCGTCGTCTTGCCCGAACCGCTGACGCCGACCACAACGAGACGCATGAACTGCCGCGGACCGTAACGAGCGGCAATTGAACTGTGACTTCACCCGCCGCCCGCTACGCCCCGCGATTCCTTCTACGAATCCTTAGCGGCTACGCTCTGTCTCGCGCCGTCCGCAGAGCCTGCGCGCCCAGCGTCCTCGCCAGCTCCTGCCGGTATCCGGCCGAGGCAAACATGTCCCCCGTCGCGTCAGGAATGGACATGCCGCTCACCGCGCTATCGATCGCGCCGTCGCTCAGGTCGGAGCCCACCAGGCTCGACGCAGCATCCGCCGCCGAAACCGCTGTGGCCGACACGCCGTTGAAACAGAGACTCGCTCCCGTGCAGCTGCCGCCCGCGTCGCGCGTCACAACCGCCGCCGCGCCGCACAGCGCATAGCCGGAAGCCGGATGCTCAAACTTCACGTATGCCGAACCGGTTCCCGCGCCCGCTGCCGTAATCTCGACCTCGGTGAGAATCTCGTCCGCCTGCAGCGCAGTCATCATCAGATCGACAAAGAAGTCGGACGCGCTGACTGAACGGCTGCCGCCAGACCCCGCCACATGCAACGTCGCGCCCAGCGCCAGCGCCGCCGCCGGCAGATCCGACGCCGGGTCAGCGTGCGAAAGATTGCCCCCGATCGTGCCGCGGTATCGTACCTGGCGGTCGCCGATCTGGCCGGCCGCCTCCGCAAGCAACGGCGCGGCCGCCTGTACATCAGCCGAATTGGCGATCTCATTGTACGTGACACATGCTCCGATGCGCAGACTGCCGTTGGAACGGCTGATGCTCTGCAATGCGTCAATGCGCCCGATGTCCACCAGCGCAGCAGGCGCAGCCAGCCGCAGCTTCATCACCGGAATCAGGCTGTGCCCGCCTGCCAGGACTTTGGCATCAGGATTGTCAGCGAGGATCTGAACCGCCTCCTGAACGGATGACGGGCGATGGTAATCGAATTTAGATGGGTACATTCGTTTTACTCCCGTTGTGCGCTTCCAGCCTTCCGCCTTCAGTGAAACAGGGCTGGCCGTCAACCAGGACGGCCGTCAACCCGAAAGTTGGCCGCTGCCACCGAAAACGTTAAGCCAAAAGCTAGTTCATTGCGTTCCAGACCTTTTCCGATGTCACCGGCATGTCGATGTGGTTCACGCCGAAAGGAGACAGCGCGTCCACCACCGCATTCACAACGGCGGCCGGAGAAGCGATCGTGCCCGCTTCGCCCACGCCTTTGACGCCCAGCGGATTGTGCGGGCAGGGTGTCACGGTGCGGTCGGTTTCGAAGGAGGGCAGGAAGTGGGCCTTGGGCACGGCATAGTCCAGCATCGTGCCGCTCAGCAGATTGGCGCCGTCATCGTAGACAGCCGTCTCATACAGAGACTGCCCCACGCCCTGCGCAATGCCGCCGTGCACCTGTCCATCCACAATCATCGGGTTGATGACGTTGCCCACGTCGTCCACCGCAAGGTAACGCTTCAGATCAACCTGGCCCGTGCTGGCGCAAATCTCGACTACCGCGACATGCGTGCCAAACGGGAATACGAAGTTGGCCGGATCGTAGAAGCTTGTCGCCTCCAGCGCCGGCTCGATTCCCTTCGGCAGATTGTGCGCAAGATACGCCTGCAACGCCACATCCGGCAGCGACTGGGCCTGATCCGGGGAGCCCTTGACGAAGAAGTTGCCATCCTCAAATGCCAGGTCCTCCTCGGCTGCCTCAAGCAGGTGCGCGGCGATTGTCCGCGCCTTGTCTACCACCTTCTCCGCCGCGGACGCGATCGCGCTGCCGCCCGTCGCCGCGCTGCGGCTGCCGTACGTGCCCCAACCGTGCGGCATGACGCCGGAATCACCCTCAATCACGTCGATATCTTCGTATGGAACACCGAGCGCGCTCGCTACGATCTGCGCAAAGGTGGTCTCGTGACCCTGTCCGTGGCCGGAACAGCCGCTGTACACCGTCACCTTGCCGGTGGCGTGAACGCGCACAACCGCGCTCTCCCACTGGCCCGCCTGCGCGCCCAGCGAACCGACCACCGCCGAAGGCGCCAGGCCGCACGCCTCGATGTAGGTGGAAAGGCCGATGCCCAGGAATTTGCCCTCTTCTCTCGCCGCCGCCTGCTCCTTGCGGAAGTCGTCGTATCCGATCGCCTCCAGCGCCTTGTCCAGCGCGCCTTCATAGTTGCCGCTGTCATACTCAAGCGCAACCTGCGTCTGGTATGGAAAGGCGTCCGGCGAAACGAAATTGCGTCGTCGGATCTCGGCCGGATCGATGCCGGAGACACGCGCGGCCTCGTCCACCAGACGTTCGACTATAAATGTGGCTTCGGGCCGGCCCGCACCACGGTACGCGTCAACAGGGACTGTGTGCGTGAAGACGCCGTATACATGGCAGTGGATCGCCGGCAGATCATACTCGCCGGACATCAGCGTGCCGTACAGATAGGTGGGCACCGCCGGCGCAAATGTCGAAAGATACGCGCCCATCGCCGCGTATGTGTCCACGCGCAGCCCGATGAACCTGCCGTCAGCGTCCATCGCCAGCTCGCCGTGCGTCACGTGATCGCGGCCATGCGCATCCGTCAGATAGGTCTCAGTTCGCGTCGCCGTCCACTTCACCGGCCGCCCAACCTGCATCGACGCCCACGCGGCGATCGCCTCATCCGCGTAGTGGTGAATCTTGCTGCCGAATCCGCCCCCCACCTCTGGCGCAATCACCCGGATCTTGTGCTCCGGCAGGCCCAGCGAAGCCAGGCTCATCAACAGCCGGTGAATATGCGGATTCTGCGTCGTCATGTAGAGCGTCAACTCACCCGTGATGCTGTTGTAATCCGCCAGCGCGGCGCGCGGCTCCATCGCATTCGGAATCAGGCGGTTGTTGACAATGTCCAGGCTGGCCACGTGCGCCGCATTGGCGAACGCCGCGTCCGTCTGCTCCTTGTCGCCAATCTCCCAATCGAAGGCGATGTTGTTGGGCGCCTCGTCATGCACCAGCGGCGCTCCGTCCTCTGTCGCTTTCTTGGGGTCGGCAACCCCATCGCGCGGATCGTAATCCACATAGATCAAGTCCAGGGCGTCATGCGCCGTGTACTGGTCTTCCGCCACCACGATCGCCACGCCGTCACCAACATAGCGCGTCGTATCCTTCGCCAGCATGTAATGCTCGGGGATCTTCATGTCTGGCAGCAGCCAGCCAACGGGAATGCCGCCCGGTACGCCGCTCGCCTCAATATCCTTGGCCGTGTAGACGGCAATCACGCCGTCCAGCGCCTCGGCTTCGCTGGCGTCGACTCCGTTTATCTTGGCGTGCGCGTAATCGCTTCGCAATATCGTGCAGTAGACCATCCCTGACAGCTGAAGGTCATCTGTATATTTCGCCTGACCCGTAATCAGCTCAGGATCCTCTCTTCGGCGGATGGATGAACCGAATACACCCGCGCCGTTGCTTTCACCTGCCATATTCCAGTTCCTCCTTTAGCCGTTCATCGTCTCGGCGGCAGCCTGCACCGCACGCACGATATTGTGATATCCGGTACAGCGGCACAGATTCCCCTCCAACCCATGGCGAATCTCATCTTCGCTCGGCTGCGGGTTCGAGTTCAAAAGGTCGACGCAGGAGATAATCATGCCCGGCGTGCAAAAGCCGCACTGCAGCCCATGGTTGTCCCAGAAAGCCTGCTGCATTGGATGATATTCCCCGTTGGCCAGGCCCTCGATCGTTGTTACCTCGCTGCCATCCGCCTGGACCGCCAGTACGGTGCACGATTTGACCGCCTGCCCATCGAGCAGGATTGTGCAGGAGCCGCACTGGCTCGTATCGCAACCGATCTTCGTGCCCGTCAGGCCCAGTTCCTCGCGCAGGAGATGCGCAAGAAGCAGCCTCGGCTCAACCTCCTTGCTGACGCCGGCGCCATTGACCTCCAGTTCGATGGATATACCCATTGAGCTTCCTCCTCTTTTGGAGTTTTGAAGAAATACCTACGATTTGGCTTTGCCGAATAGTTGACGCCACATCCACACAATCGCGGCGAAACCGGCTAAAATGTAGAGCGCTTTGCGCCCGTTGCTGTCGATTGGAATCTCTTTGGCCAAATCCGAGACGATGTCTCGGGCCACATTGACGCCAACTTCCACTGTTGAGGGCGTTGCCGCCTCCGGTTGCCCGCGTGGCGCGGCGGCGCCTCCCGGCGCAGTCGCTCCCTGCGCGTCCGCGCTCTGCTTGTCCGCGCCTGATGTCGCCTCCGTGCCGTTCGAAGGCGCCGACGCCGCATCGCCCCCGCCAACCTCCGGCTGCGCCGGCTGAAGGCGCGCCGCAATGATGCTATCGAGCGACTGCAGGCCCTGCCGGGTCAGAGAACGCGCCGTGCTGTCAACCAGGCGCTGTCCCACACTGGCAATGCGCCCGCTCAACTGCGCATCGCCGTCATAATGGAGCGTCGTCGGCCCATCCCCCTCCAACCGCAGCGTGCCGACACCCTTGACGAATCCGGGCCGACCTTGGCCCGCAATCTCCATCCTGTAACCATTGGGCGCATCAATGTCATCCAGCGTGACCTTGCCGTTGAAATTGCCCTGCACAGGCCCGACCCGAATGCTGATCTCGCCGCTGAATTCGTTGTCCGCGGTCTTGTCCAGCCGTTTGCACCCAGGCAGAACTCGGGAAAGCACGTCGGGATCCATCAGCGCTTCCCATACTTCGCTCTTCGGAGCGTCAAAACTGTGTGTGCCAGCCAATTTGACCATTTTCGTCAGTGCTCTTTCTTGCTAAAGTGTTCCCCCAGTTGAACGCACGGCCTGGGAAAGGTTCGGAACGGTGCGTGCCCTGAAAACCCATCCCAAATTCTATTCGAAAAAGGTGTAGCCCTGCTGCCGAGAGAGTCGTCGACCTGGGTCCCGGTACGGTGATGAGGGTAAGAAGATTCCGTTCCGGCTATAATGCGCCAGATTATAGCCTACCGCCAGCATAAGGGCAAACAACGCAGGGCAATCGCATCTAAATCTGTAGGCCGATTCAGTTGAAATTGTGGCCAGAAGAAAGCGAGAATAAGTGGAAATCACCCTGCGCTTACTGAATATCGACGGGAAGACGCCGCGGATCAGGCCCTCAGTCGGCGAG
>JAJDZJ010000086.1 GCA_022824685.1 Caldilineaceae bacterium
GGCCCTCAGTCGGCGAGATAAGTTAAATTCTCCGTCTACGTGCCATCTTTCGTACATTTCCCTGTGTCTTACCCCGACCTGGAAGAGTATTCGGCTGCATTTCGATGTTCTGACCCAATTTAGATGCAATCGCCCTGCGCAATCAGCCACTTGTAGCGATGGGAACGGCTGATATGATAGAATTTGCGGGAGCATCCGCACCACTGGCAGACGATCCCGCAAGGCCAACGCAGCTTCTCCAGGTGTTCGATGCAAGATTCCTCAGTCGGGAACGCTTCCATCAGGCTGTAGAGGCTGTCGTAGTTTTTGAGGTTCATGGTGGCTAGTCCTTAGTTGTTGACTATACCACCATTGTATCACACCATCATGGTTGTGTCAAGTATATAATTCCCCATGGAAAGCCACGTCGACCGGCTGGAAGTCTCCTCCCGGCAGGACTGTCGAAATGCGCGCCAGCTCCCGGCCGTCCCGGTCGAAGGCGGCCACCGCCATCGCCGGCGTCACGGCCACCCAGATGCGCCCGTGCGCATCGACGTCAAGACCTCTGCTGTTGCCCATCTGGTTGTCAGGCAAGGGGATCGCCCGCACGAAGTCGCCGGCGGCGTCGTGAACGGAGACCCGCCCGCCGTTTCCGGCATCGAGAACATAGATGTTGCCGGCTGCGTCGGCGGCGACGTCCACCGGTTCGCCGAAGCGTCGATTTGAACGGCGAATCCGGGCGATCTCTCCTCCCTCCGCATCCAGGACGAACAGAGCCCTCTGGCCGGGATCGACGACGTAGAACCTGCCGTTGGCCGCGGCCACGCCCCGGGGGCGTTCAAACGTATCGTTTACGACTTCAAATCGGGCCGTCCGCTGCCCGTCCGTCGGAAGAGGCGCTGCGTTGAGAGGCAGGCCGGCAAACGTTGCCGCCGGCTGTCTGTCGAAAACCGCAAGATCCTCAACGGACAGGTGATCGTAGCTGCCCTGCGGGGGGATGAGCGCCTCGGCCTGCACCAGCATGCGCGCCTGGCCCGGCGGTGTCCAGTGGAGATTGACGTGGTAGTGGGACGTGCGGGCGGCGTAGCGGATGCGTATGTCGTGCAGCCCGGCGGTCAAAGTGACGGCACCTTCATCGTACTGATTTGGTTCCGGGCTTGCCGCGACCGGCTCGCCGTCGATCCACAGCTCCGACTCGTCTATGGACTCGATTCCCAGGCGGTATTCGCCGTCGTGGGGTACGGCCAGCTTGCCCCGCCATTCCACGGTGTACGGGCGCGGCAGCGGGATGTTGTGAAAGTAGAGGTTTATCTGCGGGTCGATGCGGGTGAACGCCGGCGGCTCCTCCCAGTTGCCGTTGGCGTAGTATCGCCCCAACAGGCCGTTGCTTGCCACGGGCGGCACGTGCAGGGCCGACGATTGCACGATCCGTTCCTCCTCGCCGGGGCGCTGCCAGGAAAGGGTAACGGGGCCATGACCGCCTGCGGCGCGCAGCCGCAGCCTGTGAAGGCCCAGCGCCAGCTGCAACGCGGCCGTTGCCTCCCCGGTCTCCTCCGCCGGGCCGGGCTCCGCCTCCTCCTCAAGCCGGGCCACGAGCTCCTGGTCTACGTACAGTTCGGCGGCGGCCGGCGCGCGCAGGACAAACTTGTGCGGGCCGTACTGCTCGATGTTGAGAACGCCGTTCCACTCGGCTGAAAACGATCCCGCCAAGGGCGCTTCGCGGGGCCAGTCCACGGAGACCGTCGGATGCCTTTCGACCTTCACCGGGGCGCCCGACCACCCGCTTCCTTCAAAGTAGGATACGCTTATTCCCTGAATCGAGGCGACGTCGGCAGGGCGGAGACGAACTTCATAGAGGACCGTCGGGCCGCCGAAGGGCGGCTTGTGCTCGACAAATTCCCCGTTCGGATAGAAGCTGCGCGCTTATTCAAAGAAGCTTCGGCGTTCGGGGTCCATGAGGAAAAGCGCGTCGCGGTCGGGCGAGAGCGGCATGGGCAATGTCGCCGTGTAGTCAACGCTTTGGTAAGACGACTCGGCATTGCCGACGAAACGCACGGTTGGATGGTTGGCAAAGTGGGAAGTGACAAAGATGTCCGTATCCGCGTTCCCGGCGTTTTCAGCGATGACCGAGGCGGTAATGGTCTCGCCCGTGGAGTAGGCGTTCCAGACGGCGAAATCGTTCCGCTGGTCGACGAAGTAGATCCTGTAGTTATGTGCGGCAATGGCGAAGAGAACAACAGACAGGCAAAGGATCGGTCCGCGGCGAACCAGAGGCAATTGAAACTTTCCCAACGCGGCTTGCAGCCCGGCCAGGGCGAACGGTCCTTTGCTCTCCCCTGCGCCGTCTTCCGTCTGTTCCCGCGGCGCGCTTGCCGCGGCCGTCGCCGCGCGCCAGTTCTGCCACAGCTGGGCCAGTGGCAGGGTCGCCAGCAGGTAAACGGCGGGCAGGGCGCCGATGGCGCGCAGCGACTGCGGCGCCTCGAAGCTGAGCGAGAAGACGCCGCCGCTCATCATCACCAGAAGCCACGAGACCAGCAGCAGAGAACGTCGCCGCCACAGACTTGCGAGGCTTATGCCCAGCCCCAGAACGAAAAGCGCGCCGGCGGCGGGGGCAAGCGTAGGCTCGCTCGGCAGATTGTGGCGACCGTTCGGGTCGCCGCGCACATTGTACATAAGGGAATGTTTGACTGCGCTGTCCAGCAGCTGGTCCACAACCTGGTCCGGGGGGTACTCGTTGAAAATCGACACGGTGCGCGTACGCCTGAAGAAGATGTCCGGCTCTTCCTGCGAAAAGACAGCGAGGGGCGCCAGGAACAGCAGTACGCCCATTGCCGTAACCAGGAGACCCTTCCACTGATGCCTCAGAAGACCGAAATGTGAGACAAAGTGTCGGAGGACGAAGACGGAAACCACCATGAGAAACAAAGTGAACGCCAGATAAAAGTTGTAGCCGAACCCAAGCAGCAGCCCCGCCCACAGGTAGTCGGTCAGGCGATTGCGGCGCAGGGCCCGCAGCAGGAAGCCGATTCCCAGGAATGCGAACAAGGTGACGGGGATGTTGAACATGCCGATCCGGCTGAAATTAAAGCTCCAGCGCGACACGGCAACCAGAAAGGCTAGCATGAGCCCGGGGCCCCGCCCGAACAGCTGATTGCCCGCCATGAAAGCGGCTGCGATCGACAGCATGCCCAGCAGCACGCTGGCCAGGCGGATGACGAAGGTGACGTCGGGCAGCATCCAAAAGAGCGCGGAGACGAGGTAGATGTAGTGTGCCGGACCGTGAATTGAGTCGATAAAGAGAGGACGGTAGGTCGGCTCCCGCAGAATCCGCTGCGCCTGCAGGGCAAAGTCCGCCTCGTCATACCAGGTCCCGAAGGGGAAATCGGGCAGGTCGTAGAGTCTGAGAAACAGTCCGACGCACAGGACTGCGACCGCCGCCAAACGTTCGCCCGTCCTCCACGGCCGCGGATCCTCGGTCGTTCCGAGAAAGGAGGATTTCAGCCTTTTCAGCCTTGACGCCAGGCGCGTGCCTGCAGGGGCCAGACGGCGGTCTGCAAAGTAAACGCAGGCGATAAACAACAGTATGCCGGCGAAATGGAGCAGCCAGAAGGAATCGGGCGGATGCCTCGGGTCGGTCAGAAAGCGGGTAAGGGACAGGCCCGCGGGCAGGACGGGCAGGAGCAGAACCGGCGCCAACCACTTTGCGGGCAACAGCCAGGCCGTGCCGGGGTCTGCGGCCGGCACGGCGTCGTCCGAATTCAGCCGGAACGCCCAGACGGCAAGCGCAATGCCCGCGGCGTACAGACCGAGCGCGGGGATAGTCTGTCCGCGGCCGAGCAGCCATTGACCGCCCACCGCGAGAGCCATCGCGGCCATGGCCCGGCAGACGTTTGCGCGAACCGTTGCGGGGGACCCGAGGCTTGCGAACCGCTCGGACGCATGCGGGCGAGCGGGCCCGGCTGAAGGCTCTTCCAGCCCTTCGGGGTCTTCGGAGGCCGGCGGAGTCTCCAGTCCCGCGATCTTTCGCCAGGGCATTGCGAGGAAAGCCGAAATCATCCGTCGCGAAATTCCCTGCGCCTTGACGCCGTCCGCGCCGCTATCCGACGGGTCGCCGCCTCGCGGCCGTTCCTGCCCTTGTGGAAGGCCATCGCGAGCAAGCGACGCCCCGCACGCATGGCAGAACCGGGCCCCCTGGACGCACTCTTCGCCGCACTGGTCGCAGAATCTCTGAACCGGAAGGCGCTCTCCGCAATTTCCGCAAAAATTCGCTATGGGGTGATTGTCGTGTCCGCACGCCGTGCAGGTTTTTTGCTCCCGCGTTTCTTCAGTGTTCAGCATGGGCCGGTCAATTCAGTCCGTCTCTTTTTCGTTCTCGGTTGGAGGGTTTTTCCGGATTGGATGGAGAGAAACAGTCGTGCTTCAATCGCCCGGTGAGATGATATGCGCTGAGTCCGCCTCCCAGATGCATCTCCATTTTTCCGTCGAGGGCGATGGCCGGCCCGTATTGATGAAGCGCACAGCCACCGCGGCCTGCGATTGGCCTGCGCCCGGCTGAGAAAACAGGGTTGCTTGGCGCAGTACGGCCATGTGGAGCAACAACCGTGCATACAATACGGTGCCGCTTATGAAGTCTAACATAGAAACGTACCGGCAATTACCTGTAGCAACCCCGATCCATTGCCTTTGAAATTCAAGCAGGGGGACAGGCCCGCCCAACGAATTCCGTCACAGCCGGCCCGGAGACACGTCCATGAAAAAGCGAGCCTGCGTTGCCGTTCTTGCCCTGTTTATGACCGCCTGCCTTCCCTTCGTTTCCGATTCAGCCACATGTGAACAGGCGGCGCAACGACAAGCTGAGGATGTCGAGACCCACATCGAGCGGGGCGACGTCAAGTACGACCTCGGCAACTATCGGGATGCCATTGCCGAGTACGATCGCGCCGTCCGGATTCAGCCCGGGTTTGCCCCCGCTTACCACAAGCGGGGCCTCGCCAGGTTGGGGCTGGGCCGGTATCAAAATGCAATCGACGATTTTGACGAAGCGCTCCGCCTTCAGTCCGACTATGACGAAGCCGTCCGCTTGCTGCCTGACGACCCCGACATCTACTTGAGTCGGGGGATTGCCAAGGCCATGCTCGGTCGATCGCAGGAGGCCCTTGCCGACATGGAACATGCGTTGGCATTGGCGCAGGCCGCCGGCAACGCGGACCTGGTGACCCACATAGAACGCGAGATCCGGAAACTGGAAGGGCGCATTGAAAGTCAGGCGTTTCGTGTTCCTCCCTCCTGACGCTGCCCGGGTCGGACCGGGCGTCGGGCGCACAGGGCCGTCTACGGTACGCCCCGCCCCGTCGCAGGTTCGGCGTCCGCGCAGGCCGGCAGATTCAGGCTCTGCAGGTGGGCGGCCGCAATTTCATTCGGGCCGGACAACACCGCTCCTTCGGGCAGGCACAGCAGATTGCCCCTGAGGTCCAGCCACGCGAGGCTCGTGAGGGCGCCCAGATTCGGGACCGGCCCGGTCAGCTGGTTGTAACCGAGGTCCAGATGCGTCAGGCTCGTGAGGGCGCTCATATCCGGGACCGGCCCGGTCAACCCGTTGGCGCCGAGGAAAAGCCGCGCGAGGCCGGTGAGCGCGCGCATGTCCGGGACCGGCCCGGTCAGCTGGTTGTGATCGAGGGAGAGCCAGGCCAGGCCGACCAGGGCGCTCATGTCCGGGATGGACCCGCTCAGCCGGTTGTAACCGAGGTCCAGATACGTCAGGCCGGCGAACGCGCTCAGGTCGGGAATCGGCCCGATTAACCCGTTCGCCGGGAGGTTCAGTTCGGTTACACGGCCGCCGTCATCGGTGACGATGCCGTACCAGGCGGCGACCGGCGCGTCGCTCAGCCAGTTGTCGTTGCGCGTCCAGTTGTCGCCGCCGGTCGCCCGGTAGAGGGCGGCCAGCGCTGCTCTTTCCTCCGCCGCGGCCGGAATCTGCGGCGTCTGCGGGCACCGGGCGCCTGTGCAGGCGGGCAGATGCAGGCTCTGCAGGTGGGCGGCCGCAATCTCGCTCAGATCGGACAACTCTGTGTCTTCAGACAGGCAAAGCCGGTTGCCTGCGAGGGACAGACTTTTCAGGTCGACCAGCGCGCTCAGGTCGGGGACCGGCCCGCGCAGCTGGTTGCCGCCGAGATCCAACTCCGTCAGGTTGGCGAGCGCGCTCAGGTCGGGGGCCGGCCCGCTCAACTGGTTGGACTCGAGGTCCAGCCTTGTCAGGTTGGTAAGCGCGCTCAGGTCGGGGATCGGCCCGCTCAACTGGTTGGACTCGAGGTCCAGCCTTGTCAGGTTGGTGAGCGCGCTCAGGTCGGGAATCGGACCGCTCAACCCGTTGACGCCGAGGAAGAGCCGCGAGAGGCCGGTAAGCGCGCTCAGTTCGGGGATCGGCCCGCGCAATTGGTTGTGACCGAGGTCCAGCCATGTCAGGCCGGCGAGCGCGCTCAGGTCGGGAATCGGTCCGCGCAGCTGGTTGGTCTGAAGGGACAGTCTCGTCAGGCCGGCGAGCGCGCTCAGGTCGGGAATCGGCCCGCTCAACCCGTTCGCCGGGAGGTTCAGTTCGGTTACGCGGCCGCCGTCGTCGGTGACGACGCCGTACCAGGCGGCGACCGGCGCATCGCTCAGCCAGTTGTCGTTACGCGTCCAGTGGTCGCCGTCGGTCGCCCGGTAGAGGGCGGCCAGCGCTGCTCTTTCCTCCGCCGCGGCCGAATTCCGTTCTGCGGGCTCTTCCGCGGAAGGCACCAGAACCGGAAACGTTTCGGTGGCGCAGGCTGACACCAACACCAGCGCCGCGCAGAGTGTCAACCACACTCGTTTCATGTCCGCTTCCCCTTTGGCGGGCGGCCGCCGTGACTTGCCGTTTAATCCTCTCTTAGCCTTGCGAATGATTTCATTGAAAAGCGAGTTGAAGGGGCCGCTGCCTTATTCTTAAGGCGACCCCGTTAATCCGGAACTTAATGCGAGGTGGGCGAGTTGTCAAGCGGGCAAGACCGGCGGGCCTGGCCGTCACGTTATGCGACGGCTCCTGGTTTGTCGGTTCAGCGATAGGCGGGGCGGGGGTCATCCAGGCGTTTCGGGCCGGCAATTCAGGGTGGCTGCACCGACCGCGAGGGAGAGCGGAACAGTGCGCACAGCAAGTCGCAGCGTGAAGCCGGCCGCGTGATGCGCGCTGTGGATATGGAGGACCAAGACGTGAACGCCGCCGGGAACATTTTAGAACGCGGTCGAGGGCTTGCCCGGGCTCAAGAAATGGACCTGGCCTGTAAGCGCGTTCTCCCTCATTATAAAACATTCAACTCACCAACAGACACACAAAAGCCACCTAACGCTCCTAGACAAGACAGACGCCGGACCGGGGCGTTCAATGCCCGAATCCGGCGCTTTTTCCTGTTTTCGGCCTGATTAGAATAAACTTTCCCGCACAGGAGGCCCGTAGAGCGCCTGAAATCGATTGAGGGTACCTGCGGTACCTTGCAGTGCGCAGCCAATGCCTGTGCCGCTGACGGTGGCCGGCCGGTCTCAATGGGATGCATGCATGGCGCAGTCCGCCCTATGTCTTCGCCGGTGTTTGTGCGGGTTGCGTCAGGCTTTTACGCCTGTTTTACGGGGTGGTATGCTGCTGTCTATAGATGAGCGATAAGCGCCAGCATCCTTCTCGCAGCGACTTGAGGATATGACTGGGTCGCATCGGTTCCTGAAGTGGAGGCCAGTGGAAGCGGGAGGTTCTCGGCAACAGATGGCAATAGATCTTCGTGCGATGCTCCAGACGTGGGTGGCGGTGTTGACCAGGCCCGGCGTGGACGTCTTCGAGGCCGAGCGCCTGAAGCCATCAGCGACCCTTTCCACCGCGCTTGTTTGGACTGTTCTGGCAGGGGCGGTTACCACGCTGTTGGACTTGCTGCACGCGCAACTTTATCCCTCTTATTCGATGGGCATGTGGCCATTCTCAAGTCTGATGCCAGCGGAGTTTCTCGCCGCTTGGGAAGAGATCCCGGCCAGATCCCAGGTACATATCCTGTCGGGTGTTCTCACCGCTCCAGCCGTTTTTGTCGTCTCGGTCGGAGTCCAGCACTTGATCGCGTCCCAATTGGGAATGGACCGGATCCGTCTTGAGCCGTCAGGTGAGAAACGCTTTGGCAAGTTTGGACGCTACGCTTATCTCAATGCCACATTTGGCGCGCCGCTCTCGATTATCGCTTTCCTGCTCAATTTGGCGCCGATCCTCAATTGCCTCACTTCCCTCATCCTGGGCATATACCAGATCGTGCTTGTCTACTATGCTACGAGAGCGGAGTACCGATTGCCTCGCGGTCGAGTGATCTTTGTAATCCTCGCGGGGCCGATTCTCGTTGGTGGAGGAGGGGGTGTACTGTCGGGAATTCTTTATAGTTCAGGGAGCGTCGGCTGATTTGCCTCCGCGAATTGGGCGCCGTTGACCGTTGGAGCGTCCGGTTCAAAGTGACACAAGCACTGGTTACCTGGGGGAAGAAACAGCCGCGGCGGGTCTGATTGTAGACTCCCACATTTCTTCGCGTAGTGTCAACTAAAGACCTCACCATATCCCTCTTCATTCAGACAAAACGCCGCAGGCGACCCGCAGAGCGCCTGAGATCGCATGGGGGCGCCGGGATGCCTTGCAATGTGCGGCGGTTCGGCCTCTTCGCGTCCTGCCATTGGTGGTGTAAACTGGGCTGTATAAATTGACGTTAAGTCAAATTATCGCGTATTTATGCAAACGGCCCTTTTGCCGGTTTTCGCAAACAGAGGACAGGACGATGAGCGAGGCGCCGGCCAGCGCGGGGGAAGGCGTCCTGGTCGCCATCCAGGATGCCGCGCTCGGGCTGGTCAGACCCTATGACTCGGAACAGGCGACGCGCTTCGCGGCCGCGTTGGAGGCGCTCGCGCCCAACACGCGCCGCGCCTACGGCAGCGCGCTGGCGACCTGGGAAAGATGGGCCGCGTTAGGCGGCGTCCATGCGTTGACGCCGTCGCCGTTTGCATTGCGCGCCTACCTGCGGCAGCGGGCGTCGGACGGCGCCAGCATCTCTTCGCTGCGGCTGACGGTGGCCGCGCTGAGGAAGTTGCAGGCGTTCGTCGGGGTCGAGCCGACCGCGAACGACCAGGTGGTGACCGATACGATTAGCGGCCTGGCGCGCCAGGCCGCGGCCCCGCGGCAGGCGTATGCCCTGACCGCGGAGGCGCTGGCGGTTGTCACCGCGACCGCGTGCCGGCCGCGCGTGGGGCGGCAAGCTGGAGCTGCCCGAGCAGGCGCGGCGGCGCGGGCTGGTCGACATTGCGCTGTGCCGGGTGCTGTCGGACGCGGGCCTGCGCCGCTCGGAGGCGGCTGCGCTCACCTGGGATGACGTTGCGCGCTGGGACGACGGCTCGGGCCGGCTGACCGTGGGCCGGTCGAAGACGGACGGCGAGGCGCGCACGGTCTACCTGACGCCGGCGTCGGTGGAGGCGCTGGGCGCGATCCGGCCGTTGGACGCGCGCGGGGCGGGTGGGGATGGCGCGACGTATGGCCGCGGCCGGCGCGCCAACGCATGAGATTATGGCGCAGGGGCGCTGGAAAACGGCGCGCATGGTGGAGGTCTACACGCGGTCGGAGGAGGCCGGACGCGCCGCGAAGTAGCTGGCGTAGCTTCGAATTCGCGGATGCGCTCTGCGCACTGCCCTCAACCAGTTCGTCAGTGCTGCCAGTTCGGACTCGTCCCAACTCCGGTCGGTGCGGCGCACAAGATTGCTGCCGCGGCCGGCCGCCTTCATGTAGGAGAAATGTCTAATCAACTTTCCTTTGTGTTCGAAGAGCAGAGCCATGACCAGATTTCCAACCAGGACGTAGGAGAGCGCTTGGGCCCCAAGTTCACGGGCAAACGAGCCTTCCTCACGCCTCTCCCCTGTCTCCTCGCTTTGGGGCGCCCCGCCATCCACTGACCATCGACCCCTGCAGTTCGGGCTGCAGGTTTCAGTCCAACCTCCCAGAAGCAGCCGAAAACTCGCCCCCCATTTTGAACCGCACCCTATTTGGACGACATCTTACATAATGGTAACGATTGCGTTACCATATCGACATGATCGAGATCAGAGAATACGTAGACAGCCGAGGGCGCAGTCCATTCGGTCGATGGTTCGACGGTCTTGACGCCGGGGCAGCGGCCAGAGTGAGGACATCCCTCGCCCGCATGGAGGCCGGCAACCTGTCCAACGTCAGAGGCGTTGGCAGCGAGGTGTTAGAGTGTCGCAAAAACGTCGGTCCAGGCTACAGAGTCTATTTCGGCAGAGATGGGGACAGATTGATCATCCTGATCGGTGGCGGCACAAAAGCCCGCCAGCAGAGGGACATTGAAGGCGCTCGTGAACTCTGGCAGGAGTACAGGCGTCGCAAGCAGCAGGAGGTGTGAAAGATGCCGCTGACCCGTGACTTCAAAGAGACCGTGCAGCGCCGCGCCGAACGCGACCCGGCATTTCGAGAAGGGTTGCTGAAGGATGGCGTCGAGTGCCTGCTTGCAGGAGATGTGGATACGGGCAAGATTGTGCTGCGTGATTACATCAACGCCACCATCGGGTTCGAGAAACTGGGCGCCCTCTCCAACATGCCGCCCAAGAGTCTGATGCGCATGTTCGGACCGTCCGGCAATCCCCACGCCCGCAATCTGTTCGAGGTCATCCACTGTATTCAGCAGCATGAAGGCGTGCAGCTCGAAGTGAAGGCTGTTCGTTAGCCGACAGGGTCCGGCTGAATTGAGGGAACACAGCGTCTTTCTGAAGGTCCTGTGTAATCCGCTGCCGGGAAAGTGGCCCGCCTGGATTGATCTGTCTGGGTTGACAGGGCGGCATGTCCAGGCCGGACATTTCGGAGAGTAGCCGGATCCTTCGTGCGTTGCGGTTTGTATGTAGGTGTGAAGTGAGGGCTGTTATTGTGGGGTCTTGGTTTGAATTGACTACACGAAAACAAGTTTTGTCGACGTCCAATATTCAGGTTGACGAATACGCATTGCCATAAACCATGCCGTTTTCTGGTTCATACCGCGTGATAGCAGCCGCCTGCTCGGAGAAGCTGTTCTTATGGATTCTTGGGGAGTCTGGCCACGTGGGTGTCTGTCAGGCGCACAAAGTCATCGAAATCCCCTACCCAATAGAAGCCCCCGTCCCGGTATGCCGCATCCCTTCGGCCTGTTTCGGCCCTGGCGCCGGGGTCGTTCTCATAGGGGCCGAAATCCACTTGAGACGACAGGGCCAACCGGAACCAGACCAGGGCCTGGAACAGTTCCTCGCGGGTTTCGCTCTCTTCAATATACTGCCTGACCGCTCCCTCGATGGCCGACCTGAACGTATCGATTTCGTCCGGTTCCATGAACCGGCGGGCAATGGCCGACGGCCCCCACCGCTCCCAATTCCAGAGGTCATCGAGGGTCACCAGATAGGGACTGGCTGCCCTCCGGGGTCGGGCTGACCGCCCTCTGGTCAGGGCCGCCGACACACTGCCAAATTAACCAACTTGGTTAATTTCAGCGTACTGCTGGCGTAACCGGATAAAGCGGTTTGCGGTGGTGTAGGCGATGCCCCGCTCTTTGAGCGCCGGCAGCCAAGCCCCATGCGGCAGACGCTGCCTGATCTGGAGCAACGCATCACCCGCCAGCCAGGCTTCCTCGACCGTCCGCCGGGCCAGCCGCTCGAAGGCCCTCAAATGCTGCTCTGCTTCCTGCCATAGCGCTGTGATTTCTTCCGCCATCTGCGCCCCCAACTGGTTCTGTCTATTCCCCAAACATCCTCTCAACGTGCAAATTTCACAAAACAAGTGAGTGCTGCCACCGCATCTATCTCCACACCGCCCGCCCTGACCTCTTATGGCCAGATTCCCGTTCCCCGCCGGGCAGGGCACTCTCCGATCCCACTCAGGGATGACCACTGCAGCAGGCTTTTGACCGGTGTTGCGTATGGTCATCGATGCCGGAATCGTGCGCTGCGACGGCTTCAGCCACAGTATGCGCCCCGGGCGTTGCAAGCGTTCTCGCTCTCGTCGGATTGCCGCTGGCGCCTGTCTGCCGGTGCGTTCGCGTGCTGTGCGTCTGTGTTCTCCCTGCCTTTTGCCACTACACCCTTATTGTGGGCTCCCTGCCGACGCCGTAGATCTTTGTCCAATCGTAACTACTCAGCCTGAAGTAGAGGAGGGCTGAAGGGATGGCCTAGAAAAGCATTGTAGATGACATCAATGGCATTGAGGCCGTGTTTGCGAGCGGTAGAGATATAGGAACGGATGGCACAGAAGATTTGGGCACCCTGATGTGTACGGAAGGAGCCGGAGACCTTCTGTTGGACTTTAATCATACGCACATCGCGTTCGACCAGATTGTTATCAAAGGGGATGCGGAAATCATAC
>JAJDZJ010000016.1 GCA_022824685.1 Caldilineaceae bacterium
CTCGCCGACTGAGGGCCTGATCCGCGGCGTCTTCCCGTCGATATTCAGTAAGCGCAGGGTGATTTCCACTTATTCTCGCTTTCTTCTGGCCACAATTTCAACTGAATCGGCCTACAGATTTAGATGCGATTGCCCTGCGGCCAAATTGCTTGACAATACCTATGGGGATAACTAGAATTTTTGCTGGGAGACGTGCGGCAAGATTCAATTTGCAAGTCAGGACAAAGTGATAATTGGACCGTTTTAGGCAAGGAACAGAGGGGTTCCAGAGACGGAAAGAGTTTCTGATCGGGTCACTGATCGGCATGTGTGTCGTGCTGCTTGCTTTGCTTGCCGCCGTCGTGGCGCCGCAGCCCCGCGCGGCCCTGGCGCAAAGCGACCCGCGTGTGGTCATTTCTGTAGGGGACAGTACGTTGATTCAGGGCCAACGGACCTACGTCCATGCCTCATTGCACAACATGCCCAAAAATCCCGAAAACGATAGAGCATTCGGCAATATCTCATTCCGTTACTATTTTGAGCGCAGCTCTAACGGCTCCTGGACCGATGCAGACAGCTGCCTGAATAAATTGGTCGGTAGGGACCTCTACATCACCGCGGAGTGGAGTACCAAATGGGACCATGGGCCAGTCAATGTGGACCTGACCACGACTTGCCCCGTCGGCAACTACAGGTTGCGGGTTCGCGTTAAGGACAATGCCACCAACACTGAAATTGTTTCCGATACACGGGACATCAGAGTTGATTTAGGCCCATCTGTGACAGTCGACATGCCGACTGGGCCCTACTACCGCGGTACATCATTCAATCCAACCATCAAGTTCAATGACCTTGTCCAAGGCACCAACTACACCTACAGCGCCTATTTGATGGCCAGGAACCCCAGTAACTACGCCGAAATCTGCGAAGGAACGGGGCTGGAGAGAGACAAGACTTTTGCGCTTAACAATGCCTCCGGAAACCCGGTGCAGAAGACTGTAACTATTACCGACAACTGCCCCAGAAATGAGTATACCCTTAAAGTCAAAATAAAGGACTCCGACGACCGGGAGCGAGGCTCGAAAGACGTCGATTTCGATATCGAAACGGACCCCAACGCCGAACCCTCAATAGGTGTCACCATGTCCGAATCGTCTCCAGTCGCTCCCGGCACCGAGTTCGAAATCATTTTCAGTTTCTACGACATTCAACATGGCGCCGCGATTAAGCGTCTCGAAACGATGACGGACAAAACCACAGAATTGCCCTTAGGCCGTATGGACTGCGGCGGCGGTCTAGTCGGTTGGGGGCAGGCCATCCAGTCCACTTTCAATAATAATCCATATCATTCTCTCATAACAATACCCTCCGACTGTCCAGCCGGAGAATACAAAATCGTAAGCCAAATTCAGGACTCATCAGGCAGTGAAATTGTTTCCGGCTCGATCGACTTCGTGATCGGTTATCCTGACCTGACGCCTACTGCGCCAAGCATTTCAGGCTATACGGCAAAACAGAATGCGCCATTCAGCCGGCAACTGCCCGCCGGGAGCGGCGGCGACGGAACGCTTACGTACGAAGCAACACCGTTGCCTGCCGGTCTGAGCTTCATTACATCAACCCGGACGATAGAGGGCACGCCGACAGGCACAGGATCAACGACCGTTCGATACACGGTCACCGACAGCGACGGCGACTCGGATCACGTTGACTTCAACATCACGGTTGATCCGGATCTGACTCCACTGGCGCCAAGCATTACCGGCTATACGGCGAAACAGGACTCGCCATTCAGCCAGCAACTGCCTGCGGGGAGCGGCGGCGACGGAACCCTAACGTACGAAGCAACACCGCTGCCCGACGGTCTGAGCTTCATTACATCAACCCGGACGATTGAGGGCACGCCGACAGGCACGGGAACAACAACAGTTCGATACACGGTCACCGACAGCGACGGCGACTCGGATTCGGTAGACTTCAACATCACGGTTGACGCCGATCTGACTCCTACCCTCCCTACCATTTCTGGCTACACAATTAAGGTAGGCGCGCTGTTCACTCAGCAGCTCCCGTCGGGGAGCGAAGGAGACGGCACACTAACGTACGCGGCAACTGGGCTGCCCCCAGGACTGAACTTCATTACCACAACCCGCACGATTACGGGCACGCCGACGGGTACAGGTTTGCATCCAGTCCAATACACGGTTACAGACAGTGACGGCGACTGGGCCACCGTTGACTTCACCATAACGGTAAACGAAAATCTGACACCTACGGCGCCAAGCATTTCCGGCTATACGGCGAAGCAGAATTCGCCATTCACCCAGCAGCTGCCCGCAGGGAGCGGTGGAGACGGAAATCTGACCTACTCGGTTATGGGACTGCCGGACGGCCTCATCTTTATCGCGGCAACGCGTACGATCACGGGTACGCCCACGATCGTGCAAGCCCCCGTTGTGACCTATACGGTGCGAGACAGTGACAACGACGAATCGAGCACGACATTTACAATCACAGTCGCAGCCGACCTGATGCCGGCACTGTCCGCGATTTCAGGTTATACGGCCAGGGTCGGGTCGCCGTTCAGTGAGGTACTGCCGGCGGCGACAGGGGGTGACACGCCGCTGGAATACTCAGCTACAGGACTACCGGACGGCCTCACCTTTACTGAAGCGACGCGTACGATCGCGGGGACGCCAACAACCGTGGAATCTCCAGCCGTAACCTACACAGTGCGCGACGACGACGGCGACGAGGCGAGTAAGTCCTTTACGATAGCTGTCGCAGCCGACCTGATGCCGACACTGTCCGCGATTTCAGGCTATACGGCCAGGGTTGGGTCGCCGTTCAGTGAGGTTCTGCCAGCGGCGACGGGTGGCGATACGCCGCTGGAATACTCCGTTACAGGACTGCCGGCCGGCCTCATCTTTACTGAATCGACGCGTACGATCGCCGGTAGGCCCACGACCGTGGAATCTCCAGACGTAACCTACACAGTGCGCGACGACGACGGCGACGAGGCGAGTAAGTCTTTTACGATAGCTGTCGCAGCCGACCTGATGCCGACACTAGGGGCCATCTCCAACGCCAACGCAAAACTAACAAAGCAGTTTACGCTCCAACTGCCGGCAGCCATCGGCGGCGACGGCGCCCTTGACTACGAAGCCACGGGGCTGCCTCCCGGTCTTTCCTTTGTCGAATCGACTCGAACAATCTCAGGAATACCGACAACAGCGAACAACTACGTGGTCAATTACAAGGCGACCGACGAAGACGACGATATTGCCCTACAGACATTTACGATCCATGTTTTCGCGTTGCCGTCGTTGACCGAAGTGTCAGACATCACGACGACCAAGGATGAACTGTTCACGCTTGAACTGACGGCGGTGTCCGGTGGGAGGGCGCCGTTCGACTATGAGGTCTCGGATCTGCCCACCGGCCTTTCCTTCGTGGAAACATCGCTCACGATTACAGGAACGCCCACAGTGATCGAAGTGATCGACGTCACCTTCAGTGTCGAGGACGCGGACGGTGACACCGCCAGCGAGGACTTCAAGATCACAGTCAGCGAGGGCGATACAGAGCCCACGTTCCCAAGCGAGATTCAGGATTATACGCTGCGGGTTGGGAATCCCTTCGCCGTTTCGCTCCCATCCGCGACAGGCGGGAATGCGCCGTATACGTATACCCTTTCAGGGCATCCATCAACGCTCGCTTTCGATCCCGTGACGCGGAAACTGGAGGGTACCCCCGACGCCGCGACGGTACACCAGGTTACCTATACGGCAACCGATCGCGATCAGGACGAGGTCTCGCAGGCCTTTGCGCTTACAGTCAATGCGGACAAACGACCCACTGAACCGTCCATTGGTGATCTTCACCTAAAGGTCGGCGGCTCTGTGTTGGCGGAGTTGCCAGCAGGCGTCGACGGAGACCCACCCTATACCTACTCGATCTCGGCTCTGCCATCGGGGTTGGTTTTCAATGCGAACACGCGAAGGTTGTCTGGCAGGCCGGATGCGGCCGGCGTCACAGAGGTCACGTACACAGTCTATGACGAGGACAGCGACTCCGCGACAAAGGATTTTTCGATCAACGTTTATGCGCTGCCCGATCTGACAGAAATCTCAGATACACCGGGAAAGAAGGGGGAACTGTTCACCCTCGAGCTACCCGAGGCAACTGGCGGCAGACCCCCCCTCACATACAGTGTGACAGGCATGCCGGCCGGGCTCTCTTTCATTCCAACGACACGAGTGATCACGGGGACGCCGACCCAGGTGGAGGTGGGAAACGTTACCTACAAGGTAGTGGACAGAGACAATGATCAGGACAGTGTCTCGTTCAAGATAACGGTAACTGATCTGGACCAAAGTCAGGATGTTAACAACGGGAACAACAACGGGAACAATGATGGGGGTAACATTGGCGGGGTCGTACAGACTCCACCTGCGCTCACCCTGGGCGATATCACCGGGCTCGCGGTCAGAGTCGGCGAGCAGTACACGCAGCAACTCCCGGCCGCGAACGGCGGCACGCCCCCCTATCAATATAGTATAACCACGCTGCCGGCCGGCCTTTCGTTCACGCAATCTTCCCACACAATATCTGGTATTCCCACAGAAGCGGGCTCGACGAATGTTACCTATACGGTGACGGACGCGGACAATAGCAGAGCAAGTGACGACTTTACGATTACCGTTAACCCGGCGCCACTTACAATGGGCGACACCACAGGGTTTTCGGCGACGGTTGGGCAACTGTTCACCCAGCAACTGTCCGCTGCCAGCGGAGGCTCCTTGCCATACGCCTATGGCGTCACGACCCTTCCCGCCGGCCTGACTTTCGTTCACTCGACGCGCACCATCACAGGCACGCCTACCGTGGCCGTGACCAAGGTGGTGACCTATACCGTGTCCGACGGTAACCGAAACACAGTCCGCGACACCTTCACCATCACCGTGAACGAGGCCCAGACCACGCAACGGGGAGGGTCCGGCGGCGATGGCGCTGTTCCGCCTGGCACGCTGCAGCTGGAACTGACTGGCACGCAAGAGTTCAACGCCACGGTCGGTGTACAGTTCACGCAGCAGCTGCCCGCTGCCACTGGAGGGTCGTCACCCTACGCGTACGGCGTCACCAACCTCCCCTCCGGCCTCTTGTTCGAGCACGCGACCCGCACCATTGCCGGCACGCCGACGACCGCAGAAATCAAGGTCGTCACATACTCTGTTACTGACGGAACACGCACCTCCGCCAGCGACACTTTCACCATCACTGTCGCCGCGGCCCCGAATAATCAGCCAGGCGGAACGGGCGGCGGCGGCGGCACGCAGAATCCGCTGCAACTGTCACTGGGTCAAACCAACGAGTTCACAGCTACGGTGGGGACAAGATTCACCCAGCAACTCGCCGCGGCCAGCGGCGGATCGGCGCCATACGCATACGGGGTCACGGCCCTTCCGTCCGGCATGAGTTTCCTCCTCGCGACGCGCACGATCACCGGTACACCGACGACCGCTAAGACGAAAACCGTAACTTACTCTGTCACGGACGGCGCGCAAGCCTCTGCGAGTGATACGTTCACCATCACGGTTATGTCGGCGCAAGTTGGTCCACCCGGCCAGCCTGGCGGAGGCGGCGAACAGGGCGGCAAGAGTCCAGGGGGAATGCCTGGCGGCAACAACGAGGGCGGCGGCAGCGGCAACCAGGACAGCAAAAAGAATCCAGGAAGCTCAGGCAATCAGAGGAAGTATACGCCGTCGTCATCCTTTTCGCCTTCGTCGAATCAACAGCCTTGGTCGCCTGATCCGAGTCCAGTAGCGATCACCATCCCTGACTGGCTGAACGTACGTAGAGGTCCGGGGGTGGACTACGAATCGCTCTCCTCTGTCCCAGCCGGGACACAAGCTGGAATCCACGGTAGAGATCCGGCTGATAACTGGTTCCAGGTCAGGATTGATGAACTAAACGATCTGGCGTGGATCTGTCAGGACCTCGCCAGGGTCGAAGGGTCGCTGGCCAGCGTTCGACTCCTGCAGCAATGGGAGATCGATCTCATTCCGAAGTTTTCCGATGGCCCCGTCGCGACGACGACGCCGGCCATTATGAATGTCCGCGCCGGGCCGGGACTTGAGTACGAGATTCTGACTACCGTCCACAAAGGGACGGAGGCCACTATTGTTGGCATCGGTCCGAATTCCCACTGGTATATGGTCACTTTGGCCGCTTTAGACAGGCCGGCGTGGCTTTACGCAAGTCTGACAACTGTGAACGGCTTCCTTGGCGGCGTCAAGCAGTACACGTTAGCCGAGCTGAATGGGTACACAGATACGGAAGTGGGCGGAACTGACACGTGCGGAGCCAATCCGGTGGCGATTACCACACCTGCCGTCATGAACGTTCGCAACGGCCCAGGTCTCAGTTACGACATCGTCACCACGGTCGTTCAAGGGACAAGAGCTGACATCATCGGAATTGACCCCCTGGACGAGTGGTTCCTGGTCAGACTGGCTAAACTGGACGAACCTGCCTGGATTTACCGGGGCCTGACGACCGTCGTCGGCTCGCTTGCCGGCGTCAGTCGGGTCGACTCTGGGCAGGGCGGTAAGCCAAACATCATCACAAATGTCGAGCGGCCCGTTGCCGTGACCTATCCTTCCCATGTCAATGTCCGTGTCGGCCCGGGACTGACTTATCCCGTCCTCAAGACTGTCAGGTAAGGGACCAGGGCCGGAATCATGGGACTCAGTCCGGACGAGAACTGGTATCTGGTCAAGATCAACGGGATGAGCCAGCTTGGTTGGATTCGCGAAGACCTCACCGTCCTCGTCGGAAATCTCCAAAAGCTCAAGCGCATCACCGCCGCGGAGTTGGCCATGCTGCCCGTTGCCATCGTTGACACGCCGACACTAAACGTGCGCACCGGCCCGGGCCTCAGCTATCCTCTCGTGACGACAATTCCAGAGGGAACCTGGGCGCAGATTATCGGAGTCAACGTACAGACTGACTGGTTCCAGGTGAAATTGCATGGCGTAACCGGTCAGACTTGGGTCTACCGGAGTCTTACACATCTTGCCGGGCTGCTTTCAGGCGTCACGCAGATCTCCACAAGCGCCGCAGCCGCTGAATATGACCCTGCACTGCATGAGACCACGATTCTCGAATCTGCTTCTACTGTGGCGTCCGCCTCTACCCAGCAGGTTGTCGTGAACTCAATTACGGTTGCGCTTTCGCTGCCGGCCAGTGGCAATATCAATCTCGAAGTCAGCTGGACTGATGCGGAAATCTGTACGGATCTCTATCGGATCTATTACCGGTCCAGCGCCGCCTCGACCACATACTTCTCGTTGGAAAACGCTGTCCTGGAGACCAATTCAAATTCGAAGAGCTTGAGCTTCCTCACGCTGCCGGACAGAAGTCTGATCTCTGCCTGGTGCGGGACGCATAGCAGGGGGCGGCAAATCGCGGAAGTCCAGATCGACCCGACCGAAGAAGGCGCCTACAGTTCACTGCCGTCTCAGCAGGAGACTGGCGCGGTAGCCGCCGTGCCTTAAACGCCTTCGTGCCGCTGACCTACAGGTCAGCACAGAAGCGCCAAGAACTGGCGCATCCATCAAAAGCCAATTGCCTGGACGCCAAGAGCCTGGCCCGGCTCGAATTGCGGCCCCCGCCTACCGTAGGCGGGGGCCGCTGTCTTGCCGCGCATCTGAAGCTTTTGGGAGCAACCTACTGGGGATACCGGGTATGCGAGGACGGAACGTGAGCCTTATCGGATTTCCGAGGAGTCAGGGAAGGCAGCTGATCCGTCGTCTGAAGGCAAACAAGTGGGACAACTCTATTCATTCCCGAGACGCGTGCCTTCTGGCACGTCGGTGTCGCTTTCGAAGTCAAGCCTGTAGCCGTCCGGGTCGGTAAGCGACGTGAGCCACATTCCGTTGCTGACAAAAGGTTGCGACGCATCGAGCCCGCTCGCCTTGAACTTCCTGTAAAGCTGCAAAGCATCTTCGCAGATGAAGACGGTGGTAACGCCCTCGCCTACTTTCCCCGTCGGGGTCCAGGAGTCATGTCCTGAAGTTGGGAACTGCTGCAACATCAGCGCGGCGCCTCCCAGGGTCAGCCAGCACCAGCGCAGCTGCCCGTCAGGCTCCCACTTTTGGCTGATTTCGCACCCCAATCCGTCGACGTAGAATTGGATCGACGCTTTCATGTCCGATACTCTGAAAAAGGGCACAGCTTGCTTTATGTTCATCGGGGTAAGTTTCTCGACTTTGCTCAATCAGGTTTCCTTAACACGCCCACTCCTGGCAGTCGAAATGACGCCAACTGCCCATGAGCCATCAGATCTACCAGTTTGTAAGCGACCCATCGCGGCGCCGCAGGTGGGGCGCCTCCCAGAAACGAAACTCTTCAGCCTGAGCCCGTTCTTCGTTGAACTCTACGCCGAGGCCCGGGCCGTCCGGCACGATGTAATGATAACCGTCCAACTCCGGTTGCACGGGGAACCAGTCTGCGTCATAGAATCGGCCCTCTTCGGTCGGTGACACACGCACCTCCAGCCAGGCGAAGTTCGGGACCGCGGCAGCCAGGTGAACGGTGGCCGCGCTGCAGATTGGACCGAGAGGATTGTGGGGCATCAGGTCGATGTAATGCGCTTCGGCCATGGCGGCTACCTTTGCGGACTCTGTCAGGCCGCCAACATTGCAGACATCGATGCGGGCGAACTGGGTGATACCCCGCTCGATATAGGGAAGAAACTGCCATTTGCTGGAAAACTCTTCCCCTATGGCGAAAGGTACGTCGGTCATGCTGCGGAGCGCTTCGTAGGCTTCCGGCGTTTCGTCCCGGATGGGCTCTTCTAGGAAGTCCAACGTGCCGGACGGCATGCGCTGGCAGAAGGATGCCGCCTCGGCCACGCTCAAACGGTGATGGTAGTCGATCCCCATCACTGGTTCGGGCCCGATCTCTTCGCGTACGGCTGTCAACCACTGCGCGGTGATGCCTATCGATTCGCGCGGTTCGAAGATATAGTCCGGCTCACCTTCATCGCGGTTTGGGCTGCGGCCGGCGCGAATCGCGGGCCAGCCCAGGTCTACAAGCAGCTTCACGTTTTCGATCAGCTGCTCCTTGCTGGCGCCGCCGGTGGATGCAAAGCAGGGAACCAGGTCCCGCTGTTTGCCGCCCAGTAGCTGATAGACCGGGACGTCCAACGCCTTGCCGGCGATGTCGTAGAGGGCGATGTCAATGGCCGAAATTGCCGCAGTTAGGACGCGGCCGCCTTCGAAGTACTGGCTGCGGTACATCTCCTGCCATAGCGCGCCCATGCGCAACGGGTCGCGTCCAATCAGGAATTCACGGTAGTGTTTCACAGCGCCCGTCACAGCCAGCTCCCGGCCTGACAGCCCCGCTTCCCCCCAACCGTGAATGCCCTCGTCGGTCTCCACCTTAACGATCATCTGATTGCGTTGCCCAACCCAAACGGGGTAGGTCTTGATGTCGGTGATTTTCATGGCTATTTTCCTTTTCCGTTTGCGCAGGGCTCCAAGGTGTTTCGTTCTCGGTAGCGGCTCCTCGAATCGTTCACCCGAAGTCTGCGTCTCAACAGGGGATCCAAATTCTGCCAGAGCCTGAAATCATGGCATGAACGGCCTGGGCGCCTGTTTGCCTTATGGCAGCCTCGCCTGGGTCATGAAGGCGGGCATTGCGCGATGCGGGCTTAAGGCTGGGAGGTTGAGCCTGCGAGCGACTGTGCGTTAACCGTCAATTGCCTTCCGCATGCTGTCGGCTTCGGCTTCAGTGAGGGCCCGGCTGCCGGCCGCCGCGTTGGTCCGCGCCTGCTCGGGCGACTTGGCCCCCGGTATCGAAATGGAAACAGCGGGATGCGTGAAGGTATAGCGAATGGCCGCTTGCACCATCTCCTCGCCGGCGGAAACGATCTCGCTGAGACGGCCGACCTGTGCCGCGCGGGATTCAAACTGTGCTTGCTGGGCGCCGCCCTCGTTCCAGCTGGCTCGCACCGTGTCGGTGAAGACGGCCCCTTTGGCGTAACGGCCGGAAAGCAGGCCCTTGGCCAGCGGGCCGCGCACCATCACCGCGATGCCGTGCTCCTGGCAGTAGGGCAGAAACGCCTCTTCAGGCTCGCGGTTGAGGAGTGAGTAGTCGACCTGAACGACGCTGCAGGTTCCCTCCCGGTTGAATCGTTTGAGCACATCCAGGCGATTGGTCGAGATGCCGTATGCTCGCAGGCAGCCCTCATCCTTGAGCGCTTCAAAACCTTCCAGGTAGACGGCCGGAGATTCTAGATCGCCTTTGTGGCAGAGAATCACGTCGACCCAGTCCGTGCGCAGGCGGCCAAGTATGGCGTGCCCTGAGATGCGGATCGAATCGACGCTGTTCTTAGGGATTTCTCCTCCGGTGCGGAGGCCCCAATTGCCTATCTTGCTGACCAATAGTACGTTGTGGCGGATCCCGGTCAGCGCGCGGCCGACACGAAATTCTGAAAGGCCATTGGGTATGCCATAGGACTCGGCTACATCGAACAATGTCATGCCGGCATCATAGGCAGCCTGTACGGTGGACCAGGCTGTGTCGTCATCAATGTCGCCCCACTGGTTGCCGATGTTCCAGGCCCCCAGTCCAACGGCGGAGACTGGCCATCCAAGTTTGCCGAAGGTCTTGTTTAGCATAGGTGAAGCTCCTTGTCGCGGTCCGGATAGGAGGACGGATATGGCATCTCTAGCCATCATATCACCCGCGCATTGTCTTTTATCGTTGAGAAAAATGCAAAGCGAAGCACCAGTTGAGAAACGCTGATAAAGGCGACTTTCGGTCGCGGCCTTCAGTCCCGCGGCCCGCGGGTCAACCGGGCAGGGCGCTTAGAAGTGAGAGAAGTGTCACATGTGTTGTACGGCAACGTCAAAGAGTTGGCGGGAAAATTGGGCGGCAGGTAGAATCTGTGTTGCCGTCGGCGGCGAATCTGACTTGTAGCCGCCATGTGACGCCGGCCGTGCAGAATTCAACCTGCCGCTGACAGAAAAGGAGAATCGACCTTGCAATCCCGCCCGAATATCCTGGTCATTCTGACAGATCAACAGACGCATGGCGCTCTCAGCGCGCACGGCAATCCTTACCTGCATACCCCGCATATGGACTCGCTCGTGCACGGCGGGATCAGTTTCCGGAACGCCTACTGCGCGTCGCCCGTCTGCGGGCCGTCGCGCGGCAGCCTGATGACGGGCAAGTTGCCGCACAGGACCGGTGTGGAGGTGAACGGACCCGACGTCAAGCCGGGCGTCGCAACGATGGGCGAACACTTTCGTCATGGCGGCTACCGTCCATACTTTGCGGGCAAGTTGCATCTGGGGCCGAGACCCCGCAAGGGCGTTCAGCATGACGGAGCAAAGAAAGGGTTCGAGTTTCTGTGTGACGAATACCCTGTAGGGATTCCGCCGCAACTTGGCAGCGATACCGATCCGATTTGGGCGAATCACGCCGTCGAGTTTCTGCGACAGCAGAGTCCGGGAGGGGCAGGAGCCGAGAGCCCCTTTCTGCTCGTGGCTTCTCTCCATAATCCTCACGACATCTGCTACTGGGTGATGGAGTGGAGCCACATCGTGGATATTCCCGCCGACAGCGATCTGCCGCCGCTTCCCGCCAACTTCGAACCTGTGGCGGACGAACCGGGCTTTGTCGCGCGATGCCGGCATCGGACCGAATATGGCCCCGAAATGAGCTGGACGCACGACTGGGACGAAACCGCCTGGCGCCGATACCTGTATGTGTACGACCGTCTGACCGAACGCGTCGACAGGCAGATCGGCAGGTTGCTGGGCGCGCTGGAGGAGAGGGGGCTCGCTGACGACACCCTGGTGCTCTTTACCAGCGACCATGGCGAAGGAGTAGCCGCCCACAGGTGGGTGACCAAACTGATGCTCTGGGAAGAGGTCGTGAAGGTGCCGTTCGTGATGAGGCTTCCCGGCGCGATTCCGCAGAACCGGATCGACCGGGCCCATCTCATTTCCGGGCTGGACCTGCTGCCGACCCTGTGTGACTATGCCGGGCTGGCGCCGCCCGAGGATGGGGACGGGCAGAGCATTCGCCCCGTGGTGGAGAACCCGGCGCTGCCAGGTCGGGCCAGCGTCGTTACGCAGCTGCAGGCCTTCATGAGCGATGAAACGAAGAAAGGCCGCATGATCCGAACGGCGCAACACAAGTATATCGCGTTCTCGCACGGCGAGCGGCCAGAGATGCTCTTTGACCTGGAAGACGATCCCGGCGAGATGCGAAACCTGGCCTATCAGCCGGACTATGGAGCGGTATTGGCGGAGCACAGAGCGTTATTGCAAAAGGAGGTCGAGAGGACGGGTGATGCGTTTGAACAGCAAACGAGGTAGTGTCCTGCTTTGCGCTGCCATCGCGGCTGTGGCAGATGCCAGGTCATCCCTCGTCAATCCCTCACCCGAAACCAGTCTTGCAGCGCCCTCGTGAGATTCTGGAACGCCCTCTCATCACATTCCGACAGCGAGACTTTGCCGGCAGTCCGCAAGTACAATGAGGCACTGCGCCTCTTCCGTGTCTGGCGTCGTACAGCTTCGAAGGCTTCTTTGGGCCGATCAGGCTTTGCTTTGCCCTCCTCAAGCCAGCCCTTGGTCATTAGCCAGCGATAAAGGCCCGGCGGCCTTATCTTCCAATCCACGACGGCCTCCAAATGGCGTGACTTTCGCCTCACCCATGACTCCAATTCCGGTAAGAGGACGATAGCCTGTGCTCGGTCACACCTGGCGACACTCATCCCAGAACGCCAGATGCAAGGAGTGTGCCAAAAGCTACTTCGCCTCGACTTCCCTGCAGCATGGGATGCTCGGAACCAGAGACAATGTAAGTCGCGCCAGAGCGGTCCTTTGCAAAACAAAGTACATCTGCCGTTTCTACTGAATTCAGGACCATTTGGGAATGGGATGCCATCAATACCTGCGCCTCGTACATGGATGACAGGGAGTCAAAGGCCGTTGCCACTTCGCAAGGATGAATGCCATTCTCCGGTTCCTCAATGAGATAGCTGCCCTGTAGATCAGGGAGATAGGCCGGCAAAGTAAGCGCTGTCAGTCGAAGTGTACCATCTGAAACCAACCATGAAGGCACCCTCAAGTTACCTGCGTATTCATAGACCATATAGCGATGTCTGTCTTCTGGCCGATCAACAGTTGATATACCCTTCAGATCAGTCAAGGAGGTTTGCAAATGGGCAATCCAGTTGCTAAACCGTTCCGGGCTTTCTTCCTGCAAACGCGCAACTACCCAAGGCAGATTCGATCCATCCGAACGAAATCCCGTTACCCTTGTGGGCGGGCTGGGTTGTCTGATTCTGAGGCTGTTGAGAACCAGGCGCTGTACACCGTTGCGAAGAATTCCCCTGATCCACATGGCTACTGGAAAATCCGTTTCAACCTCCGGGAGGTTGCCAAGCGCTGATTTCTGGGCCCCCAGCCGAATCGAAGGGACCTAGCCCTTACCCGGCGGGCCATATACTTCGCTGTAGAATTTGTCATTTCCCCCCGTCACCTTGTTGATCACGCCTTTGATGTTCCGCTTACCCTTGGGCGTCACTAAGGTATTCGGGGGGCTTAAGTGTTGAGGAAAGAGCCGGCGGACATCTGGTCTCGCCTCATTCGTCTCCTTGAGCACCAGCCTCTCGGCCTTTATTTCAAACTGACGGTGGGTCCCGTCGAAGCCAATAGCAACTTCATAGCGTACCGTACCCAATTCAGGCTTTGCGGTCAGCTTTCGAAGCGCTTTAGGGATTGACGCCTCAATGGCCAGTTCAAATCTTTCCCCTTCGCGGCGAAACAGCAGATCCTGAGGATTGTTGGTCCGGTTTTCCAGGGCGGCCTCCAACCCCTCGGAGACCAGGTCCTGCAAGAAGGAGACGACATCCAGGAAGGTCGTCTTGCCTGATGCATTCGGCCCGACCAGGACATGAAATGGCTTGAGCGGCCTGGAAACGTAACGCAGACAGCGGTAGTTCAGTGCTTCAATCAAGGCGATCACAGATCAACTCTCTACTTTCTTCTCGTCCAGAATGCCAGGTAAGGCGGGCTTACCGCCTTGAAATGCTCCCAGGAACCCGGCTCAGGATCGTCCTCCCATGTCGTGTGCTCGTCAAATGCCAGGATTTCAAACCCGCCATCGACCAGGCAATTGATGAACGTCTTCATTGTATGGCGAAACTCTCTGGGGCCCGGCACATCCACCTTTTTTCCGTCTTCGCTTTCCACGCCCCAGGTGTCAGTGCCATAGATGGCGACGACATCGACCTCACCGTCCTCGTAGATCGAGTTTGACGAGTATCCGCGGACCGGATCGTAATCGTCAGGGTCATAGGTCTGCGTATACGGATTGTGCCACTGCACGTGGTAGAGGCCGCCCGCTTTGAGAATGCGGGCAACACCGGCGAAGACGGGCCGCACGTCGGGCACGAAGTTGATCGAGAAAGGCTGGTAGACGATGTCAAACGAGCTGTCTCCGAAACGGGAAAGGTCCCGCATATCACCTTGCAGAAGGACAGGGGACAGTCCGTAGTGGTCGGCGGCGAGACGGTCCTGGGCCAGCTGTTCGTCCGAAAGGTCCAGTACGGTGACACTTGCGCCCAGGAGGCCCAGGGCGGCCGACTGCTGGCCGCCGCCCCCTGCGAGGACAAGGACCTTTTTGCCGCGTACGTCACCCAGCAGGCCGACCTCGTCAACCATCTCGCGCGCCGACACTTCGTCCAATTCCAACTTGGGCCGCGAGTAAAGGACCCCGGCCCGCGCCAATCCGTTCCAGCGTGTACGGTTGAAGCTAGAAAGCTCATCCATTCTTCATGAATCTCCAGTTTCTATCTGATTGCGGCGCGCGCCACTGTCCAGTCTGTCCGGAAGTGGGCGCGCTTGGGACTCTGATAAAGTTAAAGCTGAAGACGACTACTCTTGCGATTGAACCTGGATCAGTTCTTGACTTAGCCGGACTCAGCTTGCCGACTTCTGCCCAATCAGTTCATCCCAGCAGGCGCGCCGAATGGTTCTTTCCTTGTAATGGTCGCTCTGCGAGACGCCAAGGGGGTTGCCGAAAGAAAGGATGTTGCCGGCGTCCTCCGCTTTGTCGCGAGCGTTCCAATCGCGTGGGCGATTCAGCGCGTCGGGGTCGTGGTTCCACGTCGGGACGCTGTTCTCGCTGGTGCGGTTGAAGAGGAACTTGATCATGTGGCGTTTGACACTCGAACTGTTGCTGGCCGTGCCGTGCCACAGGTCATAATGGGTGAAGGCGACTGTGCCTGCCGCCACGGCCAAAGGCACCTGCCCGCGGATGTTCGTGTAGGTGGCCATCCTGTCGGTCGGGGCATTGCGAAACTGGGTTCCGGGCACAATGACGGTCGGGCCCATGTCCGCCGTGATGGTATGAGGATAGTACAGCCCCAACAGGCGATCGATCTGCGTGCCGCGGTCGTTTGTGCTGTCCTGATGCCACTGCATGAAACCGGAACCGGGCAGCTTACAGTGCCAGTGGCGGTGGGAGTTCACACTGTAGTCCTCACCCAACAGGCTTATGAGAACGCCCCGGACCTGGGGATGCTCGAGAACCTGCCAAAGTTCGGGTACAGTTTCGGTGATGGCGTCGCCGGGATTGGCTGTCAGCGCGTCAAGCCTGTCGGCGATTCGCTCGTTCAAACCCGCGGGCAGGTCCGGTTCGACGACATGGTAGCCGTTGACAAGAAAGCGGGCCACGTCAACGTCATTGAGCAGGTATTCGGCACTGATCATGATATTGCCTCCAGTTTCTGCAGGATGAATTCGTAGCCGACGACATCGAGGTCTGTGTCGCTGAAGGGGGACTGCAGGTGCGGGAACTGCACAATTTGCCAGCCTTCAACCAGGGCGTCATGGACGGTCTGATACGGCCAGGCAAACTCTCCGCCGCTGATTTCCACCTGGAAGCCCTTGACAGGTTCGATTAACGTGTATCCCAGAATCTCTGAGAAGACGCTTGGCGTGCGCGCATGCAAATACAGCAGTCGCTGGCGGGTCTGATTGTCGGTATCCATCTGCCATCCGATTCTGTTATGAATGTGGCGCTCTGGGTAACAGGAGTCAATTATATGTGACGGTCACTGCCCCGGCAAGCTCTGCAGGGAACGCTGGTCAAAGAAGCAGGCTCTTCGCGCCAGGGTGGAAGCCTTGCCGACTGGTCGGACACGGCTCCGCAGTCAACCGTTGCGGCACCTCTGCCATCCCTCGCCGTCGTTGACGTAAGACCCGCAAGACGGTAGAATCTGCGGTATCAGGCCGACGAATTGAATTCCTTGCAGCAAGGGCAGGAGAGCGGAGCGCGATGACGTCAGATGTCAGGGGGCAGCGGTTGCAAGCGGGCGCAACAGGGAACGGACAGAGTCCGGGGAAACTTGACAGCGGCGCGGATCAGCAGGCTCGAAACGGGCGTCGTTCAGCAATAACGCATGCAGTGATCGATTGCGACATTCATAACGAGGTGTCGTCGGTCGAACAGCTGATGCCCTACCTGGCCGACCACTGGCAGGATTACATTCGCGAATCCGCCTTTGTGGGCCCCCATGCCAATGACTATCCACGCGGCGCGCCCAGCTCGGCGCGGCCTGGCAGCATGCCCCCTCAAGGAGGCCAGGCCGGGGGGACACTGCGACTGGTACGGGAGCAGGCATTGAAACCCTGGAACACCGAAGTTGGCATTCTTAACTGTTCCTACCGGGTGCAGAGCGTGAAGCAGGAGGACCTGGCCGCTGACCTTGCGACCGCGGCCAACCGCTGGCAGATCGAAGAATGGCTGGAGCCGGAACCGCGGTTGCGCGGTTCGCTGGTTGCGCCAAGTCAGGCGCCAGCGCGAGCTGCGGAGGAGATTCACCGCTTCGGCGACCATCCGCAATTCGTGCAGGTGGTCCTGCCAGTACGCTCTTACATCCCCTACGGCAACCGGTTCTACGATCCACTCTATGCGGCGGCGGTTGAAAAGGATCTGGTCATCGGGATCAACTTCGGCGGCGCGCCCGGCCATCCGCCGACACCTGTGGGCTGGCCCTCCACCTATCTTGAAGAGCATGCCGGCATGGCGCAGGTTTTCCAGTCCCAGGTTATCAGCATCATTGCCGAGGGCGTGTTCGACCGTTTCCCCGACCTGCGAATCGCGCTCATCGAAGGCGGGTTCGGCTGGATGCCCTCCCTGATGTGGCGACTGGACAAGGAGTGGAAAGGGTTGCGCTCCAATACACCGTGGGTCAGGCGTCCTCCGTCAGACTATATCCGGGAGCGCATGCGGCTTACGGTGCAGCCGGTTGGCGCCCCGCAAGATCCTCGTTACATACTGCAAACGATCGAACAGATGGAATCGGATTCGATGCTCATGTTCGCGACGGATTACCCGCACTGGCACTATGACGATGAAGATGAGGCCTGGCCGTTCAACTTGCCCGAGCCGCTCAACGCAAACATCTGGTCGGAAAATGCCCGTTCATTCTATCGACTGTAGGGAGATTCGAAATGACTTTGGACCTGGAGCTTGCCGCGGAATCGAAGAGTGCCGGGAATACGCGACTGGCGGTGATCGACACCGACATTCACAATTTCGATGTCTATGATGACCCTGTATTCAACCAGGTCTTCATCGACTACATGCCGCCGGCGTGGCGGGAGTATCACAAAACGATTGGGATGCGCGGCCACTACGGCGGCGGATATCCTCGCGCCCAACCCAATGCCGCCCGGACCGACGCGTGGCCTCCAAGCGGACGTCCGCCCGGCACGGATCTGGAATTCATGCGCGACCAGCTGCTAGATGCCTATGACATGGAATACGGAATTCTCAATCCTCTGGCAAGCGCGGGCGGGCAGGTCAATTCCGAGTATGGGCACCAGCTGGCGCGCGCGGTCAATGACTACCAGATCGCGGAATGGCTGGAGTTAGAGCCGCGGCTGCGGGCGTCGATCATGGTCAATTTTGAAGATGCGGAACTGGCGGCCAAGGAGATCCACAGGTTGGGAGACCACGACGGCTTTGTGCAAGTACTCCTGGTTGCCCGGACGCGGGAGCCGCTTGGCCGCCGCAAATACTGGAAGATGTATGAAGCCGCATTGGAGCATGATCTGCCGATAGGCATTCACTTCGGCGGCCTACCCGGCCATCCGCTCACGGCAGGAGGGTGGCCTTCCTACTATATCGAAGATCATTGCGGGATGGCGCAGGCCTTCCAGGCACAGGTCGCGAGCCTGGTGTGCGAGGGTGTCTTTGAACGCTTCCCCGAGCTGAGAATCGCGATCATCGAGGGGGGATTCGCGTGGATGCCTTCGCTGGCCTGGAGGCTGGACCAGAGTTGGAAGCGGCTGCGCGCGGAAACGCCCTATTTAAAGAAGGCGCCGTCAGAGTATATGCGCACCCACTTCTGGTTGTCCACGCAGCCGATGGAAGAGCCAAGGCAAAACGAACACTTTGAACAGCTGCTGGAGCAGATGGACGGCGGACGAAAGCTGATGTTCGCCACCGATTACCCGCACTGGGACTTTGATTCCCCCGATCGAGCCTTGCCAAACTCGCTGCCAGTGGAAACTCGGCGCAAAATCATGGCCGAAAATGCCAGGCAGTTCTACAAGCTGGATTAGCGGTTCTCCGGACTGAGAAATGGACGGTATTGTCCGCTTCCTGAGCACCCCACTGACGTCGGTGCAGGGCAAGCCCCTGTCCCTGATTGACCTGCTGATAACCGTCGGTACAGTACTCCTCTTTTACATTCTGGCACGGGCGGCTGCCAGACTCTTCCAGAGACGGTTGGAGTCCCGGCTCAGGCTGACTGCGACCAACCGGCGGCTCATACGCACGACCATCTTCCTGACTGTCCTGTTCGCAGGTGTTTACACGTCTCTCTCCTCTCTCGGGGTAAATCTCTCCATCTTTCTGGTGCCGCTCAGCGCCCTGAGTATCGGGCTGGGCCTGGGTCTCCAAAATCTGGCCAGTAACTACATTGCCGGGCTGGTCCTGATGACGGAGGGAACGATACGGGACGGCGATGTGATCGAGGTGGATGGGATTCGCGGAACCGTCCAGGAAATGAGCCTGCGGACAACAGTAGTCAAGACGTTTGGCAATACCGAGGTGATTGTTCCCAACTCGCTGATGGTGTCGCAGCGGCTGGACAACTGGACGAAGTCGGACCGGATACTCCGCATCGAATCCCAAATCGGCGTTGCCTACGGTTCCGACATCGGCGTCGTACACGAAATTCTGCATTCCCATATCGTCAAGCACGAGGCGGTGCTCCCCGACCCGGAGCCGCGCACTTTCTTGACTGAATTTGCGGACTCGGCACTGCTGTTTCGCATACAGTATTGGATTGACGACCCGACAAAACGGCTCTCCTCGCTCAGCGAGATCCTGGAAGACATCTACCTCGGCCTGGGGGAGGCCGACATTTCGATCCCCTTCCCTCAGCGAGATGTGTGGCTGAAGGGAGAATTCTCCGGCCCAGGTGTTGCCAGTGCCGCTGCAATTGAAACTGATTGACCAAACTCTGTGCCCGCCAGTTAAGCTCTTTTCCGATCGACAGTAAGGAGACTTTTTCATGACCAAGTTAGGGGCAGCGCCGATCGCGGTGCCGGGTTGGACGGCCCAGCCAATAGAAGGCGTGAAAATCGTGGACTGCGATGTTCACCATAATTTTGAAAGGCCGGAGCAGCTGCTGCCATACCTGTCCAGCTTCTGGCAGAACCATCTCATTGACCAGGGCCTGCACCTTCCCAGCGCCGGTTACTCGAATGTGCCTTTCCGCACCAACCGGCCCGATCTCAAGGACCCGGATCTGAAGGAACGGGACTTCAACTTTTCCTTGGCGTTTCTGCAACGCGAGCATCTTGACCCGTGGAACATCGACTACGCGCTCCTTACGGGGCCGCCGCCCTTCTACGGCTACACAGGTCTGCCGGACCCGGATTGGGCGGCAGCCCTGTGCCGAGCCTTCAATGATTGGACAATCGAGCACTGGTTGGAAAAGGATGAGCGAGTGGTCAACGCAATCTTGATCTCACCTTCCGACCCGGCCCAGGCGGTCAGTGAGATCAACCGTTTGGCTGACCGCCGCGACACGGCAGCAGTGATGGTTCCGATGGGGACAAGCATGCCGTTCGGGAACCGCTTCTATCATCCAATCTGGGAGGCTTGCGAAGAGCACGGATTGCCGGTGGTCGCCCATATCGGCGGCGGCGGGGGCGCCGCCCGCACGACGCCGACGCCGGTGGGATTCCCCACCTACTATATGGAGTCGAGAATGAGCCGGCCTTTTGTGGCCAGCGCGCATGCCTCGTCACTGATCTGTGAAGGCGTATTTGAGAAGTTCCCCAATCTCAATTTCGCGCTGACAGAAGCCCAGCAACTCTGGGCGGTCGCAGTCATGTGGCATATGGATGCGGACTGGAAGGCCATTCGAGATCAGACGCCATGGCTCAAGAGATTGCCGAGCGAGTACTTTCGCGAGCACATCCGGGTCGGGTCCCAGCCGTTGCACGAGGCGGAAACAACCGAGCAACTCTATCAGTTCCTTGAAATGCTGCACGCCGACGAGACGCTCGTCTACTGTTCCGACTTCCCCCACTTCGATTGGAACGATCCCGTCACAACCTTTCCCAAACTTGAACCTGAATCCCAGCAGCGAATCTTTGCCGGCAATGCCATGGAAATGCTGCGCATCGGGGACGAAATGCGATGACCAGGGTAGTCGTTGCCAAGGTCTGGGAGATTCCGCCGGGGGGCCGCAAAATCGTCGTCCCCTTTCGCGGACGCGCCGGCATCGGCGTCTTCAATGTAAATGGCGAGTTGTACGCGCTGCGAAACATCTGTCCCCACAAGCGGGGCCCGCTCTGCACCGGAGAACTGACGGGCCATGTCGCCGCCGCCGGGCCTCCGTCGGCCGGACACGCCGATCTGACGGTCAGCGGAGAGGGGGAGGTCCTGCGCTGCCCGTGGCACCAGTGGCCCTTTGAAATCGCCACGGGACGTTGCCTTGTCGATCCAAAGGCGCGAGTGAAAACCTATCCCGTTCGCAAAATTGGCAACGACATTGTCGTTGAACTTGACGACTGAATTTTCATCAAAACCGCGAATAAGCATCCGTAAACCAACGGGAGTAGAAATGACAAACAGTGCCCTGATGGAACGGCGCAACCATCTGCTTGGCATGGGGGCGCCGATATTCTACGAGAGACCAGTCAATATCGTTCGGGGAGAAGGCGTGTGGCTCTTTGACGACGGGGGACGCCGGTACCTCGATATGTACAATAACGTGCCTTGCGTCGGTCACTGCCATCCACATGTCGTTGACGCCATGCACAACCAGGCTCGAACGCTAAACGTCCACAGCCGATACCTGAATGAAGAGGTCCTGGACTATGCTGAACGCATGGCGAATCTGCATGCGGATTCCCTGACCAGCGTTATCTTCACCTGCACAGGCACGGAGGCAAACGAAGTGGCTCTTGGAATCGCTCGTGCCGCTACAGGAGGGCAGGGCTTTATATGCAGCGACGCGGCCTACCACGGCAACTCGGCGGAAGTGGGGAAATTCACTCGCGTTGGGCAGCAGGCGGAAGATGAAAGGGCGAAGGACGTGCGCGCTTTTCCCTTTCCGCAACGCTACCGCCCTCTCCGTCACGGTGTGACCGGTGAAGAGTTGACGGATCTGTATCTGGCAGAAGTCGAAAGCGCAATCGAGAGCCTGGAAGCCGACGGAATTCCTCTGGCGGGGATGCTCGTCTGCTCGATTCTTGCAAACGAAGGTCTGCCTTCGATTCCGGCAGGATTCATGGAGAAGGCGGCTAAGTTGGTGCGCTCTGCCGGAGGTCTGGTCATTGCCGACGAGGTGCAGGCGGGTTTCTGCCGAACGGGGGCCTGGTGGGGTTATGAGGCGACAGACTTTGTGCCCGATATCGTAACCATGGGAAAGCCGATGGGCAACGGGTTGCCCGTCGCGGGCGCGGCGGCTTCGAGCGAGCTGGTCGATGGTTTTCGCCAGCGCAAGCGCTACTTCAACACCTTTGCCGCAAGCCCGTTGCAGGCAGCAGCGGGCATGGCCGTGATCGACGTGCTTGAAGACGAGGGGCTGGCGGCAAGCGTCGACGCTGTGGGAAGGTATTTGCGAGACGAACTGCGCACGTTACAGGACAGCTGCGAGAAGATGGCTGACGTGCGCGGGCACGGGCTGTTCATCGGAATGGAGTGGGTGGCTGACCCCGAATTGAAGAAGCCGGACGCTGAAGGCGCCTCCGCAGTCGTCAATCGTTTGCGCGACAGAGGCTTTCTCATAGGCAGCGCCGGCCCCATGGGAAATATCCTGAAAATACGCCCTCCGCTCGTGTTCCGGCAGGAACATGCCGACGCATTTCTGACTGCATTTGAAGAGTGCATTCGCGAGACTGTGATCGCCTGAGAGGCAAATCCAGGCTGCCAGCCCGCCTGTCAGGGCGCCGAGACCCGGAAGTTTGAGGCGCCGGACACGTATCTCTTCGGCGACTGAGTTTATCCTCTCCGCGGCGCGGCGCCGGCGTTGCCAGCCGCACCGAGGTCAAGAGAAGGGGACGCGACTCTCGTCGTCTAGGGCTCGCCCGGCGCCGAAAGTTTCAATGTGAACGGGGGAGAAGGAGTGTCAGAGCAGGAAGACCTACTGCGTTTCACGAACGGTCGGCAGACGCCAGCAGCCGCAGGCGCGGCCGAGGCAGCGCTGCTCGCATCCGCTGAGCGAGCAGTCGAAGCCTGGGAGCTGGACGCCACAGAATTTTCTCTCGTCTCCCACTCGGAAAACATCGTTTTCCGCGTCGACACAGATTGCGGGCAAGCATTCGTTCTTCGCTTCCACCGGCCCGGCTATCACACGCTGGAAGAGCTGCACGGTGAGTTTCAGTGGACCGCGGCCCTGAACCGGTTCGGTATCGGCGCGCCTGTGCCGCGATACACCAGAAACGAAAAAGCCTTTGTGCGCATAGATCTGCCGGAGCTGTCCCAGACCCGTTTCGTCAGCCTGGTTGAGTGGGTTGAGGGTACGGCGATGGCAACCTTGATTGAGGAGGAGGCGGGCAGGTCCGATCTGGTGAAATACTTCCATCGGACGGGACAGATCGCAGCCCGCATTCACAATCAGTCGGCTGCCTGGTCAGTTCCCCCTGGCTTTGCGCGCCACTCGTTTGACGCTGAAGGTCTGATGGGGCGAGAGCCGTTCTGGGGGCCGTTCTGGCAACAATCGAAGCTGACGCCGGCGGAGCGAAGGCAGATCATCTTTGCGCGAGACCAGATCTACCGCGAACTCATCGACTATGGCAAGCGCCGGGAAACGTACAGCCTGATTCATGCGGATCTGCACCCAGGCAACCTGATCGTCACAGGTGACCATTTGCACATCATCGACTTCGACGACTCCGGATTCGGTTGGCACCTGTATGAACTGGCAGTGGCCATCTCCTACTATCAGGACTCGCCCTACTACGACGCAATTCAAGAAGCCATCGTTGCCGGCTACCGCACTGAAAGGCCGCTGAGCGAACAGGATGTCGAGCTCATTCCACTCTTCGTACTGATTCGGAGCTTGGTTTCGCTCGGCTGGATCGAGCAACGACCCGAACTGGATAGCAGTCACAAGCTGCCGGTTCTGATCGAGAGATCCTGCGAGCAGTCGAGAGCCCTCTTTGGCAGTTGCTGAGCCGCCGCGACTGGACCGGCTGACTTGCCCGATCCAAACGTCACCCATGGAAAACGCCAGGTTTCTGTTCGGTCGAACACCAGCTGATTGCTGAGGCCCCATTCGACCGCCCATTTGCTCTTGCGGCCGCGAGTCAATTATGTGTCTTGAATGAGCAAGGGCGTGACGCGGGGGTCCACTAAGAACAGGATGGGCGCTCGTCCTCTGCAGCCAGGGATTTCGGAAGTCGGTACCCAAGGGACGGATGATACCCAGTTCAAAGTAGAGAATGTTAGGGCTGTCCCAGGATTCGGCTGGTCCATTTGCGGGCGACGCGAATGCCCTGAGAGTCCGGGGCGCAGGAGAGAACTGTGCGAAGAGTCCGATACAACTGCGCGAGGCAATTGGCAGTTAAGGGCTTGACAGTTCAGTGAAGATCGGCTAAACTGGTTGGCATGGCTGAACCCAATTGGTCAAACCGGACGATGTGGACGGGCGACAACCTGGACATCATGCGGGGCATGAACAGTGCCTCGGTC
>JAJDZJ010000238.1 GCA_022824685.1 Caldilineaceae bacterium
TAAGTTAAATTCTCCGTCTACGTGCCATCTTTCGTACATTTCCCTGTGTCTTACCCCGACCTGGAAGAGTATTCGGCTGCATTTCGATGTTCTGACCCAATTTAGATGCAATCGCCCTGAAATTTAGATGCAATCGCCCTGGCGTAGGAACCAATCTCATTGACAGGTTTGGTCAAAAAAAGTATAATGTCACGCGGCTGTAGGCTGGCGAGGCCCTATCGTTAGCGGCTGGCGACCGGTCGATCTCTACCAAAAAGCAAACGCGAGAGTTGGCTGAGGAATAAAGAGGATTCTTGATCCCCATTTCGGGCAAAACAGATAGCTGTTAGGAGGATTCATGGCCGAGTTTGCATCTGACAAGATTCGAAATGTCACAATTCTAGGACACGGCAGTTCAGGCAAGACGTCTCTCGTTGAGGCACTGTTGTTCAATGGAGGCGGCTCCAGTCGTGTCGGCCGTGTAGAGGACGGCTCCACAGTCGCGGACTGGGATTCTGAAGAACAAAGGCGGGGCATTTCGATCAATCTTTCCGTCGTTCCCGTTCAGTTTGAGGATACCAAGCTGAACCTTGTGGATACGCCAGGTTATCTTGACTTTGTCGGTGAAGTGATCAGCGGCCTAGGTGTGTCGGAGGCCGGGCTGGTGCTGCTGGATTCTGTGGCGGGCGTTGAGGTCGGCACCGAGTTGGCATGGGAGCAGTTGGACGGGGCCAACAAGCCTCGCCTGATTTTTGTCAACAAGATGGACCGGGAAAACGCGAACTTCGAGAATGCCCTGGCAAGCGCCACAGAGACTTTTGATGGGACGATTCTGCCATTTCAGCTGCCCATCGGTTCGGGTGAGGAGTTCGAGGGCATCGTCAACCTGGTGGACATGAAGGCCTATATGGGCTCGGAGGGCGCCGTCGCCGAGATACCTTCCGATATGGAAGACGCGGTTGAGGAGGCCCGTCATAACCTTGTCGACGCTGCCGCCGAAACCGACGATGAACTGATCATGAAGTATCTGGAAGGGGAAGAGTTGACCGAGGAAGAGGTACGCCAGGGATTGCGTCAGGGCGTGCAGGGAGGGCAGATCATTCCCGTTCTTTGCGGCAGCGCCATCCAGAACATTGGCTTGTTCAGTTTGGTTCGAGCGTTGAGGAGCTATGTGCCGTCGCCGGCTGACATCACTGTAGAGTTTCCAAACGGGGAAGACGATGTTGAGGCGCTCTCTGCCGACCCGGACGGCGCGGTTACAGCATACGTGTTCAAGACGATTGTTGACCGCTATGTCGGTCGTATGAGCTACGTTCGCGTTTTCTCCGGTACGCTTGCCGCCGACGGCAGCGCCACCATCCAGCGTTCTGGCGACAGTGTGAAGGTCCAGAATCTCTTTCATGTAAGCGGCAAAGATCTGGGTGGCGTTTCGTCGCTGCCGGCAGGTGACATCGGTGTGATAACGAAGATGGATGGGTTGAAGACTTCCGACACGCTTAGCGACCAGCAGCTGGCCCTGCCCTCGCCGGAGTACCCGAAGCCCCTTTATTCGGTCGCGGTAATGCCGGCGACGAAGGCGGATAGCGCCAAAATGGGGCAGGGGCTGCAGGCCCTGGCGGAAGAGAATCCGACTTTGCAGGTTGAGTATGTCACGGCGACAAAGCAGAATATTCTGCAGGGAATGGGCGATACGCACATCGACGTCGCGATCCGCAGCCTGGACAGCAAGTTTGGGGTAAAGGTCGACACGGCTGTGCCGAGAGTTCCTTACCAGGAGACGGTAACTCGTCCTGCAAGCGCCCACTATCGCCATAAGAAGCAGACCGGCGGCGCAGGTCAATTCGCCGACGTCGAGCTCAGAGTCGAGCCAATGGATCGGGGTGACGGTTTCGCCTATGACAGCGAGGTTTTTGGCGGCGCGATTCCGAGCGTATTTATTCCCTCGATCGAAAAGGGAATCCGGCAGATCCTTGACCAGGGCGTGATTGCCGGCTTTCCTATTGTGGATGTGAAGGCGGTGGTCTTTGACGGAAAGCACCATCCGGTGGATTCGAAGGATATCGCGTTCCAAACGGCCGGTCGCGAGGTGTTCAAGATTGCGATGCAGGAGGCCCGTCCTGTGCTCCTGGAGCCGATCTACACGATGCGCATAACTGTGCCGGACGAATTCATGGGCGACGTGATGGGCGATCTCAATAACCGACGCGGGCGCGTGCTGGGCATGGAAAACCGCAACAATCGCGCAATTATCAACGCTGAGATCCCCCTGGCGGAGATATTGCGCTATGGCACAGACTTGCGATCCATGACACAGGGTCGCGGCATCTATACGATCGAATTTGGGCGCTACGAGCCGGTTCCCAGTCATCTGGCCGACCAGGTGATTTCACAGAGCAAAGAGGAAGAGGGAGAGCAGGAGTAAGGACTGCGCATACTCTGAGGAATTGATTCAGGGCCCGAGAAACTGCCTAACAGGCGAATGACGCGAGGCGATGCCCGAGGGTGTGCCTCGCGTTCTCTTTTGCCCAAGACAAATCGCAAACACTACATGTTCCAAAAGAGTTGCCGGTTTGAAGATAACCTGGGCCGTCTGGCTTGAAAGTCCACGCCAAGGCTTTATGCCACCGTACAATTCAAACGAGTGAAGTGTCCCAAGCTGAAGCCGTAGCATTGTCCATTCATCGCATTCGCTCCTCTGATATGGCCTTTCCTTATGCCTTTTCAGGTCTGTATTGTTGGCCTTTCTGGCGATCGGCGGTGGCGCCGTCACCGATTTTGCGGAGCGTCCCAGTACGAAGAATCAGGATGGCACATGGATAGCTCTTTTTTCTGCGGTTGGGCCAGGCAGCCAGAAGGATTTCAGAAATGAGCAACCAGAAGAGCTTGGCGCTCCCGTCTACGAAGCTACAATATTACTCGGAGCTTCTTTCGTGCTGAATTCACCTATTGTGGTCCTTTTGCAGTTCTTCTACACAGTGGGCGCTTTGGGGTTGGCCGTCTATGGTTTGCAGGCACTGATTCTCACCATTCTTCGACTGAGAAGCGAGAGGATGTCCAAAAGGGGGCGAACTCGATCCAAATCTGTTTCACTGGGCAGTACGAACGGTGACGACGAATTCTGGCCAGCGGTTACCGTGCAGCTTCCGCTGTACAACGAAGTTCATGTCGTCAATCGTCTGATCGATGCTTGCGCTGGACTGAACTATCCACGTGACCGGCTTCAGATCCAGGTGCTTGACGACTCCACAGATGGCACCACCGCGCTTGCGCAAAGGAGGGCGGCACTCTGGCGCGGGCGGGGAGTCAACGTAGAGGTACTGCACCGCAGCGATCGACGGGGATTTAAGGCTGGCGCGCTGAAGGAAGGGCTGCGAACTGCGAACGGCGAATACGTGGCCGTTTTTGACGCCGACTTCACGCCAGACCGGGACTTTCTGCGTCAGACCGTCCCCACCTTCCTCTCCCTGGATGGGGACAGAGTCGGGTTTGCGCAGACGCGGTGGACGCACTTGAATGCAGGATATTCCGCGTTGACACGGGCGCAGGCGCTGGCTTTGGACGGCCATTTCGTTGTTGAGCAAGCGGCGCGCTTTTCAGTTGGATTGGCGTTCGGATTCAATGGGTCAGCGGGCGTGTGGCGGCGAGCCTGTATCGAGGACCCAAACGTAGGAGGCTGGCAGGACGACACCCTCTGCGAAGACCTGGATCTCAGCTATCGGGCGCAGCTGGCCGGCTGGCGCGGCGTTTACCTGGACGGGGTGGAGGCGCCGGCGGAGCTGCCGCCCCAACTGCTGGCATTCAAGCGGCAGCAGTTTCGCTGGGCGAAGGGGAGTGTAGCCACGCTGCGCAAGCTGTCCGGGCGTGTGTGGAAAGGGGGATGGCCAACCCTGAAGCGGCTGGCGGCCTTTGTCCACCTGGGAGGGTACCTGATCCACCCGCTGCTACTGCTGCTACTGCTGGTTTCACCTCTTCTCATGCTCTTTGGCAGCCAGCCTTACTGGCCGCTGGCCTACTTGAGCTTGGTGTCAGCCGGTCCCCCGGCGCTGTATGCGCTGGCGCAGCGTCGCCTCTGGGGGCGGGCCTGGTTGCGGCGGTGGGCCTATCTTCCGCTGCTGATGTTGCTGGGGATGGGTCTGTCCCTGAGCAATTCGATCGCGGCGTTGCAGGCGCTTCTCGGGCGCGGCGGCACATTTCTGCGAACGCCGAAGTTCCATGTCCGGAGGGAAGCGGATGAATGGCATCGGAGCGGCTATGCGCTCGAACTTGAGCCGCTGGTCGCGGCAGAGATCTTTCTCGCGCTCTACGCGGTAGGTGGCTGTTTCATTTCGGTTGTCCACGGCCAGTGGTTGAACCTCCCATTTCTCCTCTCATTCACTTGCGGATATGCGTCAGCGGCCGCCATTGGGATTCGCGAGGCGTGGTTGGCACGCTCTGCCCGAACGCGCCAACGCCGTCAGACGACGCGTCCCCTCCGCGCCAAGAACCTTGTCAAATCGTGACTCCCCCTGTACAATTGACACGGGTCCGAGGGTGAACTCTTGTGCCCCTGGCGCCAATTGGGTGGACGACATTCTGCGCTGGACCGTGCGCCGAACCCTTGCCTGATCCATAGAAAAGGATGATTGCCGTGGCCAAACGCAGCTATGATGACATTACCTGGTTGGAAGATCCCAAGGACGTCATCGTCCTGACCAATCGGAGCGGCAAGAACTTCATTCTGGAACTTCCTACGGGCCAATATCGTCTTGATGCCGGGCGCAGGATGCGTACGCTGCGTTCGATTCTGGAGATAGGACAGATACGAGAGTTGGTGAACGCCGGTCAGTTGGAAGTCGAGGGCTGACTTTGGCATCGATAGTGCAAATGTAGTTCAAATCGGTCTCTGAATCCCGGTCCGTAATTGCCGTTTCAGCATTGCGATCGGGTATTGACTGTACACGTAAGGTGGGTAACAGTGTCGAAGTACCTGCTCATAGACGGCCATTCACAAGCATATCGAGCCTTCTTCGGTGTAAGAACACCTCTGGTAACTGCGAGAGGCGAGCCTACAGCGGCGGTGTTTGGCTTCTTCCGCAAGCTGTTCAGTGTGCTGCGCGAATTTCGGCCCGACGGCGTCGCGGTCGCGTTTGACAAGGGCGATACCTGGCGGCACGAAGAGTACGTCGAATACAAGGCGACAAGAGATGCGATGCCCGACGAGATGCGGTCCCAGATGGATCGAATCGACGAAATCCTGAAGGCGTTGCGGATTCCCATCATTACACTTGAAAACTATGAGGCCGATGACGTTCTGGGAGCGCTTGCCGGTCAAGCATCCGAGGCGGGACACGAAGTCCTGATCTTGTCGGGTGACAGGGATATGTTTCAGCTTGTAAGTGAGCGCGTCAAAATCCTCTACACGTCGGGCGGCCCTTCCCCTTCTACGCTTCCCTATGGAGTCAGCGATGTCGCCGAACGGTACGGAGGCCTTGATCCTGACCAGTTTCTCGAAATGAAGGCACTGGTGGGGGACAGTTCCGACAATATTCCCGGAGTGCCGGGCGTGGGAGAAAAGACCGCTATCCGCTTTCTGAGAGCTTACGGTACGCTCGATGGCATCTATGAGCACATTGACGTAATCAAAGGGCCCAAGACGCAGCAGAATTTGAGGCTCGCTGAAGAGGACGTTCGCCGCAACAAAAGGTTGATGTCAATTGTTTGCGACCTGGACGTGACATTCGACGCCGAGGCATTTCGTCTGCAGGAATACGACAGCGGCGATGTGCGGCGCATTTTCAGCGAGCTGGAGTTCAAGGGCCTGCAGCGCGAGTTAGACCAGTTCGGCGAAGGTGGATTTGGGATTGGAGGCAGTGGGCGCGCTGTTCAGTCCGACGGGATGCAGGCGCAACCAACGCTCTTCCAGGGAGAAGAGTCGGCTTCGGGTTTGCCTCGGTCTGAAGCAGAGACGGGCGGGCAAACTTACCGCTGCGTAAAGAGTCTCTCCGAGTTGGACGAAGTTTGCGACGCTCTTGGGGAGGCCAGAGTTCTCTCGTTCGACGTGGAGACAACCGGGCGGGATCCGATGCGAGCGGGACTGGTGGGACTGGGCATTGCCTGGGAGCGAGGCGAGGCCTGCTATATTCCGATTGCCCACAGCGAAGGCGAACAGCTGCATTGGGAGGTCGTTCGTGAGCGGCTCCGGCCCTATTTCTCGGACCCGAATCTCCCAAAGGTGGCGCACAACGGAAAGTATGATCTGGTGGTCTGCCTTCGTAATGGCTTAGAGGTAGACGGGCCCATACACGATACGCTGACACTTGCCTGGTTGCTTGATCCCGCAAGCAGGTCACTTGGCCTGAAAAGCCAGGCCGAGAGTGAACTCGGCTGGACGATGACTGAGATTTCCGAGCTGATTGGCTCTGGTCGAAAGCAGATTTCGATTGCCGAGGTTGACATTGATCGTGTAACTGCCTATTGCGGGGCCGATGTTGACGTCACTCTGCATCTGTGGGAGGCGCTTGAGCCAAAGCTAAAGGGGACAAGCGGAAAGATGTGGCAGCTTTACGAGGAGGTCGAGCTGCCCTTGCTGCCCATTCTGGCCAGGATGGAGATGACCGGCATCCGCCTGAACACCGTGTTTTTGGCGGACCTTTCCAAGAGTCTGGCGAATAGGCTGCAGGAGATCAACACAACGCTGAAGAAGATTGTTGGCCGCGAATTCAATCTTCGCAGCACGCAGCAGCTCAGCACCGTGATGTTCAGCGAGATGGGGTTCCCGACCAAGGGCCTGAAGAAGACTCGGTCCGGATTTGTCAGCACGGCGGTCGGGGAGCTGGAGAAGCTGAAGGCTTCGACGTCAGAGCTGTCCGCCGACCAGAATCTGTTTCTGGAACTGCTTTTTGAGCAGCGCCAACTTGAGAAGTTGCGCGGCACTTACGTTGATGCGCTGGGCGAGCTTGTTCATGCCGAAACCGGCCGAGTCCATACCAGCTACAATCAGACCGGATCGTCTACGGGCCGGCTCAGCAGCAGCAATCCGAACCTGCAGAACATTCCAATCAGGACGGAGCAAGGGCGGGAAATTCGCAAGGCATTTGAGGCCGACGCGGGAAGCGTGCTGCTGGCCGCGGACTACAGCCAGGTGGAGCTGCGAATACTGGCGCACATTGCTGAGGAAGAACTGCTGGTGGAGGCGTTTCGCCAGGGGCAGGACATTCATGCGGTCACGGCGTCACGGCTGTTTGACGTAGAATTGGACCAGGTCTCCTATGAGCAACGCGGGCTGGGCAAGACGATAAACTTCGCTACGATTTATGGGGTCAGCGCGTTTGGTCTCAGCAGCCGCACGGACATGGGGCCGGCAGATGCCCAGCAGTTCCTGGACCAGTACTTTGCCACCTATCCCAACGTGCGGCGGTACATTGAAGAAACAGTTCGGAGCGCCGTTAAAGAGGGATACGTGGAAACCCTGTTAGGGCGCAGGCGCAAATTCGATGAACTTTCAGGCAATCTTCCCTTCAATCAGAGACAGGCCCTGGAACGACAGGCGATCAACGCGCCCATACAGGGGACGGCCGCGGACATCACCAAGCTGGCCATGCGGAACCTCCACAAACGGCTCCAGAGCAGCGGCCTGAAATCAAAGATGCTGCTGCAAGTACATGATGAACTGGTGCTGGAGGTCCCGCACGAGGAGGTGGACACTGTGGCGCCAATTGTACGCGAGGAAATGGAATCGGCCTTTACGCTGACCGTTCCACTGCAGGTCGATATTGAGGTGGGACCGAACTGGTACGAAATGGAAGATCTACCGCATCGGCAAGCAGCATTAACATGAGAAGGCGCCGAGTCGAGCGACTGAGTAATAGTGATTCCTGCGCAGACTACCTTTCCGTATGCCGGCAGTTCAGGACTTAAGTGATGATTCGAGACCAGATTCGGCAGATCGTAACAGAAGCGATTGCCACCGCTAAGATGACCGGCAATCTACCTCCCATCGAGTTCCCCCCTGTCGAGATTCAGCGCCCCAATCAACCTGAGCACGGCGACTATAGTTCAAATGTAGCGCTTCTGGCTGCCTCCGCAATTCGCAAAGCGACGGGGGAAAGGGTCAATCCTCGACAAATTGCACAGGCCATAGGCGAAAAAATATCGCCGGGTGAGCTCGTCGGCAGTGTCGAACTGGCCGGACCGGGCTTCATCAATGTCCGTCTCAATGATGGCTGGCTTCAGCAGAGTGTTCTGTCGATTATAGAGCAGGGGAACGACTTCGGGGCCATAGACAAAGGCGTTGGGCAGCGATGGCAAGTGGAGTATGTCAGCGCCAATCCCACGGGTCCTCTCCACTACGGCGGCGGCCGCAACGCGGTCCTGGGTGACACACTGGCAAATCTGCTGGAGGCGGCCGGCTACGAGGTGCAACGCGAGTTCTACGTCAACGACGGGGGCACACAGATTCAGCTATTCATTGAGAGTCTGTACGCTTGTTATCTTCAGCTGTGCGAAGAGCAGGACGGCCTGCCCGAACGGAATCTGGAGATTCCGGAAGGCGGTTACCAGGGCGCCTATCTGCACGATTACGCCAAACTGGTGAGAGAACAGGTGGGAGACCGTCTCGCACGCCTGGATCGCGCAGAGGCGGTCGCTGAGTTGCGCCAAATCGGGCGTGAAATCGTCGTCAACGACATAAGGGAAGAGCTGGACGAGTTAGGTGTTACTTTCGACCGCTGGTTCAGTGAGCAGAGTCTTTACGACGAGGGTCTCGTTGATCGGCTGCTCGATGATCTTTCCAGCAAGGGTGAGGTAATCAAGCGTGACGGCGCCCGATGGTTCCTGGCCAGCAAATACCCGGCCAATGAAAAGGATGAGGTTGTCGTCCGGTCGAACGGCGCGCCGACCTACTTCGCCAGCGACATCGCCTATCACTACGACAAATTTGTCCGCCGCAAGTTCGATCGGGTGATCAATGTTTGGGCGGTGGACCACCAGGGGCACATTCCCCGGATGGGCGCAGTCATGCGGGCGCTGGGTTTGGACCCGGATCGCCTGGAGATACTCCTCTACAATTTGGTGAAGCTGATTCGCGAAGGTCAGGAAGTGAAGATGAGCAAACGCTCTGGAGACTTTCTGACAGTGCGCGAAGTCGTAGAGGAGGTGGGACCGGATGCGGTGCGTTTCATGTTGCTGACGACCGGCCCGGAGCGGAACATTGACTTCGATATGAGCTTGGCCGTACAGCGCCGAAACGAAAATCGCGTCTTCTACGTCCAATATGGGCATGCTCGCATCTGTTCGCTTCTCCAAAAAGCGTCGCAAAACGGGTATCAGATACCGGAGGGGATGCCGGAGGACGCCTCTGACATCGTCTCCCTCCTGACCGATCCGGCTGAGTTTACACTTATGCGCCGAATGCTGGAAATGGAGGAACAGATTGAGTTGGCCGTGGAAAGGTTATCGCCGCACAATCTCACTTACTACGCCGAAGACCTGACCAAGACGTTTAGTGTTTTCTACGAAAACTGTCAGGTGCTCCATTCGGAAGTTCCCCCACAGCTGGCGAGGGCAAGGCTGCTCCTGATACTGGCAGCGAGAACGGCTTTGTCCAGGGTACTGAGGCTGATGGGGATGAGCGCGCCCGAAGCGATGTAACGAGCCCGCATGACGCCCAAAGGGTGTCCAGCGACCGGGGCAGGCGCAGCCCGAATTTCTGTTGTCGGAGGGGCTTTCAAAGGGGGAGATGGCCGCGAGGCGTTCTCAAGGGCCACACATATAGAGAACTGCGTAATGTCAGAGAGTTTCAAAGTATTGGTGAGCGACAAGCTTTCGAAGAAAGGCTTGCAACCGCTCCAGGAGACGGATGGATTTGAAGTCGACATTCGGACGGATTTGACGCATGGGGAATTGAAGGCCCTGATTCCAGAGTATCATGCGCTCCTCGTCCGCAGCAGCACCCAGGTCACTGCAGACGTCATCTGCAGCGGCAAACGATTGCAGGCGGTCGGGCGGGCAGGCACGGGTGTCGACAACATAGATGTAGAAGCGGCAACGCGTGCCGGCGTGACGGTCGTCAACACACCGACCGGCAATACAGTCGCCGCGGCGGAGCACACGATCGCCATGCTGATGGCCATGGCCCGCAATATCCCGCAGGCCGACCGGGACGTCAGGTCCAAACAGTGGAATCGAAGTTCATTTGTTGGGACGGAAGTTCGGGGCAAAGTGCTTGGCATCGTCGGCCTGGGGCGGATCGCGCAAGAGGTGCTACAAGTTGCTCACGCGCTAGGCATGCAGATCTATGCGTACGATCCTTTTGTCAGCCAGGAGTATGCAACCCAGAGGCAGGTAACGCTCCTCTCGCTCGATGAGTTGCTGCCTCAGGTCGATTTCCTCACGATACATGTACCTCTAACTGAATCAACGCGACACATAATTGACGGATGCAGACTAAAGCAGATGAAGAAGGGGGCTCGCGTTCTGAACGTGGCCCGCGGCGGCGTGATCGACGAACAGGCTCTGGCCGATGCCGTGGGGAGCGGCCATCTTGCGGGCGCGGCGCTCGACGTATTTGAAAGCGAACCGCTGCAAGAGGACAGCCCGCTACGCTGCGAAGACAGAATCATACTTACTCCACATCTGGGAGCGAGTACCGTGGAGGCTATGGACCGGGTGGCGGAAGAGGTTGCCCTCCAGATCGTCGAAATTTTGCAGGGCAGACCGGCTCTGCACGCTGTGAATGCGCCGATCATTCCCCCCACGGCACTGTCTACGGTCATTCCTTACATCAATCTGGCGGAACGAATGGGGCGGCTGTTGCGTCAGATCGATGAACAGGGCATTCGAAGGCTTGAAATTACTGGTCATGGGCCTGTTACAGCGTTTGATATGGCATACACTGTTGCTTCGGCCATTCGCGGCGTGCTTTCCGATGTCGTTGAGGAGCGAGTCAATCTGGTCAATGCGGAGCTGATGGCACGACGGCGCGGCATCGAGATTGTCGAACGAAAGATGCCCAAGCACGAGCGCTACGAGAGTATGATCACACTTCGAATGACCAGCGCACGCGGTGTGAGCACCATATTGGGCACAGTGCTCCTGGATGAACCAACCATTGTAGCAATCAATGATCTGTGGGTGGAGTTTCCCGCGGCAGGAAATATGCTGCTGGCTTCGCATACGGACAGACCGGGCATTATAGGGAAAGTTGGGACGTTGTTGGGGCGTTCTGATGTGAACATCAGCTTCATGCATGTCGGCAGGAGGGCGCCTCGAGGCGAGGCGATCATGGTTTTGGGCACGGATGAGCAGACGCCTCCCAAGGTCTTGAAGGAACTGGAGGCGTTTCGGGACATACGCTGGCTTAAAGCCGTTGAGTTGCGCGAAGAGTAATGGGTAAAGGCTCGAAAACGAAAGGACTTTTCAGGCACTGCACGGAGCACGCCTGCAAAAGGTGGAGAGACCGTCCATTCGGACGTTGCGCATGGCTCGCTCCCTTGTTCGCGCCCCGCAGGCCCTATGTTTCGCCCGGACATCCCGACGCCGTCTCTGAACACCCTTCGTCGACCAGAAACCTGTCCCTTGGCCTGCTCGCGATCACCCTGACTTGGGTCGGTCCAATACTGGCCTGTGGCAGCTTCCAACCCCGGCCCACTCCCACCAGGGAGCCGCCTACGGCGGTTGCCGTGGAGACCCCAATACCGGAACAGCCGACGCCAACCTCCCCGTCAACGCCTGTCCCGATCCCGACCGAAACGCCAATCCCTTTGCCAACGCCAACAATTGTCGTGCGGAATCCTCTGACGATTGGCGAGCAAGCCCGCATCACCGTCATTGGGGGGCTCAACATGCGAGAGCAGCCAACAGTGAGGTCGGATAACATCACGTTGGTCGCCCAGGATAAGCGGATCCTGGTCCTGGAGGGGCCGGTGAGCGCGGATGGATACATCTGGTGGAAGGTGGATGATAGCCAGGGGAATGTTGGCTGGGTTGCGGGAGGCCAGGGCGATGCATCGTGGATCTCGTCGCAGGTGGGGGTGGCTCGCCCAGTTGACCGCTCACCCATCGTTGGGGATCGAGTCGTGGTATCGCTGAATGGCGAACTGACTGTGCGGGCCCTTCCCGGGATCGGTTCTGCTGTAGTCGCTCGCGCCACGACCAATGATACGTTTACGGTTGTGGCGGGACCACAAGCAGCGGACGGATATTTCTGGTACCAGATTCGGTCTGACGACGGACAGTTGGAGGGCTGGGCAGCGGACGGCCGCGAAGGTGAACGCTGGCTCAGTCCGTTGGAATAGGGAAACCGACCTCTCCGCCTTCACTCTCCCCTCAGCCTATATGCCAGCCTCTACATTAGGAAACGCCGGTCAGTCGATCGAGTGGGCAGTCTGCTTTGTCCGGATTCCACATGCGGCCGATCTGGTACTCGATCCTGTAGGTGTCCGACGACGCACGGGGAGCAATATCCCCTCAGGTCGGCGCCCCTTCTGCGACTGTCCCAGGCTTCAAACTGAGGATATTGAACCCACGCTTTGTACAGGGGGGCCTTGCTAGAGGTTCGGGTGGAGTCCTACTCAGGAAGACGGTCCCATTATGAGGCGAACTCGGCCGCGAGAGGGAGTTCAACACAGAGGAGGTAGGGAAACTGAAGTCACGGGAGGGCTTTATCAGCTGGCGCCGCGGTCAGATTGCGAACCCGGCGATGCAAGTTGAGCATGGGTAGTCAATGTACTTTGGGGAAACGTCAGGTTTGCTGCCCTAATCGTCGCAGCGCTGTTTCCAAGACCTGAATGGCCTGCCAGTACTCGTCGAGGCTGATGTGCTCATTCGGGGTATGGTCCAGGTTGCTGTCTCCGGGCCCGTAGGCCACGATGGGGCACTGCCAGGCGGGCCCAACGACGTTCATATCGCTCGTGCCGCTCTTGCTGACGAAACGAGGCCGTACGGCCGCCTGTTCTCGAATGGCGGCGAGAAAGCTGCGAACGAGCGCACTATTTCGGCTGCTGCGCCAGGCGGGTTCGTGTCCGAAGAGTCGAAACTTCAGATTGAGGTCGTCATTGCCGAACTGAAACTCTTGCGGCGCCGCGTCAGCGGCTTGTACGGAGGGAGGCTCCGGCGGCGGTGTGAGACCAACTTTGTCCTCACAAACCCACTGCCACAGGTTTGTCAGGAGCGCGTCAACTTCAAAGTTAAGGGGAAGGCGAATTCCTATCTTGATCCAGGCGAGGTCGCGCATGTTTTCGTCGGTCCAGGAGCGAATCTCGCGCAGACTTGGCCGCAGCTGGTCGAAGGACTTTGCCCTTTCTCGATTGAAGCAGGCAGCATAGTCGTTAATCCAATTCCAGAGGTCAACTGCAGCGGTGGCGACACCTGGACTGGGGCCGGCGGAGTGCATCATGGGCTGGTCGGCCTTCATTTCCAGCAGAAGGCGGCCCATGTAGGAGAGGGTAATGCGGGTCGTGCCGCTTGGTTCGCCGATTAGGCAGTAGTCTGGTACAGGTTCCTGCTTCCCATCGAAACGGTCGCGAATGAAGCGTGCCCCTTTGCTGGTTGCAGCTTCCTCTTCCACTGCACCAACCACAACCAGGCGAATGTCATTTCGGCGGGCCCAGTCCGGCCCTAGACGGGCAGCGGCGGCCGTAAAGGTTGCCAGAGGCCCTTTGGCGTCCACGCTTCCCCGGCCAAAGAGCGTGGGGCCTTCCGAACAGTTTTCCACGCGTACAGGAATGTTCCCGAATACGGTGTCTATGTGGCCGAGCAGGACAACTGTCCTCCCGGCGTCTGCGGCGCCGATTTCACCGACAGCGTTGCCGGCTGCGTCCACCTGGCACCTGTCATAGCCAAGGCCGCGCATGGCGCCGACCAGGTAGCTGCTTGCTTCGCTTTCCTCACGGCTAAAGGATGGAATCTCCACCAGCCGGGTCAACAGTTCTACGGCTTCAGTTCGAGTTGGTTCAGGCATGTGGGCAACAGCTAGGGTCTGAAATCTTCGAATCGTTCAACTCTCGAGGTCGTCCAGCAGATCTCCCAACTCCCTTTCCCAGACATCGTCCAGCGGCATAAAGGGATCTTCATTGAACTCTTCGTCAAGTTTCTGCAAATAGGATTGGACGTCGAGTTGGGGGGCCTGCTGCGAGAGTTCCTCCAGCTGTTCCTCCATGGAGTTAATCAGTTCGTCGCTCTGGATTCTGAGTTCGGAGAGATCCATTCCCAGATGGAACATGAAGTCGGCCCTTCTCATGATGTCGTACCAGGCTTTGACATCATCTTCAATTCTGACGCTCTGGGCGGGCAGCATCACCTGACCAAAGTCGTAGGCCGGCACAAAGCCATGGAAGCAGATGTACTCTTTTTGACGCTGGCCGGCGTGGTAAGCGAGATAGGAGCCAATCGTCGTACCGCCTTCGTAATTGGAAAACCGGACTGCGTAATCTTCCATTTCCTTGCGCATTTCTTCCATGCTGAACACGCAAGAGATGTCCCTGTCCTTGTTGTAGGGCATCGCCCCGTAGACACCGCCTACGGCGATGACTCGCTTGACTCCCAATAGATCAACGATGTCGAAGAACGCTTCGGCGTATTCTTCCTCGTTGACATGCGGCTCTTCGCCCAGGAAGATAAGGAGGCCCTTGCCCCCGAGTTCCGTGTAGTAGAGCTCGGTCTTGATGATTCGCATATCCTGCACGACGCCTTCTTTCGTGTGCACTTCGGGCCTCAGCAGGTGATGGGCGCCCGGCATCTGGAAGAGGAAGAACCGATCGCGGCTGATTTCACCGATCTTTCTTGTGTCCAGCTTTTCAATCAAGTATGCAGGCAGTCCAGACGAGATTGAGCCGGCGTCGGCCCACTGGTGCCACCCAGCGATCATGACCATTTCGCTGGCGGTCGGAGTCTCCCACAGTTGTACTCGCTCGTCCATGTCTTTACCTCGATTTCGTCTGATTAGAAATTCGGTGGCAGGGCGTTACGGTCGTTGCAGGCGGAAGACGATAACCGGCGGAATCTCGCTGAAATTGGGTCCCCAACTCACCTCCCTCCTTCCAGGAGGATGGGTGGGAGGGAATGCTCTTTCTTCAATGCCATTCAAGACGAACCCGGCGCGCAGGCCAACATTCACAATCGAATGAATTGGGCGATGGAAGTATGGCTGGAGCAGAGGCTGCCCTGCCAGCGCGCGCCCTTTGAACATAGTCGGCGTCATATATCCGCTGACCCGCACTCCAAACGTTGTGACCTCCTCCCCCTCTATTTCCGCCCGTTCGCAATACGGGACCGAATGGGCCTGGTTGAAACAAGGGTGCATCATCGAGAATACGAATATGCCGCCCGGCCTGAGAACCCTGGACAGGCTTCGAAAGAGGGGTTCGATCTCTGCCATATCAAAGAGAGCCATATTCGAGAGGGCGCTGTCAAAGCTCTCTTCGCCAACCAAGCCTATCAACCTCTCGTCGTTTGCGTCATGCACCAGGTAGCTGATGTCGCCGTCGCTGGTGGTAGTCCGCTGCTGCGCAAAACGGACCATCTCCTCCGCCACATCAAAGGCGACGACTCGGGCTCCCAAGCGCCCCAGCCTCCTGCTGGTCAGTCCGTTGCCGCAGGCGATGTCCAGAACAGACTGTCCCGGCTGGACGTTTAGCAACTCCTCGATTGCGGGCCAGCAAAGGACATCGACAAAGTCGTTGCCCTCGCCCATGTAACCGTCCCAATAGGAAGAGTTGTGGTTCCAGACCTGCTTCACCTCCTGGCTGAATTCCGGGAAGGCGATGTCTTCGCCGGATGGGCCTGAGGCTAAGCGTTCGGAACCGTCAGAGGACACAGGTCCCTTGGATCGCTCCCCCGCATGGGTCATACAATGCTCCTGTTCCGACACAATTGAGATAGGCCGCCAAATGCGAACGGCTCAAGGCGAGACCACATAACTTTGCACATTGTACCACAGTCGCAATTCAGGCAGGACAACGAGAAGGAAAGCTCCTTGGCTCAGCCAGCGAATTCTGTCGTTGCGATGGGCAGGCGTGTTGTGAACGAGAGTGGAAAAAGCAGCAACAGAACGGCCTTACGAGCAATGTTCGTGGCCGCTCGCGGGAGCGGATTCCCGACCTGTTCACGTCCAATTGTCAAGATTAACCAGCTTGAGGCACTGATGGCAGAGGCGGACCCATAGAATGCTGCGGATGGCAGGCCTCCCCGATGAAGAAAGAGTGGTCAAGGGGGAATGGTGATAATGAACCCGCGGTTGAAGGGCTCCGCGTGTGGCTGACCGTTCAGCCGAACAGGCATAGAGCTGAGGGTGAGAGGGTGACCCAGGACCCTATCCCGCGATTTCTGTGAGGTCAAATACAGGGCCGTGAATGCAGGCGCGGGTGTTGCCGCCGCGGGCGGTTGGTACGGAACAGACGAGGCAGGCGCCATAACCGCAAAGCAGGTCAGCAGCTACAAGGATTTGTGCGAAATCTCTATCTGCCTGAAGCCGAGTTTCTCGGACCAATTGAAGAAGCTCCCGATAGGACTCCGGTGGGACTCCAGCACAAACCCGGTCGGCCCAATGCAGTGTGTCGCGGACCGTACTGTCCCACTGGCCTTGATTGACGGCAGCGCGGACCTCTGCCTGTAGCGGGAGCCAGGGAACCAGTTCTGCGACAGAAGTCATGTCACGCGCGCGAAAGAGCACCGTTACCCTGCCGCCCCTGTCAAGCGCGAGCTCGCATAGGGCAGGGCAATCGCATCTAAATCTGTAGGCCGATTCAGTTGAAATTGTGGCCAGAAGAAAGCGAGAATAAGTGGAAATCACCCTGCGCTTACTGAATATCGACGGGAAGACGCCGCGGATCAGGCCCTCAGTCGGCGAG
>JAJDZJ010000046.1 GCA_022824685.1 Caldilineaceae bacterium
CTCGCCGACTGAGGGCCTGATCCGCGGCGTCTTCCCGTCGATATTCAGTAAGCGCAGGGTGATTTCCACTTATTCTCGCTTTCTTCTGGCCACAATTTCAACTGAATCGGCCTACAGATTTAGATGCGATTGCCCTGCCCCGAAGAATGGGTGCGTTGCCCAGCTTCCGCGGCCCGTGCTACAATTGGGATCCTTCCTGTTGCCGGAAGAGACGACGTGCCGCGGCAGCGCGAGATTCAGGTGGAGAGAATGCGAGGCGTGATGAGAAAAGTGCGGGGCGCGCGAGGCGTTGTCTCCTTTTGCGCGCTGCTGGCGGTTGCCGTGGCCCTGTGGCACGGAACGGCAACGACCCGGGCGCAGGGGCCTCCACCCAGTCCTGACGAAGAAGCGAGCGCGGCCCATCTCTCACCCGACGGTTGCAGCGAACTGATCATCAACGGCGGCTTCGAAGCGACCGACCTGCACTGGCATCTGGGGGGCACGGCGCAGCCGCCGAGCTACTCCACGGCGCGAACGTATGCGGGGACGCGTGCGTTGCGGCTGGGCATTGTGGACAGCGCCAACCTGGACGCCAGCGACAGCCTCTACCAGGACATTGCGCTGCCCGATTCGGCCCAGCATTTCACGCTCAGCTTCCACTACTGGGCGAGCCACGAGGACGCGCCCGGCAGCGACATGCAGCTGCTGAACATCTACGAGGCGACAACCGGCGTACGGCTGGCGCAGCCATGGTCGCGGCTCTCGAACGAGCAGTCGTGGCAGTTCGAACAGATCGACCTGACGCACTTTCGCGGGCGGACGCTGCGCATCGAATTCGGCGTGCACAACGACGGCAGCGGCGGCCGCACCGCGCTCTACCTGGACGATGTCAGCCTGCTGGCCTGTGAACCGGACGCGACGCCGTTTGTGACGCCGTCCGCGACCGCGGCCCCGCCCCAGACTGGAACGCCGCCGCCGGCCGCCACCGCGCAACCGGGCGCGACGCCTGTGCCGGCCGGCTGTGTTGAGAGCGAGACGCTGCGCAACGGAGACTTCGAAGGGGCGCTGAACGGGCAGTCCAACTGGACCGTGGGCGAATCGCCGGTTCCGCCGGCGCTGGCCAACCAGCCTTCGGAAGGGGCGTGGTCATTGCGGTTGGGCAATCCGCCGGGAAGCGGGACGCAGAACATACTCTCCTATTCTTCGGTGCGCCAGTATATCGAGCTGCCGCCCGGCGCGACGAGCGCGTCGCTGCGCTGGAACCATCTCTCGCGCAGTCAGGACCCCGCGGCGCCCAGCCCGGCCGCGGCCGCGGACCGGCAGGAGTTGATCCTGTTGTCATCGTCACTGGCGACCGAGGCGATTCTCTATCGCAGTCGTGCGGAAAACGCTGCCTGGGAGACAGTTACGGTCGATCTGACCCCGTATCTGGACGGATCCTACTACCTCTACTTCAATGTATACAATGACGGCAACGGCAGGCGCACCTGGATGTTCCTGGACGATGTACAGGTTCTGGTCTGCTACGGCAGCGCGGCGGCGCCGAGCGGCGGCGCGGTCGAAGCCCAGCCGCCGGCCGCGCCGTCACCGGCTGCGGCCACTCCGACGCCGAACAACAGCACGGCTGCGCAGCCGGGTTCCGACGCGCAGGCGCCGTCGGCCGGCGTGACGCCGGCCGCGACGGCGCCGGCTGCGGCCTCTCCGACACCGGACAACAGCGCAGCCGAGCAGCCGGGCTCCGACGCGCAGGCGCCGTCGGCCGGCGCCGCCCCGGATGGAAACGCGGGTGCGACACCGGCCGCGCGCGGCACGATGATCGCTGTCGGCGTCTCAACCCCTTCATCGATCATCCAGAGGTCCGGCCCGACCGCCGGCCCGGCGCAGGTCACGGATGTCACCGTATGGCAGCGATTCCTGCGCATCTCCCAGACTGCCCAAGGGCAGACCTTTGTTTTCCTTCTCCTGATCGTCCTCGTGGCTCTCGGCTATCTGCGATTTCGCGGGAGCGGCCGCCCTCCGCCGTAGGGGCAATCGGCCCGTTGCCGGTCTCTGCGCCGGTCACTGACGTTTGTCGAATCCCTGCCAATTGGACTAGAATAGGGTTGCCCACTACGATATTTGTAGTGGAATGCAGGACTGTTACTGTCTTTGCGTACCAGCAATCTGGTTTCAGAAGAGCCGATAGAGGAGTCTATGCTTACCACTACGTCCCCGGCGCCGGCCGGGCCTGCGGTGGCGCGCCGGTTGCGGCGCGACAACCACCACACAGACGGCGTTGACCAGGGGAGCGAAGCGTCTTCAGAGGAAGCGGACAAAGATGCCGTTCCTCCCTGTACCCTTGAAGTCGTAGTCTATGGCCCCGACGCCTATCCCAATGGTTTCAGCGCGCTGGCGTCGGAGTGGAACGACCTGCTGGCCCGCAGCCGCTATGATACTTTTTTCCTTTCACATGAATGGCAGTCGGTCTGGTGGCAGCAGCTGGGGGCGGGCGAACTGTGGATCCTGGCCTTTTATCGAGGAGAGAGTGAAGAGGAGAGAGGAGAGAGTGAAGACCTCTCTGATCCTGCCAGCCCTTCTTCCTTCCCGTCCGGGTTGGTTGGGATTGCGCCCTTCTATTTGAGTGAACACACGCAGGGTTCATGGGCGGGGAAGCGCAGTCTGAAGCTTGTCGGCTGTGTGGAGGTGAGCGATTTCCTGGACATCATAATCGCCGCCGGCTGGGAGGAGCAGGTCTACTACTGTCTGCTGGACTGGCTGCGGAGCGAGGAGGCGCCGGCCTGGGACTATCTGGACCTGTGCAATCTGCCGGAGGACAGTCTGAGCTACAAGGCGCTGCCGTCGATTTTCCGGAACGCGGGTTTGCGGGTGGAGGTCGACCAGGAGGATGTCGCGCCGCATGTGCATCTCCCGGCCCGCTATGAGAACTACCTGATGCAGATCGACAAGAAGCAGCGTCACGAAATTCGCCGCAAACAGCGCCGGGTGGAACGGGAGTTGGATGTGGGTTTTAGGTTGATCCAGTCGATGGAGGCGCTGCAGGGGGCGATGGATGAGTTCCTGCGTTTGCAGCGCATGAGCCGCCCGGACAAAGAGTCATTCATGACGCCGCACATGGAACGTTTTTTCCGCGTTATGGCCGGGCGCATGCTCGAAACGGGCCATCTCCATCTCAGTTTTCTCTCGTTGAACGGTGAAAACGCGGCCGCGCTGCTGGCGTTCGAGTATAAGAAGGAGCTGCTGCTCTACAACTCCGGTTATGACACTGAGAAGTGGGCCGGCTACAGCCCCGGATGGGTGCTGCTGGGCTATGTGATTCAGCATGCGATTGTGCGCGGCATCGAAGTCTTCGACTTTCTGCAGGGCGATGAGGAGTACAAGTACCGCTTTGGCGGCCACGATTACCGGGTCATGCGCACCTTGATCATCAATGAGCCGGTCTAAGCGGCTGAACGGGCGCCGGCGGCCGGGAATTCGGGCGCGGCGGCTTCGGCTTGACGGAGGCGCGCCGGGGCAAGGAAGGAAGCATGGCCGAAAACGGATCAGTTCCAGTCAGTGACGGCAGTGAACAGAACGGTGTGGGTTCGGGGCCGGCCGCGGAGCCGCAGACGGAGCCTTCGCCCCGCCAGCCGCGTGCAGAGCGCGAGGATGCCTTTGCCTTCTCCTCCTGGCTGCTGGAAGGGATGGCGGGCCTGTGAGAAGAGCTGCGCCACAACGATCTCGGCCTGCCGCAGGAGTTCTGGACGCACGCATACGCGGCGCGGCGGGAGGGGCTGCTCGCCTGCCGGGCGTTGATCGACGCCGCGCTGGTGCGCTGCGAAGCCGATGCGGCGCGGAAGAATGAAAAACCCGGCAGCCAGCGCGGCAGGGTTGAAATCGATTGAAACTTCAGCGGTCGGCGGCTCGCGGCCGCTGACGCCCTCTAGGAGAGAGCCTCCTCCTCTGTCACGATCCGCTGGCCGCTTGGCCTTGACGGGGCCGCGTCGATTACGGCCGGCGCCTCGCCCGCTTCGCCCATGAGACGCAGCAGACGCTCCCGCAGCACGTCAGCCGCACGGCGATGGGACTCGAGGCCGACAAGGTTGGTCAGCTCGTACGGGTCCGCCTGCAAATCATACAGATACTGCTCCACATAGCGATCGGCGCTGGCATACCGCCGACCATCCGTGTCCGGCGCGGTGACGCCATACTTCCAGCGTCGCGTGCGCACGGCCCGCCCCACCTGGGATTCACTAATCTGGATCAACGCGTCCTGCGGCCAGTCCGGCGCATGGCGGCTGACAAGCGGCAACGCCGAACGGCCCTGCATCTGCTCCGGCACCTCCAGGCCGGCTGCGTCCAGCAGAGTCGGCGGCAGGTCTACCAGGCTGACGATTTCCCGCACTTCGCCTCCTCCGATAAAGCCGGGCCCGGTGACTGCGGTGGGCAGCCGGACGGAGGCTTCGTGGCAGGAGCGTTTGTATTCGTCGTTGCGCGTCTTGAAATGGCAGCCGTGATCGGTGGTGTAGAGCACGATCGTGTTCTCGTCCAGCCCCAGGCTCTTCAGCGCGTCCAGCAGACGTCCGAGGGCCTCGTCCAATCGTTTGATCATGCCCCAGTAGCCGCCCAGGTGCTGCTGTGAGGAGCCGCCCAGGGCGAGCAGGTCGGGCGGCGTCCAGCGGCCCGCGTAGCGTTCGCGGTAGCCGTCGGGCGGGGGATAGTCGTCAAGATGGTTCTGATGATGCGGCTCGATATAGGAGAGGAAGAGAAAGAACGGGTCCTGCTGGTGGCCGTCGATATAGCGGATGGCTGCGTCTGTCAGGGCGTCCACGCGATAGCCGGGCAGCCTGACGGCCTCACAATCGTTGTCGTACATGACAGTGTCATAGGCGTCCGAGGTAAACTCCAACGCATTGGAGGCCAGCCAGCTCTGGTAGCCGCCGCGGCTCTCTTCCGGGACGGGCCCTGCGACGCCCCGGTCCGCCAGATGCCACTTGCCGATATAGCCGGTATCGTAGCCCGCGTCGCCGAAGAAATGGGCGAGCGTGCGCGCATCCTGCGGCAGCGGGATGGCGTTGCGATAACAGCCGGTCGTGGTGGCGTACATGCCGGTCTGCAGACAGGAGCGGGCCGGGCCGCAGACGGGCTGGCAGGTGACGGTGGTGTGCAGGTGTGTGCCCTGCCGGGCCATGCGATCGAAGTTGGGGGTCAGGTCGAGCGGATTGCCATGCACGCCGGTTGAATCCCAGCGCTGTTGGTCGGTGAAGAAGACGATAACGTTGGGCTTCTGCGGTGTTGTTTGCGCGGATGCTTCGCCATTTGGGCGCGAAGATGAACGGGGCATGGTCTGCTTCCTCCGGAATCTGGCCAGGACGGCATTGGTTACACCCTGCAAGGGGGGCGCCGACAGACGGTTGCGCTGCGGGTTGATCGAGTTGCCTGGCGGCGTATGATCAGGCATTCTAACCGATCACGCGGGGGAGCGCTACCGTCCTGCATTTGGGGCAGTGTCCCAGAAATTCGGGTGGTCGCAGGGGAAAGGGGCAAACGCATCAGGCCGTTCGGTTTGGCGGTTTGGGAATCAGCGTTTATACTTTTGAACGGACTGAACTATGCGCGACAGCTACCATAAAATTGTATTTTGGTTTTCCTTTCGTTCCTGTCGTCGTCAGACCAGGAACGGCGATCGGCTCAGGAAGACAGAACGGCCGTCAGGCACAGGAGTCTTTCTGCGCGATTCATGCCCCCCTTTTTTGTGCTGAGAACAATTCCCGTGTATCGGAGAAGAAACATAGATATAATGAACTGTCTGCCTTCCCTTCGAATGGAACTCCGGCTCTTGCGCGTGCAGGCAGTCCGATACGCCGCCTGTTTGCCGTTTGTCAAGCGTGTGAACCGCGAGGCGCGGGCCTCGTCGGCGTGCTGCGCGGGCAATGGGAGCCAGGCGCAAGCGCGGCGGGGGATTTCGCCGTTCGGTCGCGCAGTTCTTCCGGTCGCGCTCAGTTTCGTATTGACCGGCTGCGCCCTTCTGCCGGCGGGCCGCAGCGCCGAGATCGCGGCCAATGAGCCGACCCCGACCCCGATCCCGACCTCGGTTGTGCCTGTCAAACCCACCTACTCGGTCAAGGTGGGCGAGATTATGCGCGAACGGACCTTCAGCGGCCGGGTGGCGCCGGTGGTGGAGGAGGCCTTGTTCTTCCGCACAGGCGGCCGTATCCGCAATGTCTACGCCAAGCGCAACGACCTTGTCACCGCCGGCCAGGTGATCGCGGATCTGGAGATCGATGACCTGGAGCGCGAGTTGACCTCCACCCAGTTGAACCTGGAACGAGCCCAGTCCCGGTTGTACACGGCGGAGAGAAATCTCGAATTTCAGATCCGCAGAGCGCAGATCAACCTGGACATCGCGACCCTGCAGTTGATCAATCTGCGAACGGAACGTCAGGATGACAATTTCGCGATTTCGGTCCAGGGCAAGCAGGTTGAGCTGGCAGAGATCGCGCTGGAGCAGCTGACCGAAGGCGTGGACCCGCTGCTGATAAATGACGTTGCCAGGGCGCAGCTTCAGGTTGAGAAGTTGCAGAGCGCGATCGCCGACGCAACGATCACCGCGCCGTTCGACGGCAAGTTGCTGTCCGTTTCGCTGACTGCGGGCCGCCCGGTGAACGCGTTTGACGCGGTTGTCTCCATTGCGGACATCAATGACCTGGAGGTTAAAGCCGATCTGATCAGCGACCAGATGAATGAGTTGGCCGAAGAGATGGGGGTGGAGATTTCTCTGGTCGGCCGTCCCGGGGAGATTCTGACCGGATTCGTGCGGCGGCTGCCCTACCCGTTCGGCAGCGGCGGCAGCGGCGAGGTGATCGATCCGGACAAATCCACCCGCATCACAATCGATCAGGAGGCCGATGTTGCGGGCTTTGAGCTGGGCGACCTGGTCCAAGTGCGCGTCCAACTCGAACACAAGGACTCTGTCCTCTGGTTGCCGCCGCAGGCGATCCGCGTGTTTGACGGCAGACGGTTCGTCGTCGTCCAGGATGGTGATATCCAGCGGCGGGTGGATGTGAAGGTGGGCATCCAGACCCCTGATCGGATCGAAATCGAAGAGGGGCTTGAAGAAGGCCAGGTTGTCGTCGGACAATAGCTGTGGAGAGTTAAGCGTGGAGAGTGAGAGGCGGAAGGCGGATGGCAGGATGCCGCTGACCGCTAGCCTTTCTCCACTGCGGTCATGAAATATATTCTGCGAACCTCGGCGATCATCGTTGTCGCCCTGAAACGAATCTTCGCCCAGCAGTGGCTGGCGCTGGCTCTGGTCCTGGGGCTGGTCTCCTCGACAGTGCTCGTAATGAGCATTCCTCTCTATGCGGATGCGGTCTACTACCGGCTGCTGCAGGAGGAGCTGACGGAGACGGGCATCAATGAGACCTACTCGCGCCCTCCGTTCGCGTATATGTTCCGCTACCTGGGGTCCACGTACGGCCCGCAGGAGTGGGAAGACATTGCGCCTTTGGACACATATTTGAGCCAGCAGGCGCATAACGAGCTGGGCATACCGCATCAGAAGACGATCCGCTATTTCAAGACGGACAATTTCCGCCTCTTCCCCACCGAACAGGTCGCGTATGCAGACACAACCGATCCGTTGGAATGGGTGAATCTGGGCTTCATCTCCGGTTTTGAAGAGGCGATCAACATCATTGAAGGCACATTCCCGGCCGTCTCGCCCTCCGACTCGGAGGAGGCGATCGAAGTTCTGGTGAACCGGGAATTGGCGGACGAGATCGGGCTGCAGGTAGGCGAACAGTATATGCTGTTCCGCCGCATCCGCCAGGAGAACGGCGATAGCCAGCGCTACCAGACGCCGGTGCGCATTGCCGGTGTGTGGGAGCCTGCCGACCTGAGCAGCGATGTCTGGTTTTACAACCCGTCCACCTTAGAGACGCTGTTTGTCATCCCAGAGCAGAGTTATCACAATCGGGTTGCGCCTGTCTACCCGCAGGACGTGAACCTGGGCTTGTGGTACCTGGTGATGGACGGCTCGGACGTGACCTCAAGTGATGTAGGCCGTTTGCTGGTGCGCGGGCGGCGTGCGGAACAGAAGGTGACGTCGCTGATGGCGAACAGCCAGTTGAGCATTTCGCCGCTGGATGCGCTGCGCCGTTATCAGCGTGCCAGTGGATTGTTGACAACGCTTCTTTACGCTTTCAGCGTGCCGATTATTGGTCTGCTGCTGGCGTTTATCGGCCTGGTGGTCGGTCTGGCGGTGGCCCGGCAGCGCAACGAGGTAGCGATTCTGCGCAGCCGGGGCGCGACGGTGGGGCAGGTGGCGGGCATATCCGGCCTGGAGGCGATCAGTCTTGGCATCCTTGCGCTCCTGGTCAGTCTGCCGCTCAGTTTTTCGGTGGCCAGATTGATCGGTTCCACCCGCAGCTTTCTCGACTTCACAATCGAATCTGATTTGCGGCTGGTTCTGACCCAGTCCACGCTGCAGTTTGGCATCGGCGCGGTGTTGATCGCCTTTCTGGCGCAGACGTTGCCCTCCTTCGGCGCGGCGCGTCATACGATCGTGACCTACAAGATGGAGATGGCGCGTACCTTGCGCCCGCCGTGGTGGCAGCGCGCCTACCTGGACCTTCTGTTGCTGATTCCGTCGGGATACGGCATCTATCTGCTACGCGAACAGGGCAGCATCACGATGCCGGGCGCGGTCACGGATGATACCATTTTCCAGAATCCACTGCTGTTTTTGATACCGGCGTTGGGGATCTTTGCGCTGACGCTGGTGACGCTGCGCGTCTTGCCGGTTTTCATGCAGATAATCGCCTGGTTCGCATCCAAAGGCGGCGGTGTGGGCGTGCTGCTGGCCAGCCGCCAGCTGGCGCGTAACCGGGGGATGTATACCGCGCCGATGATTCTGTTGGTGCTGACGCTGAGCCTGTCCGCCTTCACCACGTCGCTGGCGCAGACGCTTGACGGGCACCTCTTCGACCGGGCCTATTACCGGGTTGGCGCCGATGGCCGGCTGGCGGAGTTGGGCGATACGCCGGTTTCGTCCGGCGGCGGCCCCTTCGGCGCCGACGGCGGCGGAGAGTCGTCCTCATCGGACGGTGCGCCAGAGTCGGCGTCCTGGACATTTGTGCCGGTTTCGGAGCATCTACGCTCACCCGACATATCGGCCGCCACCCGCTTCGCCCGCTTTGAGGCGCGGGTACATATGGACGGACGCTGGCGGGATGCCCATGTCTTTGGCATCGACCGGCTCGACTTCCCCAAGGCGGCCTACTGGCGGCGGGATTTTGCGGCAGCGTCGCTGGGCTCACTGATGAACTCGCTGGCCCTCTCCTCGGATGGGGTCCTGTTGCATCGGGAGTTCATGCGCGATCATAATCTGCTGGTGGGTGATACGATTCTGGTCGGCGCGGCGCGTTACGGGCTGCGGGCGGAGATGCAGATGACCATCGTCGGCGACTTCCGCTACTTCCCCACCTGGTACCCGGATGCCGACAGTCCGCTTATCGTGGGAAACCTCGACCATCTGTTTGAGCGGATGGGCGGGCAGTTCCCCTATGATGTGCTGGTGCGCACAGAACCGGGCACCGACTTCGAGGGACTCACACGGGAGTTGCGGCAGTACGACATCAACGTGATCAACCACTATTCCGCCCGGCAGAGGATTGCGGACGAGCAGAAGCTGCCGCAGCGGCAGGGGCTGTTCGGCGTCCTTTCGGTCGGCTTCCTGGCCGCGGCGTTGCTGACTGTGCTGGGATTTCTGCTGTACACGCTGTTTTCATTCCGGCGGCGCTTTATTGAGCTGGGGACGCTGCGTTCAATCGGCCTGTCTTCGGGTCAGATGACGATGTTCCTGGCATGGGAGCTGGCCTTTCTGATTCTGGTCGGAATTGGAGCGGGAACACTGCTGGGCACTTCGGTCAGCAACCAGTTCATCCCCTATTTGCAGGTGGGGAACACGGCCTCCGACCTGACGCCGCCGTACCTGGTGGGCATTGCATGGCCGGCGATTACGCGTGTGTACGCCCTGTTCGGCGTCCTGTTTGTCGCCGCGCTGGGCGTTTTGATCACGCTGCTGATGCGCATGAAGATTTTCCAGGCGATCAAACTGGGCGAAACGGTTTAGTGCAACAATGGCCGATTTTCAACTTCCACTGGGGTTCAATGACAACCACAGTGCTCAGGAGTCAGACATTGGCATTCAGGAGGATACATCCTCCACATTCATAAGCCAACAGTTTCCGGTTTCTCGTATCCCTGGGGTGAATGTTGCCGCGGTACCTCAGCGAAGCCCGTTCAGATACCCTGGGGGCAAGACTTGGCTGATCCCTCATATTCGGGATTGGTTATCTCTCTCCCGGCCCCGCGTTCTTGTCGAACCCTTTGCGGGTGGGGGTATTGTTTCGCTCACCGCAGTGATGGAAGATCTGGTTGACCAAGCGGTCATGATTGAACGGGACCATGATGTCGCCGCATTCTGGCATATCGCACTGCACGACGGGGAAGAACTTATTCGCCGAATTCACGAATTCACGCCAACCAGGGAACTCGTCACCGCGCTTGAGAGAGATGACGTTCGTTCTTTAGCCCAGCATGCCTTTCGCACTCTGGTTCTCAATCGCACGAAGCGTGCTGGAATCCTTGCGCCGGGAGCGTCGTTCACCAAGGCAGGAGAGAGTAACAAGGGCCTTCTGTCGCGGTGGTATCCCGACACGTTAGCTAAACGTCTGCGAGCTATCGCAAAATACGCAACAAGAATTACATTCATTGAAGGGGATAGTATGCGATTTCTGGAACCACTCTTGAGAGGCTGGGGAAAGCAAGTTGCGGCCTTTATTGATCCTCCGTACACGGCAACCGGGGGAAAAAGGGCTGGCTCCCGACTCTATACACATTGCGCCATCGACCACGCTGGATTATTTGACATCTTGGCTCGATGCCAAACCGATTTTCTGATGACATATGACGAGGCGCCGGAAATCGTAGACCTGATCCACCTACATCAGTTTCATGCAGTCCGCGTTGAAATGAAGAATGCCCATCACAATCGTCTTTGTGAATTGGTAATTACCAGAGATAGACTGTTTTCATGAAAGACCGGTATGGCATCGCCGAATGGTACGGAGAGCCGTTTGCGAACATGCTGCCGGAACGGCGTCGTGAATTTGCTGCAGTGGCACTCAGCCTCGACGAAGTCATTCCGAAATGTCCGTTTCAACAAGGGAATGTCAAATGTAGCAAAAAAGGGGGGGTGTGCTCGATACAGACCTATCGACCTAGTCTTGCAGGACAGCGGGAAGACCGAATTGGAGAACAGTCCGGCAAGCCGGTGATTACATGCCCAAAGAGATTCGAACAGGACGACATTGTTCCAAGATGGTTAGGCGAAATTGTTGGATTTCAACAGATATTCATGGCGCAGGAAGTTCCCTTTATGCGATCGCCATCCACAGGCCGACCTGCCGGGCGGATTGATCTCGTTTTGTCGGGAAATAGCGCTGCATCCAAGTGGTTCGGCTTGGAAATTCAAGCGGTCTACTTTTCCGGTGAAGGTATGAGGGATGACTTCAGGCTATTGCTGCATGATACGGAAGAACCTCCACCTATGCCGACTTCCGTAAGGCGTCCTGATTGGCGTTCGTCAAGCGCAAAACGTCTGATGCCGCAACTTGAAGTAAAGGCTCCAACTTTGCGGAGATGGGGGACAAAATTAGCGGTAGCTGTTGATGTTCCTTTTTTTGATGCAGTAGGGGGGCCAAGTGAAAAAGCTTCTCACGACACGAACGAAGGGGATATAATCTGGCTGGTGTTGCAGGTGTCTGATGAGTACAAATTGGAGTCTACACACTGGGAAGTGTTATCGTTAGAGGATTCAAGCGAGAAACTGCTGGCGGCAAAGACAGTGAGGCGCAAGGATTTTGAAGAGGCCTTGCGTTCCAAACTTCGTCCTCTATGATGTCAACCGAAACCCAAAAGATGTCTGAACCATTTATTCTCTGTGACGGTCTCGTCAAAATCTATCAGATCGCCGACCTGGAAGTCGTCGCGCTGCAGGGCTTGAATCTGTCGGTGCGTTCCGGCGAGTTGATGGCGATCGTTGGCGTCAGCGGCAGCGGCAAGTCCACGTTGATGAACATCCTGGGCGGGTTGGACAGACCGACGGCTGGGCAGGTGCGGGTCGGCGAATTCAATCTGTTGAAGATGTCGGAACGGGCGATCAACCGCTACCGGCGGGAACAGGTCGGTTTTGTGTGGCAACAGAGCGCACGGAACCTGGTGCCCTATCTGAACGCGGTCGAAAATGTTGAGTTGCCGATGACGCTGGCGGGTTTCGCGGGCAGAGAAAAGCGCGACCGGGCCGAGGATCTGTTGGAAAGGGTGGGGCTGGGCGAGCGCATGAAGCACCACATGCGCGAGCTGTCCGGCGGTGAACAGCAGCGCGTCGCCATCGCCGTTTCGCTGGCCAACAAGCCTGCGCTGCTGCTGGCGGACGAACCGACCGGTGAAGTGGATACGGCTACGGCGCTGACGATTTACGCGACGCTGCGCACGCTGAATGAAGAGTTTGGTCTGACGACCATCATTGTCAGCCACGACCCGACAATTGCCCGCCATGTGGACAGGGTGGTCGCCATCCGTGACGGGATGCTCGCCAGCGAGACGCGGCGCCAGGTGCGCACGGTCGAACGCTTTGACGAAGATGCGCTCAACAGCGGCGGCGACGGCATCGTAGAGGAACACGAGGAACATTTCGAAGAGTTGGTCGTGCTGGACAGCGCCGGTCGACTGCAGATCCCGAAGGATGTCCTGCAGCAGTTCTCGATCCACGGCCGGGCGCTTCTCGACATAACCGACGAAGGCATACTGATCCGGCCGGCCGACAACGAGGACGTTGAGGCGCCTGAGCTGGTCGCCCAGGAGCAGGCGGCCGCCAGCCGCATCCAGCAGGCAGCCGCGATCGGCGGTTTCTTCAGCCGCTTCCGCCGCAAGAAGGACGGTTAGCGGCCCGTTCACAACGCCGTCCCCTCGAAAGCAACGACAGAGAACCGGATCCTGGAACGCAGATGGAAAACAACCCTTACCCCAACACGGCCATCGAAACCGAAGAAATCTGGCGCGTCTATAAGACGGGCAGCCTGGAGGTAGCCGCGCTGAAGGGCGTCAACCTGCAGATTGCGCAAGGGACATTCGCCGCGTTGAAGGGGCGCTCCGGCAGCGGCAAGACAACGCTTCTCAACTGCCTGGGCGGCCTGGATTCACCGACAGACGGGAAGATCCGCATATTCGGGGAGGAGATTCACTCCTGGAGCGAACGCCAGTTGACGCGCTGGCGTCGCGAACAGGTCGGCTTTATCTTTCAGTCTTTCGGTCTGCTGCCCAGCCTGTCCGCCTTTGAGAATGTAGAGTTGATTCTGCGCATGTCGGGCGTTAAGGGCCGGGAACGTCATGAAAAAACTGTGCACTGCCTGGATCTGGTTGGTCTGACTCGTTGGATGCATCACCGTCCTTTTGAGTTGTCGGGCGGGCAACAGCAACGCGTGGCTATCGCGCGAGCGCTCGCCAACGATCCGAAGCTGATCCTGGCGGATGAACCGACCGGCGAGTTGGACAGCACCACGGCGCGAGAAATCCTCGGCCTCTTCCAGCAGATCGTGCGCGAACAGAACGTCACCTTCCTGGTCGTGACCCACGACAACCTCGTGGACGATTACGTGGACTATGTTCTGTTTCTGAAAGACGGCCAGATCGACTTGGAGGGGCAGGGCCATGATGCCGTGCCCGAAGCCGCGTCTGCCCCGGCGGTCGTCAACGCCGACCCGGTGGCCAGCGGCTGATGCCGGCGCGCCGACTCCGATCCTGCCCCGCGTTGTCAGCCATCCCACTTTGAGCAGGCCCGATGAAAACGGTCATACTGGAGAAACCCGGCAGCCTGAATCTGACGGAGTCCGCGCCGCCTGCCAAGCCGGGCCCAGGCGAAGCGCTCGTGCGCGTGCGCCGGGTCGGCATCTGCGGCACCGACCTGCACGCCTTTCGCGGACGGCAGCCCTATTTCAGCTATCCCCGCATCCTCGGCCATGAGCTGGGCGTGGAGATCCTGTCTCTCGACCCGGATACCGAGAGCAGCTTGCAGCCGGGAGACCACTGCGCGGTCGAGCCCTACCTGAACTGCGGCGCGTGCAGCGCCTGCCGCCGCGGGCGCATCAACTGCTGCGCCCATCTGCAGGTGCTGGGCGTGCACATGGATGGCGGCATGCGCGAGCGGATCACCGTCCCCATCGAGAAGCTGCACCGCTCCGAGACCCTGCCGCTGGAACACCTGGCCCTGGTCGAGACGCTCTGCATCGGCGCGCACGCGGTGGACCGGGCCAACCTGGAACCGGCACAGTCGACACTGGTGATCGGCGCCGGCCCGATCGGGCTGACCGCGGTGGCCTTTGCGCGCCTGGCCGGCGCCGAGGTCGCGGTGATGGAAATCGACGAGAACCGGATGCGCTTTGTGCAGGAAAACCTGGGCGTGGAGCATCTCATCGACGGCCGCGGGGACGCGGAGGCCCAGCTGCGGGCCGTGTTCGGCGGCGACCTGCCGCTGACCGTCTTCGACGCAACCGGCAACGCGCGCTCGATGATGAACGCACTGGGCCTGATCGAGCAGGGCGGGAGCGTTGTCTTCATCAGCCTGGTGCAGGACGACATCACCTTCCCCGACCCGGAGTTTCACCGCCGCGAGACGACGCTGCTCAGCAGCCGCAACGCGACCAGCGCCGACTTCGCCCGCGTCGTCCGGACGCTGGAGACGGGCGCGATCAATCTGGCCCCCTGGCTCACGCACAGCGCGCCGCCGGAAACGTTGATCGACGAATTCCCCGGCTGGCTCCAGCCCGACAACCAGGTTGTCAAGGCGATGCTGCATTTCTGAACGGTAGTGACCGGCTTTGGTCACTATCTCGACCCGACCTTGCCGTACCGACGGCCTCCATCCACGATGTACAGATGTTTCCCCCTCTTACATAAGCGACAGACGAACAAAAAAAGGAAGACAACGTGTCGAACTCTCCCTCTCCACAAGGTTCGAAGCTGCGCCACGCGGTGGTCGGCATGGGCGCCGGGATTTTCCGTTCCCACTCGATGGGGCTTTCACTCGATGAAGTAGAGGTGGTCGGCGGCTCGGATGTGGCGCCGGAACCAGGCCAGGAGCGGGCCGAGGAGTGGGGCTGCCCCTTCTATCCCGACCACCGGCAGATGCTGGCCGAAACCAACCCGGATGTGACGGTGATCATCACGCCCCATCCCTTCCACGCGCCGATCGCGATCGACGCGCTCAACGCCGGCAGCCATGTGCTGGTGGAAAAACCGATCGCCATCCAGGTAAAGGAGGCGGACGCGATGATCGCGGCGGCGCGGGCCAACAACCGCGTGCTGGCGGTGAACTACCAGTACCGGCAACTGCCGCATGTGCGGGCGATGAAGCGGCTGATCGACAGCGGACAGCTGGGCCGCATCCAGCGGGTGACCGGCATCTTCCCGTGGATGCGCACCGCGGCCTACTACCTGCGCGGCGGCTGGCGAGGCACCTGGCGGGGCGAGGGCGGCGGCGTGCTGATGAACCAGGCGCCGCACGACCTGGACCTGGTCTGCCATCTGGTCGGGTCCCCGCAGCGGGTCTACGCGGCCACCGCCACCCGCCTGCACGCGATCCAGACCGAGGACACCGCCACCGCGCTGCTCGAGTGGCCGGAGGACGCGCAGGGCACAATCTATTTCAGCACGACCGAAAGCGGCCCCCGCACCTTTGAAGTGTCCGGCACCGGAGGCAAGATCGTGCTGCACCAGGACCACATCGAATACGAGCGCTACGAGACCGATCTGCGCCAGCTGATCACCGACAGCCCCGAACCCTTCGTGCGCACGGAGGCGGCTGAGGATGACGCCGGTGTCGAGGACGAACCGGAGGAACACGGACACGCGAGGGTGTACAAGGACTTCCACCGCGCCATTCGCGAGGGCGGCGAACCCCGCTGCAACGGCGAAGAGGGGCTGAAGTCGCTGGAGCTGGCCAATGCGATGATCTACAGCGGCGCCACCGGCGAGGCGGTCGAACTGCCCCTGGACCGGGAGGCGTACAGCGAGCTGCTGGAGAGGTTGCAGGCGGAGGATGTGTAGAGAGAGGAGAGAGTGAAGAGGAGTGAGAGAAGGGCCCTCCGGCACTGTCCCGAATCGTTTTGAGAAGCAATGTCTTCACAGTCCAGACATACGGATTCAAAAGGGGTTTGTAATCGAGTAGCAAAGAAGGGTGGTAAGAGGGTTTACAAGGACGTAATGCATTGTGTGTCTGAAGCTCCTGCGCTTGTTGGTAGGCGTCTTCTTAGGTCAACGTGGTGACCGAAGGCCCACAGTGCCGGAACTTCAGATTTGGTTTTTAGATCGTACATGTGTCTCAGTTTTTGATATGTAAGCGCCTGGCGGCTTATCCGCCAGGCGCTCTTGTTTTCTTGATTAGATGCGAGACTTGGCACTCGCTCTCAAAGAGGGAACGGGGCAGTTGTGATCTCAGGATAACTCTTGAAAGTATTTTACAGACTTCGCGCCCTGACATCAGTTTCAGTCTAGGCAACAACAAGCTCCCACTCGGTTGCTTGTGTCTCCTGGTGAGGCGGTCGTTGAATTTCGAGAGGCGATTCTGCCTCAAGAAGACCCAGGTGGCTCAGGATTTCGATAGGTGAAGCGTCTTCAAAAAACATCTCAACCGCTTCCTCCAGGTTCTTCCTCGCTTCCTGTACAGTCTCCCCTTGGCTTGCAATGCCCAGATCTTCACAATAGTGAAGCGTACCACTCGCCATCTTTTTCGACCGAACACTTGAGTTTCCAGAGCATCTCTTTCGCACCTTCAGTCAGAGCAGTGGTTCGCTAAGGAGAGCCACAGTTCAGTCAGGGGTGAGAGAAAGGAGAAAGACAACAAGTGGGCTGTGATTATGTCGTCAACCCTCCCTGCCTTTTTTATGACTCTTGATGTTTCTGCGCTAATTGAGAGCAATATACATTCCATTCTTGTTGGTGTCAATCACATCGGGATGGACCGTGAGCATCCCGAAACGTTTCACCACTTAGACACGTCCTTACAGCATACATTAAAGGACATACAGTATAATAGTGCCCAATCGCCTTCAGTCCCGTCCATCGACTGATCGTGATGATCCTGCTTTGGACAAAGTCGCCCCATACATCTGGCCGCACCAGCGAGTTGTACCGCTTAACAGCGCTTCAGACGTATGGTATATTGCCAGCAGCGGCGATGGCCGTGTATGGCCCGCCCTGGAAAGGACATGATGGATCAGGAACCGGAGATGATCTTCAGGACAGCGCATCGTCAGACAATGACGAGTTACGCGCCGCCGATGCACAGACGCGTCGATTCCGACAGGCGGACGCCGGTTGGATGGTGGGGCGCAGTTGGCGATCTTGTCGGTTTCACGTTGTTAGAGTGGCTGGCGAGCCCTGTATTGGGAATTACCGTTTTGGTTGTGGCATTCTGCCTTGAGGCCTTTGGGCTGTTGTCCAACCTTGGCAGGCGCGGGGCAGACGCCCTGGACAGAAAGGCGCGCAAGACACAGTAGCGATCGCTGGACGAATGCGACGCAAAAGAGAAGGAAGGCCCCGGTAGAATCAGCTGCCGGGGCTTACTGTTCAGTCATCGAACTTTCAGAGAAAAAAACAGGGGAGCCGAACGATGCAGGTCAACCGCGAACAGTTCATGGAGCAGGGATATCTCGTCCTGCGCGAGGTCATCCCCCCGGACCAGTTGGAGCAGTTGCGGGCCGACTTTGAAACGCTGGTCGGAAGGCAGAGAAAGATCTGGGCGCAGGAGCGGGGTCCGGACGACCCGCCCGGCGGCGTTTGGGAGACACACCCGCAGCCGCGCCTGGTCTCTTACAACAGGCTGATCGACGAAGCAACGGCCAGCACGGTCGAGGTCTGGCTGCAGGAGAGCACGTTGGGGGTAAGCCGCCAGCTGTTGAGCGTTCCGGAGGCGGCGTCGGTGGCCGGCATGATGTTGATGTGCAGCCCGGTGCGCGCTCATGGCCCGGCCGCGTGGCATCGCGACATCCACCCGATCGACATGGCGCCCCTGGCCGGCCTGCAGAAGGATTTGAAGGAAAACGGCCCCAAATATGTGCAGTGGAACATCCCGCTCTATGACGACAACGTGCTGTGGGTGGTGCCGGGCAGCCATCTGCGGCTCAACACCGAGGCCGAAAACCGTTCGCTGTCAGCCGACCCGCGGCGCGCTGTACCGGGCGGCATACCCGTTGAGCTGAACGCCGGCGACGCGGTCGTCTATATCAACTACCTGTTGCATTGGGGCAGCGACTACAGCGCCACGACGCGCCGCACCATCCACGGCGGCCATACGATCTTCCCCTACTACCCCGACATCTCCTTCACCGAGCACCTTTCGCCCGGGGCGCGGGCGGATTTCAGGCAGTGGGACGGGAGGAGCGCGGCGCTGCAGGACCTGACCGAGATCGCGTTACGGGAAGCACTGAACGGCAACGCCGACGCCTACGCTAACGCGCTCGAAGCGCTGCAGCCCGGCGTAGGCGAAGCCGGCAAGATGGTTCTGACGATCTATCTCTGTAAAGCGGTTCTCCATATGCAGGTTGTAAAGCATGAAAACACGAGCGCTGACACCTCCTCCGATCCGCTGGCAGGCATAACCGAGGACTATCGCCAGCGCGCCCGCTCCCCGCATTCGATCTCGATCAACTGGGGCCCGCAGTTCGCGGACCGCTTCACAGTGGACGAGGCCGCCGCTCTGCACAGGCGCTTTGCAATCCTGGACGAAAAGCTCCAGGCGAAGGACGAGCATTTCGCGCCCGGTTTCCAGGCGCGCCCGATGCGTTACTTCTTCAACCAGATGCCGGCCGATTTCACACTCAAGGACTTCGTCGGCAGCTGGAACTGAGCCCTACAGTTCATCCTTCAGCCACTCCGAGCCCTGCGCTTCCAACCGGGCGCGCAGGTCGGCCTCCAGCCGCCCGATCATGCCGCCCGGGCCGTATGCTGCGTTGCCGGCATCGGCGATCAGGTTGTGGCCGGTGATGGCAACGGACTCATCTGAAGCCAAAAACAGCATGACCTCGGCCACCTGTTCGGGCAGGGCGGGGCTGCCCATCGGGTAGGCGAACTGCTGCGTGCGCACCGCGGCCGGACTGTTGGCGAGCATCTCGTACTTCTTTTCGGTGAGCATGCGCGCGGGGGTGAGCGCGTTGGCGCGGATGCCGTCGGGGCCATAGGTGATGGCCAGATGCTGGGTGAAATTGATCATGGCCGCCTTGGCCGGGCCATAGGATGAGATGCTGGGACTGCCGGCAAGGGCGATGCTCGATGAGACGTTGATGATGTTGCCGCTGCCCTGCTTGATCATCAACGGAACCACCTCTTTGCAGAAGAGAAGCGGCGCGGTCACGTGGCAGGCGAAGCCGTCATCCCAGTCCTGGAGTGTGACATCCTCCAACATGCCGCCCGGGTTGTCGATGATGGCGTTGTTGACCATGACGTCGACCCGCCCATAGCGCTCCACGGTGAACGCGACCAGGGCTTTAATGTCCTCTTTGATCATGACGTCACAGCGCTTGTAGGCGATCTCACCGCTGAGACCCTCCGCCTGCGCCAGGACCTTCTGCGCGTTCTCCGGCGTTCGGCCTCGGTCGCAGATGACGACGGAGGCGCCTTCACGGGCGAACGCCAGCGCGCCGGCCTTGCCCAGCCCCAAGGTTGCGCCGGTGATGATGGCTACCTTGCCTTCCATTCTCGTTCCCATGAGTCTCTCCTTACTGTTCAGTGATGTTCAGTGGCGATGGTGCAAGAGTCACCCGCTGATCGCGGTGGGCATCTTGCGTAATGACGCGGACGGCAGGCGACCCGCTGCACACATGTTATACGTACAAGGGATTAATCGCTGAAAGAGAAGGAATAGAGCGTCGCGTCCCGCAGTTCGAAGATAAGCTGAACTTCCCGGCCCACCAGCGCAGCCAGATCCTGGCCGCCGCGCCACTGCAGGGGGAGATCGGTGACATCCGCCCGGACCGGTATCGAATCGGCCAGGCTCTTGCCCTCGACATCCAACAGCGCCGCTCTGACCTGACCGCCGTCCGCGTCGGCGCTCAAGCGCAGTTGTCGCCCGCTGCACCGTACGGGCTGCGTGACGAGCGACGCGGTCTGTGACCTGCTGGCCGACGTCAGCCCCGCAAACCCGTCCGGCCGCAGCGTCGCCAGCCCAAGATAGGCTGAGCGCCAGTCGGTGTGGGGGCCGTCGCTGCCGCCGTAATAGAGATGCAGACGCCCGTCCTTGAGGAACGGATAGGCCCCCGCGTAGACGCAGCCCCAGTCGAAGCTGCCCTCCGCGCCGCGTTCGATGAGCGGCGTCCCTGGAGAGACGCGCGCCCATTGCACGGTATCGCGGCTCCAGGCCAGTTCGCAGTCGACCAGGTCGGTCGCCGTATCGAACATCATCAACAGGCCGAGATAGATCTGGGCGTAGGGGAAGGCGATCAGGGCGTAGGCCTGGCGGTCCGGCTCGTCCGGCAGGGCGCTGAGGACCTCGACCGCCCGCGTCCAGGAGTTGAAGTCCTCGCTTTCGGTGCGGCCGACGGTGCGCTGGCGTCCATCCCACAAACGGGTAATGCCGACATACCTGCCGTGGCGTTCGTCCCAAAACAGATTGTTGTGGGTATCCCAGCGAGCGTCGATCTCAGGGCAGGGTTGGATGGGGCACCAGTGCAGGCCGTCGGGCGAACGGGAGACGCCGCCCTCCATGAACGCCTTGAACCTGCCCGCCGGGTCCGGATCATGGGGGTCGAGGGTGACACCGACACCATGCACATCTCGCATGACCAGGTTGTTGCGGGTGGAGCCATCGAACTCGATCAGGCCCAGTTCGGGCCGTTCCCAGTGGATGCCATCGGTTGAAAAAGCGTAACAGACGCCCATCTCGCGGTGCTTCCTGGTCTGTTCGTCGGCTCTAGCGCGGGCAAGGGCGGCGCGATAGGCGCCGCGTTCCCGTTGCGCGGGCGGGGTATCGGTGGTCGCCGCGTCGATAATGAACGGGTTGTACCAGCACTTGTAGAGATTGTCGGTGGGGTCGAAGAGCGCATTGGGGTAGAGATTGTCGTGTCGGACTTCCCAGGGCAGATCTTCGCCAAAGAGAGGATTTTGGCGTGCTTTGCGCGCCCGCCCCGGCGTTACGGTGAGTTGATCGGCTTGCGCCCAGAGTGATGTATCCAGCAGCAGGTATCTGTTGTCGATCATGTTCCGGTGCGTCCTGTGAGCGCGATGCCGCGCACCATATATTTCTGGCCGATAAAGAAGATCGCGATCATGGGCAACGATGTGAACACGGTGGCGGCCATCAGCAGCCCGGGCACCGGATCGCCCTGCGCGATCTGCCAGCGCAGGAAGGCGAGGCCAATGGCGACCGTGTAGGTGCTGTCCTGGCTGAGATAGATGACCTGTTTGACGAAGTCGGTCCAGACGTTAATGAATGAAAAGATGGCGATGGTGGCCAGCACCGGCTTGGTCAGCGGCAGCAGGATGCGCCAGAAGATGCCCAGCTCGTTGCAGCCGTCGATCTTGGCGGCGTCGTCCAGTTCCGGCGGCAGCGTCATGAAAAACTGGCGCATGAGAAAGACATAGACGGGGTTGGCGAAGTAGCTGGGCACGATGAGCGGCAGCCACGTTCCGACCCAGCCGATATCCCTGTAGAGCAGGAAGCGGGGGATGATCACCACCCAGAAGGGCAGCATCATGGTGCTGAGCAGGACCATGAAGAGGAAATTGCGGCCCCAGAACTTGAGGCGAGAGAAGCCGAAGCCGACGATGGAGGCGCTGATCAGCTCGCCGACGACGGAGAGAGAAACGATGATGGCGGTGTTGATGAAGTAGCGGCCAAAGGGGACGCTGGTCCAGGCGCTGGGATAGTTTCCAAAGTAGAGTGCGGAGGGGAAGATCCGCAGCGGGATCTGATTGAAGTCTTCAAAGGTTTTGAGCGAGCCCATGATAACCCAGAAGAGCGGGAAGATGAACCAGACAAAACCGACGGCCAGCAAGGTGTAGGCGAGCGCGTCGCGCAGGCGGCGCTGGGTGGTCTTGCTCTTGCTCCAGGAAGCGGTCAGCGCGGACAAGGCGGTCTACTCCTCACCCTCGTAGTAGACCCAATAGCGGGCTATGCGGAAGTTGACGATGGTCAGGGCGAGGATGATGAGGAAGATCATCCAGGCGAGCGCGGAGGCGTAGCCCATACGGTAGAACTCAAAGGCCTGACGGTAGAGATAGAGGCCGTAGAAGAGCGTGGAGGTTCCGGGGCCGCCATTGGTCATGATGAAGGCTTCGACAAATGATTGCATCACGCCGATCGTGGTCACGATGACGTTGTAGAAGATGGCGGGCGAGATCTGGGGCAGGGTTACATGCCAGAACTTGGCCCATTCGCCGCCGCCGTCGAGTTCGACGGCCTCGTAGAGATGCTGCGGTACACCTTGCAGGGCGGCGAGAATGATGAGCATGGCGGCGCCGGCGGTTGCGATGGCCTTGAGCGCCAGTGAAGGCAGCGCCCAGGCGGTTTCAAAGAGCCAGTTCGGTCCCTCGATCCCAACCAGGCCGAGCGCGGCGTTGATAGGCCCGTTCTTGGCGAGGATGGTCGTCCATAGCAGGGCGAGGCCGACACCGCCGATCACGCTGGGCATATAGAAGGAGGTGCGGAAGAAGGGAATGCCGCGTACATGCTGATTGAGCAGGATGGCGACCAGGATGCTGATGGCGGTGCCCGCGGGGACGGTGAGGAGGACATAGGTAAAGGTGACGCGCAGGGCATCTGTGACCCTTTCGTCCTCGAAGAGCATGCGCTGGATGTTCTCAAAGCCGATGAACTCCGCCTCGCCGATCAACTGGTAGCGGGTAAAGCTGAGGACGAAGGAGGCGATGAAGGGGTAGACCATCAGGAAGCTGAAGCTGACCAGCCAGGGGGAGATGAAGGCCCAGCCGACGATGTGCGGCCTCAGCCGGGCCCAGCTGATATTCGACGCAACTGTCCTGGGGCTCTGCATCTGCAATCCGGGTGGATGGTGGGAAGTGGACAGTATGCAGTGGATAGCGGCTCGTCGCAACGCGGGCCGCTATCCACCGTTGTTCGAAACGTATCAGGCGTGTGCGGCCAGAATCTCGTCGGTCTTCTGGTCGACGATGACGACCTGCTCTTCGACGCTTACCTCGCAGCGCAGCACGTCGCCCCAGAGGATCTTGATCTCGCCGAACCATTCGAGGACGCCGGGGAGCTGCGGCGTGAAGATGAAGTTGTCGAGGGCATCGAGATAGGCCTCGACCGCTTCGGGGCTGCCCCACGTGGCCTGGTAGTCTGCGTCCTGCCAGACGCCGGCGTTGACCGGTTCGGCCGTACCGGTGAGGGCGATGTTCTTCTGGTTCTCGAAGTTGGCGAGGTACGTAATGAACTCGAAGGCTTCGGCCGGGTGCTGGCTTTGCGTGGTGACGATGTGGAAGTGCATCGAGCCAAGGCCGGCGCTCTCGCCGGTGTTGGGCGAGCGGACCCAGGCGACCTGGGTGAGGTCGGCCTCACTGCGACTTACCCAGTAGCCGGAGCCGCGCGAGGCGATGCCCTGCACGCCGGCAGCCCAGGGGTAGATGCCCAGAGCCTGGCCCAGGCCCTGATAGTCGTCCACGTTCATCATGCAGCCATCCTGGCAGATCATGTCGACCGCGAACTGCTGGCCTTCGATGAATTCGGGCGTGTTCCAGGACCCTTTTTTGTTCTCAACATCGATCAGTTGACCGCCATTGGCGACGCTCCAGTTCACCAGGCCATCCTGTTCGATATTGCCGAAGCTGAAATTGGAGCCGATGATGTCTTCGCCGAGGTCGTTGATGGCGCAGGCCGCCTCGCGGTAGTCGTGCCAGTCCCACCATTTGTCGCCGTTATGATCGTGTTCCCACGGCATGGGGACGCCGGCCTCTTTGAAGAGGTCCTTATTGATGCCCGTCATGACGATATTGAGTTGGAAGGGGACGGCTTTGACCTTGCCCGGTTCGTAACCGACATGATTGGGGATGCGGATCAGCTCGCTGCCCTCCTGGCCGGGGAAGGGCGTGCCGCTGGCCTCAAAGTAGGGGGTGAGGTCGGCGGCAATTTCGTGGAACGCGCTCAACTGCAGATCGAAGAACAACATGATGTCGCCCCATTCACCGGCGGCGACGAGGATCGGCATGCGGCGGTCGAAGTCGGCGACCGGCTCAAAAATGATGCCGATTTCGGGGTTCTGTTCGGCCCAATTGTCAAGAAAGCCGTTCATCAGCTCACGGCGCACGCCGGAGCCCCACTTGTTGAGGAAGCGCAGGGCGACACGTTCTGAGGAAGGGCCCGCGGAATCCGTTGCCGTTGGCGCGACGGGCGCGACACACCCCGCCACAGCTGCTCCTGCTACGACGCTACCAGACACTTTAAGAAAATCACGTCTGCTTGACTTGCTCGTCATCGGTCTTTCCTCCATAGGTTGTGCGTCGACGTTACAGAAATGGGTTGCGTTCCCTTATATCCCTCCTTTCACCTTCTTCGCTGTGGCGACGAACCGTCCGCTTCAAAGGCAAGATTTCAGGGCCAATGAACCCCTGAAAATATAGCGCCTGGGAGAATCCTATTATAGAATACAGTTCATGCTGTGTCACACAGCAAAAAATTCTGATTATTGTCGACCCCTGGAGTACACCACCCATGCAATTTGGAATCTGTATGCCCATTGCCGACGCGGGCATCGCGCATGCGGCCGGCTTCGATTTCGTCGAACCGACGGTGCGCTCATTGTCACCGTTGGACCCGGATTTCGAGACGATCCGCACGCCCTTCGACAGCGCGCCGCTGCCTACGCCTGTCTTCAACGTCTTTGTGCCCTCTGAGGCGCCTGTCACCGGGCCGAATGTAAATTGGGAGCAGGTGGAGAGCTATCTGGAGGCCGCCATCGGCCGCGTGGCCGCGGTGGGCGGCGAGAAGATCGTCTTTGGCAGCGGCGGCGCGCGCAACGTACCCGACGGATTCGCCAAGGAGGAGGCCTTCATGCAGCTGGTGCGCTTCCTGCGGCTGGCCGGGAACGTAGCCGTGCGCAACGGCGTGACCATCGTCATCGAGCCGCTGAATTCACGCGATTCGAACATCATCACCAGCGTCGCCGAAGGCATGGAACTTGCGCGGGAGACCGCTCATCTGCGCGTGCGCCTGCTGGCCGATCTCTACCATATGATGGAGGACGACGAACCGCTGGAAAACATCACCACCTGCGCCGCATGGATCGAGCACGTGCATGTCGCGGACACGCATCGCGTCGCGCCCGGAGAAGGCAGTTACCCGTATGAGGAGTTTTTCCGCCGCCTGCACCAGGGCGGCTATAGCGGACGCATCTCGATCGAATGCCGCTGGGATGACCTGGCAGCCCAGGCAGGCCCCGCCGGAGAGTATCTGCGCCGCATGTGGGACGAAACAAAATGACACAAGATGGACAGTCTGAACTTGGCTTTGCCATCCTCGGCGCGGGCATGGTGGCAGAGTACCACCTGAACGCGATCCAGGAATGCGCCGACCTGGGCGCCCGCCTGGTGGGGGTGGGGCACTACAACCCGGCCCGCTACGGTGAGATTTCCCAGCGTTTCGGCGCGCCGGCCAGCTCCTATGACGAGCTGCTGGCGGACCCGGCGGTCGACGCCGTCTGCATCTGCACACCCAGCGGCCAGCACGCGCAGCAGGCGATCGCGGCCGCTTCGAGCGGCAAGCACGTGCTGGTGGAAAAGCCGATGGCGCTCTCGCTGGCCGACGCCGACGCCATGATCGCGGCCTGCCGCGCGAACGGCGTGCAGCTGGGCGTCTGCCTGCAGCGCCGGGCGGAGCCGCTCTTCCGTCGCGTCCACGACGCCATCCACGGCGGCGACCTGGGCGAAATCACGCTTGGCGTGGTGACGATGCCCTATTTCCGCGACGAGCCCTACTACGCGCAGGCGGAATGGCGGGGCACGTGGGCCATGGACGGCGGTGGCGTCCTGATGAACCAGGGCATTCATTTTGTCGACCTGCTGCTCTGGTTCCTGGGCGATCCGGTTGAGGTGCATGCCTTCGCCGATTCACGGCATCGCTCGGTCGAGATCGAAGACACAGCCGGCGCGGTCCTGCGCTTTGCCAACGGCTCTGTGGCGACGATCACCGCCACCGTGGCCACGGAGCCCGGATTTCCCCACCGCCTGGAGGTCTACGGCACCAACGGCGGCATCCAGATCGAGGGGGAGTCTGTCCTGCGCTGGGGACTGGCCGACGAGTCCAAAGCGACGGTCGAGCCGTGGCCGGTCGCGACGGAGCAGGTGGACCCAGGCATGGCCGGCGACCCGCGCGGCATCTCGACCAGCGGCCATATCGCCATCCTCAAGGATTTCATCGCCGGCATCCGCCGCGGGGAGGACCCGGTGATTGATGGGGCTGAGGGCAGGCGGAGTTTGGCGACGATCCTGGCGGTGTATGAGGACAGTTTTTAGCTTCTTTGGCCTAACGCGAATCGCCACGCGATTGCGGCGCCTGGAAGTTTTCTCACCAAGGACCTTTTTTCATGCACTTTCCGGCAAGAGGCCCCCAGTCAGCTTGAGGAAAGCGGAATATGAGCAGAAAAAATGTGCGCTGGTGCGATGACGCAACGCTTTCAAAAGATATCAACGGACAGGTGTACATCGTAACAGGAGCCAACTCCGGAGTAGGTCTTGAAACCACTCGCCAGTTGGTAAGACAGGGCGGGCACGTAGTAATGGCATGTCGCAGGGTAGAAGCAGGTGAAGAAGAGGCAAGGTCGTTTGCAGGATTAAAGGGAAGTTATGAAGTGATGAAAATGGACCTGGCCCACCTGCAATCGGTACGTGACTTCGTTGACGCGTTTCTCACGAGGCATGATCGGCTTGATGGCCTGATGTGTAACGCGGGTTTGGTTGTGATGGGAAATAGCGCCCGCTATACACAAGATGTGCTTGAGGAGACGATTGCCGTGAGCTTCTTCGGACATTTTCTTCTCACGGAGTTGCTTCTTGATGTGATCAAGAAAAGCGCGCCTTCCCGAATCGGGATGGTCTCTTCGGTTGTGCATGCGGGTAGTCCCGCTAACCGTCCGAAAGTTCACCTTGACGACCTCAATTACAAGAACCGGAAATATAACGCTTTCGCAGCTTACGCTGAAGCCAAGGTAGCCTCAGTGCTTTATGCCATGGAACTCGGTGAGCGCCTGAAAGGATCAGGTGTAACCGCTGCTTCAATTCACCCCGGTTGGGCGCGATCGAACTTTGGCGGCAATGGCTTGCTGATGAAGGCGATGCGAGTGCTTACATTTCCAAAGAGACCATTTCTGACCGACAGCAATGAGGAATCAGCGCAGACATCGCTGAACGTCCTGCTTTCTGACGATTCGCCAAATCACTCCGGCGCCTACTTTAGCCAAAGCAGTGTGCTCTATCGAGACAAAAACTGTCGCGACGGAGGATGGCCAATGGAATCGCCGAATCCGAATGCAAAAGACATGGAGACGGCCAAAAAGTTGATGGCCTTGAGCTGTGAAATCGTTGGGCTGGAACAACCACGAACGGAATCCGGAGAATCATAGCAAAATGACGAATGCATCCTTTACGATCAGCGCTTTTGGCGACGAGATCGCGGACGATCTGGAATCGCAGTTGCAGACACTCAACGAACTGAAGATTCCGTGCCTGGAGCTGCGGGCGGCATGGGGGCAGAACGTCCTCCACATGTCGGATGAGCGGGTGGCGAAGGTGCGGGCGATGTGCGATGCCCACGGCGTGACGGTCAGCGCGATCGGCAGCCCGGTCGGCAAAAGCCCGATCGAGGAGCCGATTGAAACGGAGATGGGTAACCTGCGCCGCCTGAGCGAGATCGCGCGCCAGCTGGGCACGAGCAACATCCGTATCTTCTCCTTCCACCCGCCCGAAGACAGCGACGATTACGACAGCTATGTGGACACCGCCATCGACCGGCTGCGCCGCCTGACGGAGGTCGCCGCAGAAGAAGGCGTCACCCTGCTGCTGGAAAACGAGAAGGGCATCGTCGGCGACACGCTCGACCGCTGCGTGAAGCTGGTCGACGCCATCGACAGCCCCCATCTGGTCTTCCTCTGGGACCCGGCCAACTTCGTGCAGGTGGGCGAGGCGCGGATCACCGAGCGCGGCTGGCCTCGGATCGGCAGCCGGGTAGGCTATGTTCATATCAAGGACTGCAAGCTTGAGGGAGGGGTCAAAGCCGCGGGCGAAGGCGACGGGCAGATCCCCGAGCTGCTGGACCGGCTCATCAGCAGCGGCTATCAGGGAATGCTGGCCCTGGAGCCGCACCTGGCGATCGCCGCGCACAGCAGCGGTTTCAGCGGCCCGGACGGCATGGCCTACGCCGTGGAATCGCTGCGGAAGGTGATGCAGGCCGCGGGGGCAGAGGAAAATTGAACTTGAATGGACCTGTATTGGCGGTGCTATAGAAGACCTGTCCGCCAAAATTTAATCAATGTAAACGAACCTGGGAGACCCAAAGCCCATGATTGATCTCGACAATCTGCACTCCAAATGTGAAAGGACCGTCGACTTCGCGGCCGAGCAGTTGCGCAACCTGGTGGAGGCGCACCCCGACCATTTCCCGATGTACACGCAGAACGGGAAGTGGCTGCACGACGGCGAGGCGTGGACGAACTGGTGCGAGGGCTTCCTCGGCGGGCAGCTGTGGCTGGTCTACCAGGCCACCGGCGATGAGTATTTCCGCGAGAAGGCCGAGCACTACTCCCGCCTGCTGGAACACCGCAAGACCGACCGCAACGTCCACGATCTCGGCTTCCTGTTCTTCTCCACCTGGAAACGCTGGTACGACATTACCGGCGAAGAGGACAAGAACGAGGTCGTCATCGAGGCCGGCCAGACCCTCGCCAAGCGGTTCAAGGAGAAGGGCGAATACCTGCGCTCCTTTGTCTCCGACGAGAGCCTCTTCATCGACATCATGATGAACGTGCCGATCATCTTCTACGCGGCGCAGGAGACCGATGACGAAGAGCTGTGGGAGACGGCCTACCGCCACTGCCTGACCACCCGCCGCTATCTGGTGCGGGGCGACGGCAGCACTTCGCACGAGGGTATCTTCGACCTGGAGACGGGCGAATTCCTGCGCCAGACCACGCACCAGGGCTGGCGCGACGACTCGTCGTGGGCGCGCGGGCTCGGCTGGTCGCTCTACGGCTTCGGCACGGTATACGGCCTGACCGGGGATGCCCGTTTCCTCAAGACCAGCCAGGACAATGCCTGGTTCTACATGGAAAACACGCCGGCCTACGGTGTGCCGCCCAACGACTGGATGGAGCAGGAGCCGCAGAACCCGCACGAAAGCTCGGCCGCGGCCATCGCCGCCAGCGGCCTGATCCAGCTTTCGCAGCTGGTCGGCGATCCGACGCTGGGCAAGCAGTATCACGACTACGCGCTCCAGATCGTCGATACGCTGACCGAGCCGGAGTTCGTGGCCATCGAAGACGAAGGCTGGGAAGGCGTCCTCAAGCAGGGCATGTACCACGAGCGGCTGGGGCTGGGCGTCAATGAAAGCGTGATGTGGGGCGACTACTTCTTCCTGGAGGCGGTGTGCAAGGTATTGGGGGTGGAGTAGAGGCAGTTTCTAGTTTTTCGTAGTCGGTTTTTAGTTCTTCGTATTCCCTGCAGTGGGCATCTGTTCGCTGGCGGTTAGAAACAGTGGAATGGAAGGGTGATGCTATGGCAAAGGTAGCACTCGTCACCGGGGCGGGCCGCGGGATTGGGCGCGGCATTGCGCTGGCGCTGGCGGAGGCAGGATGGTCGCTGGTGATCAACTATCGCGGCAATGCGGCCACGGCCAACGAGACCGCCGGCATGGTCCGCGAGGCGGGCGGCGACGCGCTGGTGGCGCAGGCAGACATCGGCGCCGCGGCGGACCGGGCGCGCCTGGTGCAGGCGGCGCTCGACCAGTTCGGCCGCATCGATCTGCTGGTAAACAACGCCGGCATGGGACCCCGCACGCGCATGGACATCCTCGAGACGACGGAAGAGTCCTACGACGAGGTGATGAACGTCAACCTGAAAGGGCCGTTCTTCCTCAGCCAGCTGGTGGCGCGTACGATGCTGGCGCAGCTGGAAGCCGGGCCGGCGGAGTCCGATGGGGACAGCCCGCAGGCCCCGCAGATCATCAATATCGGCTCGATCAGCGCCTACACCAGCAGCCCGGCGCGCGGCGAGTACTGCATCTCCAAGGCCGGCGTCGGCATGATGACGCTTCTGTTCGCCGACCGGCTGGCGGAAAGCGGCATCAACGTCTGCGAGGTGCGCCCCGGCATCGTCGAAACCGACATGACGAGCACGGTGAAGGAGAAGTACGACAAGCTGATCGGCGACGGCCTGACCCCCATCCGCCGTTGGGGGCAGCCGGAGGACGTGGGCAAAGCGGTCGCCGCCCTGGCCGAGGGGCTGTTCCCCTTCTCGACCGGCGCGGTTCTGGACGTCGACGGCGGCTTTCATATGCACCGGTTGTGAGATGAGAATGGCCGGCGGCCAGCAGACCAGGGGAGACTGTAACGCATGAAACTGCTCGTATTCAGCAAGATGCTGCAGGAAAAGAGTATCGCCGAACTGATCGAACTGGCGCAGCGGCACGGTTACGACGGCTATGACCTGGCGGTGCGGCCCGGCCATCCGGTTAACCCGGACAACGCGGCCGCGGCCCTGCCGCAGGCGCAGACGCAGATGGCGCAGGCCGGGCTGCAAATCGGCATGGTCACCGGAAACTTCGATCTGCTTACGGCCGACCACCCCCTGGCGGAGCCGCTGCTGGCCGCGATGGACAGCGCGGACGTGCGGCTGCTCAAGCTGGGCTATTTCCGGTTCGAGCCGCAGACGATGGACTACTGGGAGCAGGTGGACAGCGTGCGCCGGGCCTTTTCCGCCTGGGAGAAGCTGGCCAGCATCTACAACGTCAAGATCTGCTACCACACGCACTCCCACTACTGCATGGGCCTCAACGCCGCCGCCCTGATGCACCTGCTGCGCGACTTCGACCCCGCCTACCTGGGCGCGTATCTCGACCCCGGCCACTTCGCAGTCGACGGCGAACCGTTCGACTTCGGCCTGGCGATGGCGCGCGAGCATCTGAGCATCCTCTCGGTCAAGGATGTCCTCGTTGAGCGTGTCGAGAAGAACGGACACGGCGCGGCCAAGTCGCTCTGGGTCGCCGCGGGCGAGGGGATCGTCGACTGGACGGCCGTCTTCAGCGAGCTGCGCCGGATCGGGTATGACGGCTTTATCTCCATCCACTGCGAGTATGACATTGACGACGGCGAAGATTGGTTCGACACCTTTGTGCGCGAGGTGGCGTTCTTCCGCACGATGCGAGGGAACGGCGAGGGGTGAGAGGGCCGATCACCTCTCGCAGGTTGAGTAAGGAGGCTCAAGGGGATGATAAAGAGTCTTAGCGTTAAGGGCCTGAATAACCGAATCAATGCCGACTTGGAGTTCAATGAAGACCTGAACATCTTTACGGGCAAGAATGGGTCGGGTAAGACGACTTTGCTGAAGCTCATTTGGTACCTCATCAGCGGGAATTCTGCGCGGATTATCCCTGAAATTCCGCTTCAGAGTGTTTCAATCGAAACTGACTCCTTCTCCTTATCGATAGTTAAAAAATCATCTGACGAAATCCTGGTAGTTTCGAAATTTCCCGGAGAGAAAGAAACAGCCCAAATTGAAGACGCTGAAGAGGTAGACATCCTTCTCGAAGAACTGCAAGATCCAATCGCACGCTCAACTAACAAGAGCTTGTTCTTTCCGACATTCAGAAGGATCGAAGGTGGCTTTTACGAAGAAAATCTCTATTTCCGTACTGAAATCGGCATGTCTCAATTGAAAACAGCAATGTCGAAACTTTCTAATGAATTATCGGTCGATGACCATAAATTCATCACTTCAATTTCAGCGAATGATATAGATGAGATATTGAGAGAAAAGTACTCAAATATTTCTCTCAAAACGGATGCACTTCATGTGCGATTATCGAAGGAAATTACAAAGAAAATATCTGAGGTCGAGGGGCAGGACGATGCGTCCCTCGTCTTAAATGAGATTCAAGACCTAATTAGGGAGGTTAACAGGGAGCGGACCAAATTGCTCAGACCATTTTCTTCATTGACCGGACGGATTTTCGAAATCCTCCAGTATAAGAGTTTCGATATCTCCTCTAGGATCACCTTTGGAGAATCCGAAGCAGCTTTCTCATCTGATAAACTCTCCTCTGGCGAAAAACAAATACTGAGTTTTCTGTGCTACAACGCTTACAGCGAGAATACACCTATTTTCATTGATGAGCCGGAGTTAAGCCTGCACGTAGATTGGCAGCGTCTGCTGCTCCCGACACTGCTGGAACAGGGAACAGAGAATCAGTTTTTCATGGCTACACATTCACCATTCATCTACTCTAAGTTTCCTGACAAAGAGATTCTGTTAGGAGATGATCGGGGAAACAGCTGATGCCGCTACCGGACCCCACGGTAGACGAATTAGTCGCTGCGCTTCGTCGATCTGCACTGCCGACCGTTCTTGTTGAAGGCAAAGAGGATATGCGCATCTATCGCTGGGTAGAGGAGCGCCTTGGCAGTCGGAACGCAAATATACAGTCTGCGGGTGGTAGAAACAGACTGTTATCCGTCTATGAACGAAGGCAAGAATTCTCCAATTTGCCAGTTGCTTTTGTCGCTGACAGGGATATGTGGCTGTTTTCAGAGAATCCTTCAAACTACGATGGGGTCATTTGGACAGAAGGTTATAGCATTGAGAATGACCTTTACGCGGGTGCCGAACTGGAAAAGCTGCTGGAACAAGAGGAAGTGGAAGGACATCGACAGCTATTGGATACTATTGTTGAGTGGTTTGCTTCCGAAGTCGAAAAGTATCTGGCGGGAGAATGTTATGAGGTAGCTCATCACTGTGACCGAGTTGTCCCGCGGGGACATACACAGATAGATGAAAGTTTCCGCAAAATTCGCAGTTTTCGTCCTCCCGGAGAGCGAATCCATCGACAGATCAGAGAAGCCTATCAGCTTCAACTGCGAGGCAAGCAGCTTTTCGAAATGCTGGTCCGCTTTCTCAGCGCACCTGACCGGGATAGCAAATACAGTTATGACAATCTACACGAGATGGCGTTCAAGATGACTCCTGCGCATCCATTGATGGGTCGTCTGACACAAGAGATTGAACAGGCAATGTCGGACCAGAAATCCGCCTTGCGTCAGACCAAGCCATCTCAATAAACAACGAAAATTCTTCAACCTGAAAGGATACACTCCCTTGCCTTACCCCTACCCACTTGTATTCAGCACGCTCGGCTCGCCGGGCTGGTCGTTGGAGCGCGCCGCGGAGCAGGCCGTCGCCGACGGCTACGCCGGGCTGGAAGTCCGCATCCTCGACGGTCAGATAATCCCGCCGGACCTGCCCGCCGAGCGCCGCGCGGCCATCCGCAGCCTGATGAAGCAGCACGGGCTGGTCATCGCCGGCATCGGCGCGTCCACCCGCTTCTCCTCTCCGGACGCCGACGACCGCGCCAAACATCTGGCCGACCTGCGCGGCTACCTGGCGCTGGCCAGCGACCTGGAGGTACCGATCGTGCGCACCTTCGGCGGCGGCCCTTCCGAGGGCCAGACAATGGATGATGTGATCGATCTGGTCGCCGCCAGTCTGGCCGAAGCCGCGCCCGACGCCGAACGGCACGGCGTCACCATCTGCCTGGAGACCCACGACGCTTTCTGCCGCGGGCAGGAGGTGGCGGGCGTCCTGCGTCAGGTGGATTCATCGCACGTCATGGCGGTCTGGGACGTGCATCATCCCTTCCGGATGGGCGAATCGGTCGAGGATACGTGGGACTACATCGGCGCGCGCCTGGCCCATGTCCACATGAAGGACGCGCTGCGCAGGGAGGACGGCAGCTGGGAGCTGAAGCTGATGGGTGAGGGCGAAGTGCCCTGCCGGGAGATCATGCGCCTGCTCGCGTCCAAGGGCTACGAAGGCTATATCTGCGCCGAGTGGGAGAAGGCCTGGCATCCCGAGGTCGAGGAGCCGGAGATCGCGATTCCCCAGCACGCGCAGGTTTTGCGCCAGTGGATGGCGGAGTGAGTTATCAGTTCTTGGCCTTTAGTTTTTCGTGACGGCATCGCTTCGAGTTGGGTATCATTGCGAAAGACCAAAGCGAAGAGTTGAAACGACGCGGCGAGCGAGGTTGTAATGGGCACGGAAAAGCCGAAGGGGCTGTACCTGCTGGGTGAGAGCGCCTTTGCCCGCATATACGGGGCGGATACGCGCCGCGACATCGAAGCGCAGGTGGAGATCGTCGCGCCGTTGCAGACGCCGGAGTCGATCGCGGCCGACCCGTCCCCGCTGGCGGATGTCTCGTTTGTCTTCTCCGGCTGGGGCATGGCGCGCGTGGACGAAGCCTCCCTCAAGGCCGCGCCCAACCTGGAGGCGATCTTTTACGCCGCCGGCACGGTCCGCTACTTTGTGACCGACGCCATGTGGGAGCGGGGCGTGCGCCTGACCAGCGGTTACGGCGCCAATGCCGAATTCGTGGCGCCCTACACGCTCGCGCAGATTATCCTCAGCCTGAAACGCGTCTGGCATTTTTCCAACAAGCTCCGCCGAGACGAAACCTTCAGTTCGTTTGAGAAAGAGCCGCTGCCCGGCCTCTACACCGGCGTCGTCGGCCTGATCTCATTGGGCCAGGTCGGACGCCGGGTCGCCCGCCTGCTGCAGGAGACGCTCTCCGTGCGCGTCCTGGCCTACGACCCGTTCCTGACACCAGTGACGGCCGCGGAGCTGGACGTGGAGCAAGTTGGGCTGGACGAGCTGTTCCGCCGCTGCGACGTGGTCTCGCTGCATACGCCCTGGCTGCCCGAGACGGTCGGCATGATCACCGGCGCGCACCTAGCCTCGATGAAAGAGGGCGCCGCCTTTATAAACACCGCGCGCGGCGCGGTCGTGAACGAGCCGGAGATGATCGCCGTGCTCCAGCAGCGCCCGGACCTGTACGCCCTGCTGGATGTCACACACCCGGAGCCGCCTGCCGCCGGGTCGCCCCTCTACAGCCTGCCCAACGTGCTCCTCACCCCCCACATCGCCGGCGCGCACAACACCGAGTGCCTGCGCATGGGCCGCGTGATGGTGGACGAGCTGGCCCGCTACATGGCCCAGGGCAATCGCATCTAAATTGGGTCAGAACATCGAAATGCAGCCGAATACTCTTCCAGGTCGGGGTAAGACACAGGGAAATGTACGAAAGATGGCACGTAGACGGAGAATTTAACTTATCTCGCCGACTGAGGGCCTG
>JAJDZJ010000054.1 GCA_022824685.1 Caldilineaceae bacterium
TCTCGCCGACTGAGGGCCTGATCCGCGGCGTCTTCCCGTCGATATTCAGTAAGCGCAGGGTGATTTCCACTTATTCTCGCTTTCTTCTGGCCACAATTTCAACTGAATCGGCCTACAGATTTAGATGCGATTGCCCTGGGGACCCACTGCGCCCGGTTTGACGAAGAGGAGAGAAGCTGCTAAAATCCCTCCAGCAGTATATTTCATTTGCTGCGCCGAAAGGCCGACCAGCGACAGGAGGGAGCTATGCAGAAGTACAAGGTCAGTATCGAATACTGTGTACAGTGAAACTACACACCCCGAGCCGTCCGTGCGGCGGCCGATCTGTTGGAGAACTTCACGCCGGCAATTGAAAGCCTCAAGATGATCCCGGCGGGAGGTGGACTGTTTGAGGTGATGGCAGGCGATACGCTTGTGTACAGCAAGAAGGCCGAGGGCCGCCACGCGGAGGAGGGCGAGGTGCTCAATCTCTTCTCAGAGGCAGTTGGCCTGGAGCCGGCCCCGCGTGCGTAGGCGCGCTTTCGGTGAACTGAACTAAGGCGCCTGCCGTCAGGTGAGCGCGATACCCGCTGCAAGATTGCTTGCAGCGGGTTTTTTGTTGGGCAGGTTTGAAACAGAGGGAACGCGAGGCGGGGGCGGCCGGCGCCCCGGCACAGAACTGAAGCCGGTTCAGAGGCCGGTTGGCAGGTCGACGAACTCGAATGCGATGCCAAATCGCTGGGCCAGGTGATCGCCGAGAGCCTGGACGCCGACCGTCTCGGAGGTGTAGTGGCCGCCGTAGAGGAGGTTGATTCCTGTGTTGGCGGCGTCGTAGAACTGGGCATGGCTGGTTTCGCCGGTGACATAGGCGTCGCAGCCGAGGCTGGCGGCGGCCGCGATCTTGTCGGCGCCAAACCCGCTGAGGATGCCCACTGTGCGCACGCGCGGCGGCCCTTCCGCTTGAACAAGCCGGGGACGGCCCACCTGTTCCTCGAAGCGCGCAACCAGCTCCTGGAAGGCGAGCGGTTCGTCGTACTCGGCCAGGACCGCGAGGGGCGTGCCTTTGACATTGGCCCACCAATCCACGACTGACAGACCGAGACGGCGGGCGAGCTCGGCGTTATTGCCCCACTGCGGGTGGGCGTCGAGCGGCAGATGCGCGGCGTAGAGGTTGAGATCCTTCTCGATGAAGCTGCGTACGAGGCGGCCGTAACTGCCGGCCAGGGGCTTGGCGTCGCCCCACAGAATGCCGTGATGCACCAGCATGAGATCGGCGCCGCGCTCGAGAGCGGCCTCAACACAGGGTTGGTGCGCGTCGACCATTCCGACGATTTTGTCGATCTGGGCCCGCCCTTCTATTTGCAGCCCTTGCGGGCCGTAGTCGGCGATCTCGCTGATGCGCAGCGTGTCGTCAAGGTAGCTGACCAGCGCCTCCCTTTGCATATGGAAACTCCTTCCGAGAAGAGAATTGAGTGAGCGGCGCAGAACGCGTTCCCGGCCGCGTTGAATCTGGTCTGCGTCGCGTGCGCGGCGCTGGCCGGGGGCCTTCTAGCCCGGACCATTCAGTTCCTTCAGGGCTTGCGGACTTCGGCGAATAAACTTCCTTGCGCCGCGGGCGAATTTACGCCGTGGCAGAAGGACGCGGCGCCCACAGGTTTCGCACAAGAGGCCGATGTCCGCGCCCACGCGAACAATCTCCCAGCGGTCGCCCCCGCAAGGATGGGGTTTGCGCATTTGAACCAGATCGCCCGCATAGAGCTTTTCATTGATGGCAAGCATAGGCGGTGAGCTCCGAGGATTGGGCCGGCGCTGTGCGTGACCGGCTGCCGTCGGGACAGCGTCGACGCCGAGACTCACGACGCCGCGGCGGCTTCTGGCTCGGTTGAGTCGACCGCGCCGCTCCCACTGCGCAGGATTCCGCCGAGGGCCAGGACAAAGCTCAACAGATAGACCAGCCAGCCGAGAAAGGGAATCCGGCCGAGAACGACGATCAGCAGGGCGCCCAACAGCAGCAGGAGAAGGGGGCTGTGTTGTCCGCCCAGGCGTTCGCCGATCCGCTCTCCCAGCCAGAGGCCAGTCAGCAGGGGGCTGAGGAACCAGACGAGAGCCGAGGCGGCCGCCAGAAAGACAAACATGGCGATGCCAGGGATGGCGCCCCAGAAGGTCCAGGTAAAGGCCACAAGGATGATGGTGGCGATGGGGATGAAGATAAGCAGCGCCGCGGCCAGGAGACCGTAAAGCCCTGTTTCGACAGGCCTTGACTGTATCGCGGCGGCAGGGCGGACCAGAATGCTGGGTCTGAAACGCATCAGCAGCCAGCCGAGAATGGCGATGCCGATGGCAATGGCGACGGTCCGGAAAATCCAGCCGAAGAAGGCGCCGACAATGGTGCCTCCGGCGGTCTCTGAACCGGGCGGCGCCTCAAATTGGATGTCGCGGGCAACGCCGGCGGGAAATTGGCGCGACTCGGGGGCGGAATATCTGAGCCCGCCGTCGAAGCGGGCGGCATTGGAGACGATGAACTCTCCGACCTGAATATCGGTATCGCCAGTGACGGCGCCTGAAAAATCAAGGATCCCCATCGCGCCGAGGAGGTCACCGCCGACTCTGCCTGAGATGTCGGCGCCGCCGGCGGCAACGTAGGTATCGCCGCCGATCCTTCCTGTGACGCTCAGCCCCGCGGGGACCGCTTGCGTCCCCATGCCGGTCGGAATGTCCGCCTGCCCGCCCCCTGCGCCGAGAAAGGCGTCGTCGGCGATGGAGCCCGCTATTTCGAGGCCGCCAGCGGCAGCGCGCAGGTCGTCCATGACCATACCGTGAATCTCAACGCCGGCGGCCATCGCCCACACGTCGCCTTCGACGACGCCGGTCGGACCGATCTCTATGTAAGAGGCGACTGCGATCAGATCTCCTTGGACGATGCCATCGATATAGATCTCTGAAGCGGCAATATAGAGGTCATCGTCCACGATTTCGCCCTCGGCAAGGCGGAAGATTTCTTCGCCGGTGAGTTCAGCGGACAGGGCGGCGCTGGATGCCGTCACGCTCAGAATGGCCGCGATCGCCGCGACAAGCCAGCGAAGGCGCTTCTTTGGCTGATTCATTTCTCGTCTCCTGGGAGTAACCCGCGCTCGTATATTTTCCCGACGTCTCCACTTCATCGTAAGGAGGATGGATTGCGTCCAACTTGCAGACCGGCGGGTGCCAGCCTGATCGTACACTACGCCCTTGACGGTGTCCAAGTTTTGCATACGGACAGGAACCTCGAGTGGAGGAAGAGGGCAGGCGCGACAAGCGGAATCGCCGCGCAGCGATCTGCGGAGGCTCGGGAAGAAGAGTTCAGCTATCTTCAGTCGCGCCGCTCACTTCTGCCAGACGATGTTGTGGAACAGATCCGGTTCCTGGTAGGAGTTGGGGGCGGGGAAGGCGCGTGTGTAGTTTTCATAGCGGGACAGCCTGCGGCGGACAGGTCGCGGCAGCGCGCGCAGCGTGGAAGGGCCGCCGCTATACTGGCTGGCATGGGCGCGGCTGGCGCGTTCCTTGCGGTCGAGATAGGCGCCCACGTCAATGCGGGCGTGGATCGGAGTCTCCCAGGAGGCGATTTCGACCAGGTCGACGTCCTGGTTGCGGCCGACCTGGCGGGGATCGCGGCCTGTCAACTGCATGAACTTGACGACCCAGCGGAGCATGCGTTTGTCGAAGCAGCTGTAATAGAGTTTCTGGGTCGCGTGGGGAGGCAGGCCGCGGCCCTCGCTGCGGTCCGCGTTGGAGGCATCGGTCTGCGCAGCGGCATAGAAGGCAGCGGTTACGGCTTCGCAGCAGCGGATGTGATCAGGGTGGCCGTAGCCGCCGTAGGGATCGTGGGTGACGGCAACCTGCGGTTTCAGACGGCGAAAGTAGCCGGTCAACTCGGCCACAAGTTGCGGCAGCGGCTGTTGCACGAGGGCCCGGGGGTGATCATTGTCGGGCGATCCGCGCATGCCGCTGTCCCGGTAGGGCAGATTCCAGATGCTGGTGACGCCCAACTGGACGGCGGCGCGGGCAAGCTCCTCGCTGCGCACCTGGGCCAGGGTGCGTTCAGTCTGGTTGCGGTGGCTATCGGTCACGGAGCCGGCATCGCCGTCGGTGGCGATAATGACATGCACCTGCACGCCTTCGGAGGCATAGCGGGCCAGGGTGCCTCCGGGGCCAAAGCTCTCGTCATCGGGATGGGCAAAGACGCCCAGGAGAGTGCGTGATTCGCTCATGTTGAATTGCTCGCTATCTGTGGCCGGTGGTTAACGGACATCATTCAGTAGAGTATGCCGGCGGCTGCGGTTCGGTTCTGCCGCGAAGGAAGTTCCAGATTATACCATGCACCAACTGCTCGACAGGGGCGCGATCATCGGTAAGGACGGTTGCGCCTGCGGGTGGATTGGCAGCTCGCACGCGGGAAAGAGCGCGATCACAAGAGGAAACGCCGGCGCAACCGGCAACCTCGAGCGCGAAGCGACGGAACTCGTGCGGCAGCGAGGGGGCAAGAGCCGCGGCATTGGCGGCAAACGCTTCCGGCGTGATGGGCAGATTGGCCGCGACGACGAGCGAGTTGCCCAGGTTATCCGGCGGGCCGGGCTCGTCCACGATCAGAACGGAGGGGAAGACCGCAGCCAGGGTGGCTGCGAGGGCGTCGACGAGCGCAAAGTCGGTGGCGGAACGGCCGACATTGATCATGAGGATTCCCGGCTCGCTCATATGCCGGCGCGCCAGCTGGAAGAACTCCATGGTCGTGAGGTGGAAGGGAATATAGGGAGGCCGGTAGGCATCGACGAGGATGATATCGAAGCGTGCGTCTTCTGGTTGGTCCTGCAGCCAGCGGCGTCCATCGGCGGCCACTGCAGTCAGATTGGGTTGGGTCATATCAAAATAGCGCTGGCCGACCTCGATGATCTGGGGGTCCAGCTCGACGCCGACGATTTCCACCGGGCCATAGATTCGGGTATACAGACTGGAAGCGGTGCCGGCGGCGAGCCCGATGACGAGGATGCGTTCGTGGGGATCAAGGCCGGCATCGGCGCGAAAGAGGGGGGCGAGCAGGAAGTAGTCCCAGATGCCCTGGCTAAGCAGGCTGTCGGGATGGTAGACGCTGTGGATGCCGACGCCTTCATTAAGCTGAAGATGCCGCTCGCTGCCCCAAGCCCGAACGAGGATGTAGTTGTAGAGAGATTCGTCTTCGTATAGAATTGGGCTGTCATCCTGGTTGTCCCAGTGGGCGCGCACGCTGCCGGGATCGTTGAGAGCCAGGGCCAGTGTTGCGCCGAACGCCAGGAGCGCGATGCCGTGGCGGCTGCGACTGCGTCCGTGAAGGAGCGAGGCCAGCAGGGCGACGGCCAAGAGCCAGAGAGCCAGCAGGTAGAAGCTCCAGCGGGTGCCGTAGGATGGTATCAGCCAGAGGACGGGCAGGAAGGTGCCGATGATGCTGCCGCAGGCGCCGATGGCATAGAGTTGTCCGGCTACGCGGCCCGTCTGCTGCAGGTCGGTGACCGCCAGACGCACGGCCCACGGGCTGACCGCCCCCAACAGGATGACGGGCAGGCTGAAGAGAAGGAGGACGACAAGAAGCGTGCCCGCAAGCAGCCCCGGAAGATAGTCGTTCAGCCCAACAGCCGCCAAGCGCAGAATGGGGGAACTGACCGCCGGCGTCAGGGCGACGCCCAGCCCGGCAACGGTCACCAGCGTCAACAGCCCGCCGAGGCTGGGGAAGCGGTCGGCCAGCTTTCCCCCCAGCCAGGCGCCCACGGCCAGGTAGAACAGGATGAGGCCGATGAGGGCGGCCCAGACGATCTGGCTGTTTCCGAACCAGGGTTCCAGCAGGCGGGCGGCGCTCAACTCTACGCCCAGGGTAACTGCGCCCGCCGTGAAGACGAGCATGCGAAAGACAAAGGATTGCATTGAGGAGTAACACGGTCCCGATTGCTGCGGTTGCGCCCACGGAAATGCCGTAACAGTATAACACATTGGACGCGGGCCGGGAGAGAATTCAACGGGGACGGAAGGCGGCTGGCGAAGAAACAGTGTGAGGCGTGTGTGCCGCCGGCACTGGGATTTTGCCGCAGCATTGTGTCAACAAAGGTGTCCGGCATGAACGACTATGCCGGGGGGACAGGGGGAATGCCATGAGTGAAACTGGTCCAATTGCGCTCTTTGGGTCTGGGGAGACGGCGCCGGGGGCCCACCGGATTCATGAGCGGGTGATGCGTCAGCTGGATGCGCCGGTTTCGGTTGCCATCCTGGAGACGCCGGCCGGTTTTGAGCTGAATTCACCTGCCGTGGCCGGAAAGGTGGGCGCGTATCTGGAACATCATCTACGCAACTATTCGCCCCGGATTTCGATTGTGCCGGCGCGCAAGCGGGGCACGGAGTTTGATCCTGACGACCCGGAGGTGGCGGCGCCGATATTTGATAGCGACTATCTGTTCATGGGGCCGGGCAGCCCTTCCTATACGGTGCGCCAGCTGCGCGACAGCTATGCATGGCACGCGTTGCGGGCCTGTCACCGGCTGGGCGCGGCGATCTGTTTTTCGAGCGCGACCACTGTGGCGTCGGGCCGCTACACTCTGCCGGTCTATGAGATATACAAGGTGGGCCAGGACCTCCACTGGATCGAGGGACTGGCCTTTTTCAGTGATTTTGGACTGCGATTGAGCGTGATACCCCATTGGAACAACAATGACGGCGGGGATGAGTTGGACACCAGCCGTTGTTATATGGGGCAGCCGCGTTTTGATGAGCTGCTGGCGCTGTTGCCGCGTGGGATCACGGTTTTGGGCATTGACGAAAACACCGGGGTGGTGATCGAGCCGGCGACGGGAGAATGTGAACTGGTGGGCCAGGGCAGCGCGACGGTGCTGACCGCGGCGGGCGAGCAGGTGTTTGACAGCGGCGCGCGGTTTCCCGCTTCGGCGCTGGGGGACTGGCGGCTGCCGCCGACGCCGCAGGACGGAATCCCGGGGGAGATATGGCAGCGGGCTTGCGCGGCGAGAGACGCTGCGAAGCTGCCGGCTGAGGAGCCGGCGCCGCAGGCGGTGTTGGACCTGGCGGAGAAGCGCCAGGCCGCACGCGCGCAGCGCAACTGGGGCGAAGCCGACTCGCTGCGAGATGAGATTGTTGCGCTGGGGTGGCAGGTGCGCGACACGCCGGACGGGTCGCGGCTGGAGAAGGCGAGCCCGCACTGACCGCAACGGGTGATGGAAACCGCCCGACTTTGGATACTGCACGAACGGCAGGGGAGACATAAGATGGCAACGAAAGAGTTGACCAGCTTGAATGACCTGTTGCAGGCAAAGTATGATGCATACGCGCACCACACGCTCTCGTATCACATCCTGGTCAATAATGAAGGGCAGGACCGTGAACGGAGTTTCGATGTGTGGGCCTCGCGGGATGAGATAGAGGCGTTTGCGAGAGACGGTTACCTGGTTCGGAAGGCTTTGATCGAGGGGGAGCCGTTGGAACGGCTGCGGCGGGCGCTGGACGAGGTGGAAGAGGCAGAGTTCGAGACAGCGGATGGGAGCCGTTTACAGGGAAGGGACTGGATTCCCCGCTATCTTTTCGAGAAACATGCCGGTTTCCATATGCTGATCAATTTTGAGCCGCTGCTGTCGGTTGCGCGCGCGGTTCTCGGCCCGTTTGTGCGCATTCGCCAGTTGGCGGCGCGCGTCAGCTATCCCGGACAGGCGGTGCAGTTCACGCGCTGGCATCACCATCAGCCGGGCATGGCGGAGCCGACGCCGCCCTTTTTCGCCTTTCCACACAAGCTGGACTGTCTGATCTACCTGGACGAGTTGAACGACGCCAACGGGTTGCTGGCTGTGGCGCCCGGCACGCACCTGGATGCCGGTGAGGAGCTGCCGCTGGAGGAGCATGGCGCTCTGGCGGGCCAGGAGGAAATTCGGGCCCCGGCGGGCACGTGCGTCATGCTGCACGGCAACTTGTGGCATCGCGCGATGCCGACGGGCGCGGAAGGCAAGAAGCGCCGCGTGCTGATCCTGAGCTATGGGCCGACGTGGATGCGCAGTTCGCCGTTTGGCGAGAAGCCGGAGAACGGGCTGATGGCGAAGGTGATTGAGGAGGCCGACCCGTCGACGCAGGAGCTGCTGGGTGTTGGCGGTTATCAGTAGTTGCGCGACCAGCCGTGAGCAGACGCCCGCCCTTTCACCAGGGAGAACTCCTCTATCGGGCGTTCCTCCTGCCGCTTGCGATCACACGAAACAGGCTGGCCAGGTCGCTCGGCGTCGAGGCGCTGCGGACTCATGGAATCGTCCGTGCGCAGCGTTCGAATGCGACGCTTATCTCTCGGTTCGTTCGGACATTGGGTCAGCGCGGCGGGTGCATCGGCATGACCACGTGCAAGAACTCCTCGTCGCCGAGGCCGAGGGGCCGGATGGTGCCGGGGCGGTTGGACTGGGTTGTCTCGAGGACGACCTGTTCCTCGTCGATCTGGCTTAGCACGGCGATCAGATAGCGGACGTCGAAGTCGATCTCCAGATCGTCTCCTTCCACCATTGCATCCAGCTCGTTCTTGCTGTTCCCCATCTCCGCGCTGCTGGCGGTGAGGTGGAGGTTGCCCACACCGCTGTCGCCGTTGGGCTCGATCTTGAGACGGACGATGTTGGCGTTGTCGCGGGCGAAGAGCTGGGCCACGCGCACCGCCTGGAGGAAGGCATCGGTGCCGATTACAGTGCGGGTGTTGTGGCTTTTGGGGATGATGGCCCGGTAGTCGGGGAAGCGGTCGGCGATCAACTGGCTGACCAGATCGACCTGGTGGAAGGCGCCGCGAGTCTCGGCGCCCTTACCCCAGACGCGGAAAAGAATCTGGTTGCGGGCCTGGGTCACGGTGACCTGGACGGGGCGTTCTTCGTCGGCGTCGCCGATGATGCGGCCCAGTTCGCCGAGATGGCGGGCGGGCACGACGACGGACAGATCGTCGGTAAAGGCCTCCTCGACTTCGATGCTGCGCACGCTGAGCCGGTAACCGTCGGTGGCGGCCAGTGAGAGGCGCTCCTTGGAGAAGGTTACCTCGACACCGGTGAGGGTCGGCCGGCTTTCATCGGTGGCCGCGGCGAAGACGACCTGGTCGATCATTTTGGTCAGGCCGGCGGTTTCGAGGGTGATCGTGCGTCCTTCGAGCGTTTCCGCGGTCTCTTCGGGCCCGTCGCCGTCGTCGACGGTGGGAATGACGGGGAACTCCTGCGCGTCGATGCCCTTGATGTTGACGACAAAGTTGGCGCAGCGCAGATGGAGCGTCTGTGTGCGGACGGACAGCTCCATCTCGATCTTGTCGGGCGGAAGGCTGTTGACGAACTCGGTCAGCAGGCGGGCGGGCACTGTGATGGCGCCTTCATCCTCGACGCGTGCGCCGATCCAGCAGTTGACGCCGATCTCCAGATTGGTGGCAGCCAGCCGCAACTGATCATCCTTGGCCTCGACCAGGATATTGCCGAGCACCGGCAGTGTACTGCGGGAAGATACCGCGCGTCCGACGATTGACAGACCCTTCGACAGATTCTCCTGAAAGCAGCTTACGCGCACTTTTGCCTCCCGTCCTCCAGGAAATTGTTCCGATTATGAAGTATTTTCCGTTGCTTCGCGTTCGAGTCGCGAAGCGGTGGGGCATTGATCAAATATAGCATAGCGAATATGGCAGGCCAAACTATGGGTCCATGGATCAAGCGGTCGCGGCGGCCGCAGCCGCGATGGGTTTGCGGAGACGGAAGACCAGCCAGAGAGGCAGCAGCGCGGCGAGCGTAATCGCCAGCTCGGTAAGGAGCAAACCGGTGAGCTGGAGCATCGCGACTGCGATCGCGTTGAATCCGATATGGAGGATCATTGCAGCCAGCAGGAGCCGTCTGTCACGGCGCAGCAGGCCCAGCAGAACGAGCAGCGTTGCGCCGACATGGAAGACCATTGCGGGGACCCGTTCCCACGCGCCCAGAAGGGGCTCCCACCAGCGCAAGGCACTGAGGGCGTCCAGTTGAGTTTGGACGGCCGCGGCCTGGTCGGGAGGGAGCTGTTCCAGCTGGGCCAGCACAGTGGGCGCGGACTGTGACAAGACCAGCGCGGAGATAACGCTGCCGCCAACGAACAGAAGCGCCTCGATGCCGCCGTGGCCGATGCCGAACATTACGCCTTCGCGCCAGGCTCGAACATTCTTGGCAAATCGGCCGATCATAAGCCAGCGCGCGCCCTCTTCAAACAGTCCGGAAGTAAGGACCAGGAGGGCGCTGTTGATCCAGGCCAGCAGGGCGGGGTCCCAGGAGCGGGCGTAGGGATTGAGGAGCAGCGAGAGGCCCTGGAGAATCGAAAGGCGTGCCGCTTGCGCGAGCGCGAATGTGACTGCGCCGAAGATCAGGCTGCTCCAGAGAGCGGCGCTGCGCCGCCGCCAGAGAAATGCCGCGGCAAGGGGAAGGCCGATCACCAGCGCCAACTCTACGACGAGCATTGCGAGGACGATGGGACTGTCGATCAAGAGCGCGTCTCCTTGGGTGTTACCCCTCTTTTGCCGCGCTGCGTACGGCGCATCCGGCAGATAGCGGCCCGGTTCGGGGGAAGAAATGCGTGCCGCCGGCAAGCGTTTATCTTAATACAGATCACAGTGAAGAGAGTACCTGAGAGGATGGTGGAAGTAACGGAACTGCGGGGGAGAAGGGCAGGGGTCCAGGGGCTCACATATACTGGTTGGGAGGAACGAGAATCGCTGGGGCTGGCTTGCGGGCAGGTTGGGTGAAGGAAATCGGCTGGGTTTGGCGTGGGGCTATCTGATTCTCTATAATGGAGGCGAGCGCAGCCGCGCCGGTTTTTGCGGCAGTGGGCCGCGCAGAGGGAGGCCCGAGCGGTTTTTCGATTCAGCCGCTGTGAGGGGCGACGGGCCTGGATGGAGCGGCGGGAAGACCTCCGCCAGCATCTGTTCCGCAACGATTTCAGCCACATCGTGTTATAGATTATGAATGGAAACGCTCTGAGCGAAGTGGAAAAGAGCGCCAACGGGAGCCGGCCCCGCGGGACTGCGGCTGAGCCGCAAGAGGACGAACGGGCGATTGAATCGGCCCTGGTGGCGAAGGCGAAGAAGGATGCGCAGGCGTTCGGCGAGCTGTACGAGCGCTATATCGATCGTATCTACGCCTACGTCTACAGCCGTGTTCAGAACGTTCAGGACGCTGAGGACCTGACCGCCCGCATATTTTATCGGGCGCTGGACCGGCTGGACCGGTACGAGGACAGGGGATTGCCGTTTGGCGCGTGGCTGTTTCGCATTGCGCATAATCTGGTCGCCAACTGGCACCGTGACCAGAGCCGGCGTAGTTTCGTTCCGATCGACGGGCTGGTCTTTCCGTCGGAGAGGCGGGATGAGCCGGAAGCGGCCGCGGAGCGGCGGGAGGGCGAAGACGCGCTGTGGGCAGCGATTGAGCGTCTGCCGGAGGAGCGGCGCCGGCTCTTGTTCCACAAGTTCGGTGATCAACTGACAAACATCGAGATCGGCGAGCTGATGCAAAAGAGCGAAGGCGCGATCAAGTCGTTATATTTCCGTACACTAGCGGCGCTGCGCAAGGATCTGGGCGAACAGTTCGACGGCGAAGAGGCACAGACCGCTGTCGAACGGGAGGCGAAATAGAACGAAATGGTCACTGTCAAGAGTCAAATTCTGGTCTGGTGGCAGCAGGCAGGAAGCGTGTTCGCTTCCGTTACAGGGCTATACAGATACACGTTGGATTCGTTTAGGAGGATGTTCGGCGTCTTCCGCGGAAGGGCGCCGAGTACGGTTACGGATGGTGAAGAGGAATCCGTCGAGATGACGCGGGAAGAAGAGGAGCAGTACGCGCGGATTGCGACATCTCTGGGCCGACTTTTCCCCTTTGTACAGCCGTCCCCGGAATTTCGGGCGCAGTTAAAGGAGGCGCTGCTGGCGGAGCACCGGCAACGGCTCGCGTACCGGGTCGCGGCGCCGGCGCCGCAGGAGGGCGGCATCTCCTGGCGCTGGTCTCTGGCCGCGACGGTGCCCCTGTTGATCGGCGTGCTGGCCACGATTCTGTGGCGGCGCAGCCACCGTTCGGATGAGCAGCTCATTTCACCGATTGGGGGGCGTTAGGGCCGCGTCCATACCGCAACGGCATAGATTGTGAGGCAATGCCTCCCGGCTCCTTCGCGGGGCCGGGATTTTTTTGTCCGGTTATTTTTTCTTTTGACGGCCGCTGGTGACGCTCTTCACACGCGCCAGTTTGCCGCCCGCGTTCCGGCCAGACCGCGGGCTCCTTTTGGGGGCAGACGGAGTGGGCTTTGCCGCCGGTTCTTCAAGCAGGGTCCCTTGCACAGACTGATCGACTGCGGCGTCGGCAGCGCCGGAGTTCTGGGGCTGGGCCGCGTTGCCGGCGCGCTTCGTCTTCGCCGCGCTGCGAGACCTTGACGGACGCCTGGAAGCGGGCCCGGATGTCTTGGCCGCGGAGGGTTTTCGGCTCGAGGCCGGCGCGCTGTTGGAACTGCCCTGGCGCGCGGGTTCCTGGACGCTGTCGGAGCGGGATTTGCGACGGGATTTTGTGCCGCTGTCGACGACTTCGCCGTTGGACGGTTCGGCCGGGGCCGATTGCTGAGCGGGCCGTTTTCTCGCGGTGGACTTGCGATTTCCGGGAGCTTCGCTGGCGAGCTCGCGCGAGTTGGACTGGGCGCGCGTTTTGCCGGACTTTGCCGTCGCGGCGGGTCGGTCCTTCTTTGCAGGCCTCTTCTTCGGGCGCGCCTCCGCACTCTTCGCCGACGTGTCGGTCGCGGCGCGCCCCGTGCCGTTCGGCTGGGAGGCGGAGAGAGGGGGCGCGCCGCCCATGGCCGCAACGACGGGTGAGACCGCCTGCACCGCCGCCACTGCGTCGCTGCGGGCCAACTCCACTTTGCGCGAGCCCAATGCGCTGCGTCCGCTGGACGGGATTGCGTCGAGTTCGAGCGGCTTTGCCACGCCCTTTTGGGTCACGAAGGCCGCGAAGTCATGTTCGGGCGTCAAGGCGGCTGCCCCGACCAGGTCACCGGTGCGGTCGTCGAGCTTGTGGGCGATGATCCCGCCGCCGCCTCGGCCCTGCGAGCTGAACTCTTCCATGCGGGTGCGTTTGACATAGCCGGCAGATGTCACGGTAAGCAGATCACCGTTGGGGGCGGCCGGGAGCGCGGCGATCACTTCATCGCCGCGTTTGAGGTTGATACCGGCGACGCCGCGCGCGGCCAGCCCCATGGCCCGCACCATTTCCTCAGCGAAGCGAATCGAGCGGCCTTTGCGGGTGACGAGGAGGACCTCGGCGTTGCCGGGCGTCATGAAGGCGCAGGCCAATCTGTCTTTGGCATTCACGCTGATGACGTCGAAGGGCGCCGCTGCGGCCTGGAGGAAGTCGGCTAGGGCGATGCGTTTGACGGCGCCCTGGCGGGTGACCAGAAAGAGAAAGCCCTCGGTTGCGGACTGTGGCAGAGCCAGCATGGCGGCGATCGTATCCCGGCGGCTGAAATCGGTCAGGGCGGCCAGATTTGTGCGCCCCTCTTGCGGGAGCTCGTGGACACCGATGCGGTGGCAGCGCCCGTTTGCGGCGAAGAAGAAGAGATGGTCGCGGGTGTTGGCGGTGAGCAGGGCAGTGGCCGCGTTTTGAGCCGCCTGGCGCAGGCTGGCGCGGGTGATTCCGGCAAAGTCCTGGCGCCGGAGGGCACCCTTGGCGCCCAGGGCTACCCAGACGCGACGGTCGGGAAGCAGATCGGCGGCGGTAAGCGTGCCCTGGGCGCGTTCGACGATCTCGGTGCGGCGGCGATCGGCGTGCTGCTGGCGCAAAGCAAGCAGTTCTTCGCGGATGACGCCGAGGATTTTGTCGGCGTCGGCCAGCAGATCTTCGAGGTAAGCGATGCGTTGCCGCAGCTCTTTATGTTCATCCTGGAGCTGTCTGCGCTCAAGAGCGGTCAGGCGTCTCAGGGGCATATCCAGAATCGCCTGCGCCTGCGCTTCGGTGAAGCCGAAGGCGCGCATCAGGTTGGCGCGGGCAGTATCGACACGCTGGCTGCGGCGGATGGTCTGGATCACCTGGTCGAGGATGTCGAGTGCCTTGAGAAGCCCTTCAACGATGTGTGATCTCGCCTTTGCCCTGGCCAGGTCGAACTGTGAGCGGCGGCGGATAATCTCCTGGCGGTGCTCGATGAAGAGGCGCAGAAGGCGCTTCAGGTTCAGGGTGACGGGCTCGCCGCTGACGAGGGCGAGGAGAGACATGCCGAAAGTCTGTTGCATCGGCGTCAGGCGGAGCAGGCGGGCGAGCGCCGTATCCGGGTCGACGTTGCGGGTCAGCTCGATGACGATACGCATGCCGGTCCGGTCGCTTTCGTCGCGGAGGTCGGTAATGCCATCGATTTTTCCGTCCCGCACGAGGAGCGCGATGCGCTCGAGCAGGTTGGTCTTGTTGGTCTGATAGGGCAGGTCGGTCACAACGATCCGACTGCGGTTGCGGCTCATCTCTTCAAAGTGGGCTTTGGCCTGCATGATCAGCCGGGCCCGGCCGGTGGCGTAGCCCTGGGAGATTGCGTCGGTTTCATCATCGCCTTTGGCGGCGCGGCGGTAACGAAAGAGGATGCCGCCGGTGGGGAAGTCCGGTCCTTTAATGAACTGCAGGAGGTCGTCAATGCCGACATCGTCAATTCTGTCGAACTGATCGATTAGGTAGACGGTGGCGTCGACGACTTCGGCCAGATTGTGAGGTGGGATGTTGGTGGCCATGCCCACAGCGATGCCATTGGCGCCGTTGATGAGGAGGTTGGGCAGTGCGGCCGGCAGGATACCCGGCTCCTTGAGCGTGGTGTCGAAGTTGTCGATCCAGTTGATGGTATCCTTCTGGATATCGTCCAGCATGAGGTCGCTGATGGCAGCGAGGCGCGCTTCGGTGTAACGCATGGCCGCGGCGTTGTCGCCGTCGATGGAGCCGAAGTTGCCCTGGCCGTCGACCAGGGGGTAGCGGAGGCTGAACTCCTGCGCCATGCGCACCATGGCGTCGTAGACGGAGGAATCGTTGTGGGGATGGTACTTGCCCAGCACTTCGCCGACGATACGTGCGCTCTTCTTGTAGGGCTTGTTGTTGGTGAGGCCCATATCGTGCATGGCGTAGAGGATGCGCCGATGCACTGGCTTGAGGCCGTCGCGCACGTCCGGCAGGGCGCGGGCGACGATGACGCTCATGGCATAGTCGAGATATGAGGCGTTCATCTCGGTTGTGATGTCGATCTCGCGGACGTTTCCTATCATTTTTCTCGTTTTTGGGTATTCAGTGCGTCAATGGTCGTGTCAGGCGCGGCGGCGATGCGGGCCATGTAGGATGCGGCGCCGGGTCTCTGTCGCCGCTCGACTCCTGCTTGTTTGCCCCCAATTAAAAATGTTCGCACAGTGCGAAAATCCCGTCAAGAGAGGGCAGGGCAATCGCATCTAAATCTGTAGGCCGATTCAGTTGAAATTGTGGCCAGAAGAAAGCGAGAATAAGTGGAAATCACCCTGCGCTTACTGAATATCGACGGGAAGACGCCGCGGATCAGGCCCTCAGTCGGCGAG
>JAJDZJ010000021.1 GCA_022824685.1 Caldilineaceae bacterium
TCGCCGACTGAGGGCCTGATCCGCGGCGTCTTCCCGTCGATATTCAGTAAGCGCAGGGTGATTTCCACTTATTCTCGCTTTCTTCTGGCCACAATTTCAACTGAATCGGCCTACAGATTTAGATGCGATTGCCCTGGGCCGTGATGCTCCGCCATCTCCGCGATGCGCGCCAGTTCGGTCAGGCCGCAGATGCCGGCATCGGGCTGCACAATATCATAGGCGCGCTTCTCGATGTAGGGACGAAACTGCTCCAACGTCGTGAAACTCTCACCGCCGGTAACAGGCATACCCACAGCCGCGGCCAGCGCGGCATAGCCGTCGATGTCACGCCAGGGAATCGGCTCCTCCAGCCAGGCGAAGCCCAGTCGGTCCAACTCTTTGGCGATCGGCATCGCCTCCTCCATCGTCAGCCGGCAGTTGCCGTCCAGCGCCAGCGCCATGCGGCCCGCCACCGCCTGATGCAGCTCCCGCGCCAGGCCGAGAAAGCGGTCGACGGTCACCCCGTCCCACTCCCAGTGGGTGCCGATGCGGAACTTCATCGCCGGGAAGCCCTCTTCGACATAGCCCAGCGCCTCCTCGATCAACTGCTCCGGGCGGTCGCGCCAGTCGTAGCGGCAACCGCTCGACGCGTACATCGGCACAGACGCCGCCGGACTTTCGCCCAGTAGCTCGCTGACGCGTTTGCCCTCAGCCTTCCCGCGCAGATCCCACAGCGCGCAGTCGATGCCGGCCACAGCCGTGTCATGCGCCCTGTCCCTGCCATTCGGATGCGGCGCCGTTGCCGGATCCAACGCATCTTTGCCGACCAGCGTCGGCGCCAGCCAGTCCACCCATTCCGCAATGCGCGACGACCCGCCGTAGGCGCTGGCCTCGCCGATGCCGACCAGGCTTTCGTCCGTCCGCACTTGTATAATCGTGCAATCGGCCTTGACCGTCCGATACTGAGCGGTGATCCACTGCCGTTCCGGCTCATGCATGCGCGAAAGGCACAATGTTTCGAGAGCGGTAATCCTCATCTGGTTCCCCTTCACCAAGGCAATCTGTATGACGGCTCGTTTACATAGCGGGCCGTCTTGATGTCTAGTTCAATCCGCGTCGCCGGCGGAAGCTCCACCTGCAGATAGACGTCGTTGACCTCCGCATCCCCCGTCGTCTGTTCGAACGCAGGCGACTGGTATGCCTGCTGAGGGCCCGGATAGTCGCTCGCACGCGTCGTGTACTGAACCGCCTCGAACCGGTGCTCGCCGAAGCTCCCCGCCTGCAGCAGCACGATGCGCGTCTCGTGCGGGCTCAGGTTCACCAGTTCCACCACCGTCCGATTCGCCTCCAGCCGCGACACCAGCGCGGCGACGTCCCGCGGCAGCCCCGGCCGCTTTCGCTCCGCGTCATAATACCGCAGCCGGCAGTGCAGCAACCCGCCGTTGTAGATGATCTGCGGCGCCCCCAGCGTGAGCTGCACCAGCGCCTCGGTGATCACCGGATTGAGCTGCTGCCAGTGATGGATGTATACATGCGTCAGGTCCTCTTCGTCCTCTCGGATCAGCGCCAGCCGGCGGCAGACCTGCCCATAGGTGGAGGCAAGCATCTTTTCGGGATAGTCGGGGTTGTCTCCCGCCAGGAAACGCAGCCACGGCTGTTCGTGCCCGTTATCCTCCTTGTTCCGAAAACCCTGGACGCGGCGCCAGTCGTACTTCTCCACCCTTCGCAATGCCTCGATCCGCTCCCAGTCGGCCGGCTCCATCGTCATATTCCATACCGCCGCGGGATAGACCGGCGACATCGGCTGATAATCGAACCAGCCCTCGTCATTATGCCTGTAGGGAACAACGAAAATGCCCTCGTCTTCATCCTCCAGCTGATCCACCCAGTGGCTGCGCAGGCTCATCTCTTGACCATCGGGGCTGCGCATCTCGCCCAACGCCCAGATGGCATCGTACTGGTCGTTGGCCAGCTCAAGATGCGCCCTGTCGCCGGTGAGCAAGAATGCGTTGCCCCCGCTGACGACCGCGGCCATCCCAACGTTGTAGTACCCGTGAGGCCAGCTCCAGCCGTAAAGTCCGCCATACCAGCGCCCATCCAGATATTCGCCAACCTCGCCGGAAAGCCCCACATTGTCCGGCAGCAGGCCGCCATTGCCCGCGGCCCGTTCCCGCCAGGCGTCCAGGTATTCGACTATCCAGCGCCGGTACTTCTCCTCGCCGGTCAACAGAAAGGCGTTGGCGATCAGACTCGTCACCATCAAGTTGCCGACTACGTCCCCTTTGCCCATCCGTTCCTGCATCGCCTCGCCCATCCGGCGAGCCAGGGCCGGGTCTTTCAGGTCGTCGTATTCGTGGACCTCCGGGATGTCAGTATAGGGTAGACCGTAGATGCGCATGCTTGCGCTCCAGCCGTAACTTGGCTCAGCGCTGTCGCTGAATCCCCAGCGCGGGCCGCCGCTGCCGTTATGCGGCGCACGGATCAATCTGCGTTCCGGATCGTAGTTGCGCGCATCCGGGTTCTCGTTCAGGTACAGGCCGGCGAACCGGGCGGCCCGCTCACGGTTGCGCGCATTGGTCGGATCGGCCAGACATAAGAAATAGAAATAGATGTAGCTCTCGCTCTGGTGGAACTGGTCATAACCCCGTTCATACTCGTCCAGAACCGGGCCGAGTTCCGTCAGCTGCTTCGTGATGGCGTCCCACTGGCGCTGCCCCAGCGTGAGCAGATGATCGCCGCCGCCGAGCAGGTAGTAAAGGGGCCAGTTGTAGGAACTCTCGTAGAAATCATCGGCGCCGTCACGCGAGTCGCTCCACCTGTCGCCCCAGATCAACGTCCCGTCAGGCCGTGTGTACTTCTCCAAAAATGGATGTACAGACCTGTCCATCAGATCAAAAAGCGTCCGCTCCAGCACGGCCCAGGCGGGCGGCGCATCAAGAGGGACGCTGGCAGTGAGTGTAAGCACGAGGCTCACCTCTCTTTTGTGTGCGTTTGTCGGTTTCCGGCTGCTGCATTCCTGCCTGGTCCCCGGCGGACAAGGCCCGCCGGGGACGCGCATACCGCAGTGAGCAGTTCTGCGTTCACCCCCGCGCCTCGACCCAGACACAGCCGGGCGCGGCGGCCAAACGCAATCTGCGCATCGGCGCTTTCAACAAAACTGCCTCCCAACGCCGATGTGTGAAGCGCTACCGCGGATTCTTCGCCCGCCACTCTTGCAGCTGGCGGTTCACTTCGTTGATGATCGTCTGCGCGCCGGCCTCGTTCAGCTTGTCGATGGCCTCGGCGGCGGCGTCCTCATAGGCGACCCAACCGTACTGAATCGGCAGGACAAACTCGTTGTAAACGGCCGAGGTCTGCGCAATCTCAGTCTTGATCGGCTCTCGATCAACCACAAAGCCCAACGCCTCCGACGGGAAGGCCGTATCGTTCATTACCTTGGTGGCCTCCCAGGCGCCAACCTGCTTGGCATCCCGGTAATACGCATTGAACTGATTGCCGAACATCCAGTCCGTGTTGGGATTGTAGGTGCTTGTGCTGCCGTCCACCCCATCGGGGTAGCGCATGACCTGGTTGGCCTCATCCTCCCACACCCAGTGGACGCCTTCGATGCCCCGTGAGAGCAGGTTATAGATGTGGACGTTTGTGTTGAATTCCTCCAGAACCTCCATCGCTTTGGCCGGGTTCTTGGAAGTGGAGCAGATAGCGTTCATCGTTGCCGTGGCACCGGCCGTATCCAGGATCAGGGGAACTGTCAGGTTCTTCAGCAGGAACTCGAAGCCGTAGGCGTTCTGCGCCTCAACGTCGTTGCCCGGCTTTTCAACATGATATCCCATTGCATATTGGCCCGCGCGGAACGCGGACTGGGCCTCGTCATTTGGCAGCGGCTCCAGCGGCATATAGCCTTCATCCACCCAGCGTTTGGTCGTATCGGCCGCCATCTGGAATTCAACCGTGTCCACCATATTGACGGCTGTCAACGTATCGTCGTCAGCCTTCATGCCCAGAAACCCGATGCCGTCGTCAAGGGGATCGAAGCCATAATACTGCGAGAGGAAGAGCCCCCGTCCCGGCGCGGCAACGAATACAGGCGTGATGCCCTCGCCATCGCGCACATCAGCCAGCCACGGCTCCATATCTTCCCACTTTGTGACCGTATCCAGATCGAGGCCGTACTTCTCGGCCAGGTCCTTGCGCGGATGGACGCCCCAGGGCTTCGGGAAAATCTGCTGGTTGATAACGCCATAGATCACGCCGTTTACGCGCGCCGCGTCCCAAGTCGTGGGCGGCATGCTGCCCCACAGGCCCGGCGCATGATTGAGCAGCAGATCGTCCAATGGCGCGAGCACGCCGTTTGCGACATTGTTGGCGTAGCTGTTGATCCAGGGCGCGGTGAAGATTATGTCACACTCTTCGCCCGCGGACAGACGCAACTGCATCTTATCATTGAACGCGCCGAAGTCGATCGGTTCCAGCGTCAGATGTACGCCGATCTTTTCGTGAAGAATTTCATTCATCGCATTCTCCACCATCTGCAGGTCGGCCGGAATCCCGCGGCTGCCATAGGTGTAGGTGATATTCACCAGTCCGTCAGCCGGCGACGGCGCGGCGGCTTCCATCTCTCCGTCCGCCGGCGCCGATTCCGCCGGCGCGGGGGCCGGGCAGGCTGTGAGTACCAGTGAGGCGACCAGCAAAACGCTGAGAATGGCCAAAACACGGTGTCGGGTCATTTGTTGCTTCTCCTTTTCGTGAACAGTTTGTTGAATGATCTCTGCGCGCAAGTGGTATATGGTCAACGGAGAAAACCGCTTTCCGCTATCGAAATGCCGCTCAGCTCGTTCATCCGCGCAACCATTTCTACCGGCTTCGTCACAACCAATTCTAACCTTTCAATCCACCGATAGTGATGCCGCGAACAAAGTATTTCTGCAAAAGCAAAAAGGTAAACAGCGCCGGCCCAAATGCCAGGACCGCCATCGCCATTCGCGCCGAAAGCGTCGGGATCGGCATTCCGGTTGTCTGCGGATTCGCGGCCATGAAATTGATATTGGCCATCAACACGTACAGCAGATACTGGAGCGGATACATCGAACTGTCGTCGATGAACAGCAGCGCCAGAAACCAGTCGTTCCAGTAGCGCAGCACGAAAAAGAGACCGATCGTCGCAAGCACCGGTTTGGAGAGCGGCACAACAATCTGGAAAAAGATGCGCCACTCGCCGGCCCCGTCTATGCGGGCCGCATCCAGCAACTCGGTCGGCAACTGTGTGAAGGAGGTCCGTATGATCAGGACATACCAGGCCGTGACCATGTAAGGCAGAATCAGGACAAAGATGTTGTCTTTCAGTCCCAGATAGCGCGTAACCAGAATATAGAACGGCACCATGCCGCCGTTGAAGAGCAGCGTGAAAAAGACATAGAACGAAAGCGGCCCGCGCAGCCGGAAATCTTTGCGCGCCAGAGGCCAAGCGAGCAGAGAACAGACCAGAAGCCCCGCGACCGTGCCAACTGCCGTCACAAATGCCGTCACCCCGTACGAGCGCAATATCTGCCCCGGCTGCTGCAAAATGTACTCGTATGCAAATGTCGTAAAGCCGACCGGCAGAAGCCGGTATCCCTCCTTTGCCAGTCGCAATTCGTCCGATAGGGAGATGCTGAGCACAAGGATCAGCGGAATCAGGCAGGACAGCCCAACCAGAGTTAGCACGGCGTGCACCGCAAACCGGCCCAAAAGTGCCTGGACGCGATAGCGGTTCAATGGAGCTTGCTGGCGGCTGGTCGTAACGGCCATAACAACGAAATCCTAGGGTCCGTTGACATTTTGTTTAAGCCAGATGAGTGTAGAAGCAAAATGTAAGAAAGCCATGTAATGTCGTGCGAGTTTTTCGTAGCGAGTGAAGATGCGGCGGCACCACTTGATTTTGTTGATGAAACGTTCGACGTAGTTGCGCTCTTTGTAGCGGATGCGGTCATAGTCGCGTGGGTGCTTGCGACGGCTTCGGGGAGGGATGACCGCCTCAACCTGTTGGGCTGCGAGCAGGTCTCGCAGAGAGTCAGCATCGTAGCCTCTATCGGCGATGACAGCGTCAAACTCAAAGGAGGCAAGCAACGACTCAGCCTGGGTTATGTCATTGCGTTCACCTCCCGTCAATATGAACTTTAGGGGTAGGCCAAGGGCATCGACGAGGAGATGGATTTTGCTGCTGAATCCACCCCGGCTTCGCCCCAGGCACTGTTCTTGCTGTCGGCCCCCTTTTTTGAGCCGCCCGCTGCGCACATATGGGCACGCACAACTGTACTGTCCGGCATGACAGCCGCCATATCTGGATCCTGAGCGAAATGCTTGAACATGTCGGCCCAGACACCGTTCTCTTCCCAGCGGGCAAAACGCTTGAAGACACTGTTCCACTTGCCATAGCTGTCCGGTAATGCACGCCACTGGGCGCCGGTGCTCATTATCCAGCAAACTGCCTCAACGAAACGGCGACACTTTTCCTCTTGCCCTGCGTAGGCACGAGGGTGTCCTTGCAGAAACACGTACAATTTCTGCCATTGATAGTTGGCTATTCTATATGTAGACATCCTACTATTGTCGCTGAGCTGACAGAACAAATCAAACGTCAACGGACCCTAGCGCCTGTAACTGTTAGGCGGCCGCCTCAGTTCCCGTCTCGGCTACTCCCCCTTCGACCCGTTAAGGCCCCCGAAGGGACAAAGCTTCGGCAAAATCCCGTTCTGAAACCCCATCACGTGACCAAGCGACATCGCCTTGGACGCGACAGTTTGACACCGACGCCGGCACGCCATCTGACCTCAATCCCCTCAAAGGCGCCACGTGTCCTCTTCTTCTTCGTGCCGTTCGTCTGACTCGTCCTCAAGATCCGGGTCCCCGTCATCGACACCATAGAGACTTTCGTCTAACTCATCTTCAAATATCGACTCCTCATCAAGCCATTCAAACTCCAAATCCTCGTCGTCAGTTGACACGCCTCCGTCCGGCAAATCGTCCTCGGTCTCGATTTCGTCGAACGTCATGCACGAAAGTGTTTCCGGCTCCAATTCAATCTCATCTGCATCGCACCAGCCATTCAACCAGAAACTACAACGGTTCTGCGGGCACCGCACCCGGCTCATGTGGCATCCTCCCATTAGGCCGACAAATGGGACGGGAAGTCAGAAAATCTCGTTCAACATGTCCACGCCCTTTCGCCATTCATCCTGTCATTCGAGTATATCAGAATTTCGCCGACCGTCAACCGTTTTCGGTCCGATTTGTCCCGTTTTTGCACCGCTTCTTCCAGTTTCTGTCAAACGCCCTCGAAGGCCGCCCCCCTTCACTCGGCTCCGCCATTTGTCCTTCGCCCTTATGCCCATTTGGAGTCACCGAATTCGAAGCTGGAACAAAATTATGTCGCGACAGAACTTTTCCTCTCCACTTTGCGTATAGAGTAATAGTAGAACGAAGCCAGTCCGACACACTTTCGACGCTCAATTCTCGTCCTGAAGGAGACGCTGTGAGTATCCTTGGAAACGTCATTTGGCTTATCTTCGGCGGTTTTCTTGCCGCGCTAGGCTACATTCTCGGCGGGCTGTTGCTCTGCTTGACAGTCGTTGGCATCCCGTTCGGTATGCAGTCCATGAAAATAGGCATAGCCTCGCTCGCCCCCTTCGGCAAAGAGATTGTTGAGGCGCAGCAGGCCAACAGTCCGCTGCGGGTTCTGTTCAATGTGCTCTGGATCATTCTCTTCGGTTGGGAAATCGCGCTCGCCCATCTGCTGTCTGGCCTGATTCTGACTGTCACCATCGTGGGCATCCCGTTTGCCAAGCAGCACTTCAAGCTGATACCACTCGCGCTCCTCCCTTTCGGCAGAGACCTGCAATAGAGACGCCCAGGACCCATTCGCAGTCTACCACCCAAACCTTCCCGAACTCACTGTAGGGGCGTCCCAAGTAAGCGCCCGGCGAACTGTCCGCGCCCCGGAACCGCCTGACCGGTGACCGCCAACCGCTAACAGCTGCCTCTCTACCCCTCGCGGCCCCCTCCACCCATTCACCGTAGACCGATTCCCCTCGCCTTCCCCCCGACCTCAAAGTTAGGGATGCGATTCCAATTGTGGTAAAAATGAAACGAAATTCGACGCGGTTCGAACTTGCCGCCTTTCTCACTACATCCTTTGCAAACTAAACACTCTGCCCGCTCCAATGCGCCTCCTACTAGCTCGTCATTGTAGTCACTTCTCTCCATACAACTGGTCCCTTCCCAGCCTACCGCCAGCGGCGCCGACCTTCCATCGCCTTACTGCTCTACGAAAGCGCTCTCCATGTCGGCCACTTGAGGCTTGCGTCCCCGCTCCGCCTGCACAGGCTTGCCCAAGAATTCTCCCAGCCGGCCGCAGTCAGCGAATTCAACCGGCATCGGGTACGAACTTAACCAACTCTGAACGAAATTACCCGCCGCAGGGCAGGCGGAACACATACGCAACCAATCTGGGTCTGAATTCAACGAGCGCGACGAGTCAACGATGTTAGCGGCATCCATCATTCTCATACTCGTCAGCGGAGCTGTTCTCTATTGGATTCGGCCGCACAAACGCGCATGGGCCGGTTGGCTTTCTACCTTGCCGCCGCTGGCCGTTACTGTCTGGCAGCTAAACGCCGCCCTGCCCCTCCTCTCCGGCGCCGGCTCTGCTTCTGGTGGCAAGGCTGATCTCCAAAACGGCACAATTATCGCCGAACAGTACCGCTGGGTCAGTTCGCTGGGCCTTGAACTTTCCTTCCGCTTGGACGGCCTCTCCCTGCTGTTCGGCCTGATCATCTCAGGCATCGGCGTGGCCGTCGCCCTATACACCCACTACTACCTGGAGGATGACGAACGCCAGGGTTACTTCTACCTCTCTCTCTTTGCCTTCATGGCCTCCATGCTCGGTCTCGTCTGGGCGGACAACCTTCTCACTCTTTTCGTCTTCTGGGAAGGCACCAGTGTCACAAGCTATCTCCTGATCGGCTACTCCCACAGGTCGGCTGCAGCCAGAGGCGGCGCCCGCAACGCATTCATCGTCACTGCAGGCGGCGGCCTCGCCCTCATGGCCGGCCTAATCCTTCTCGGCCAGGCCGGCGGTAGCTATTCCATCAGTGAAATCGTCGCCAGTCCAGGGCTAACCGAGCTCGATCTCTATCCCGCAATCCTCATCCTCATTCTTATCGGAGCCTTCTCCAAGTCGGCCCAGTTTCCCTTCCACTGGTGGTTGCCCGGCGCAATGGCCGCGCCAACCCCGGCAAGCGCCTATCTCCACTCGGCCACGATGGTGAAAGCCGGAATCTACCTTCTGGCCCGTTTGCACCCCGCCCTCAGCGATCATCCTCTTTGGATGTGGGCCCTCCTGCTCTTCGGCGGAACGACTATGCTGCTGGGAGCCGTCTTCGCCCTCCGTCATTCGGATATGAAAGCGCTTCTCGCTTACGCAACGGTCAGCCAGTTGGGGGTTCTGACTACCCTGCTGGCATTTCGCAGCGAGGCCGCCCTGCTGGCAGTCGTCGTCGGAATCCTCTCCCACGCGCTTTACAAAGGCCCACTATTCCTCGTCGCAGGTATCGTTGACCACGCAACCGGTCACAGAGACCTGAGAAGGCTCGCAGGACTGAGGCACACGCTTCCCGTAACTTCGGGTGTCGCCCTGCTGGCAGCGCTATCAATGGCCGGTTTTCCTCCGTTATTCGGGTTCGTCGCCAAGGAAGCGCTTCTTGAATCTGTCTATTCAGCTGGTGAACATGGCGACGCGGCTGGCTGGCTCGCCTTTGGCGCCGCCGCGGTTACTGGAGCCTTCTTCGTTGCCTACAGTTTGACACTGCTCTGGGAAGCCTTCTTGCGGCCCGCCTCTTCCGATGAAGCAAGCAGTTCGCCCGCGCACTTCCCCAACCATTCCGGGGCGACCCCACTCCATCACCCGCCCCCGTCGGCTTTCGTCGCCGCTCCGCTCATCCTCGTCGCCTTAGGCACAATCGCGCCCTTCTTTCTCAAAACGCTCTCCCGGTTATTCACGCCCGCAGCCGCATCCATCGCGGCCCAACCCGTCCACGTCTACGCCTCTCTTTGGCACGGATTCACCCCAGTCCTCCTGACAAGCCTGCTCGCTATCGCCGTCGGCATTCTGCTTTTCCTGAACAGGTCACACCTGCGTCGAATACTCTCACAATTGCCGGACAACCTGCGGGGCGTCGTCCTGTTCCAAGATCTGCTAGACTCCCTTTATGCAACAGCGCAAATCTCTGCCCGCTTTTCCCAGGGTTACACGCTGGCTACGCAGTCTGGCGTTGTCCTGCTCGCAGCTTCCATACCAATTGTCGTCGCTCTACGCCAGATCAACCTGACCGACCTCTTTCCTTCGCCTCTTGCCCTTCCCGGCGCGCCTGAAACAATCCTGATTCTTATGATTGGTGTATCTGCTTACCTCACCGCCCGCGTGACGTCCAGGCTGGGAGCCATAATCAGCCTTGGTGTTGTCGGCGTCTCTGTAACGCTGTTCTACGTCTTCTTCAGCGCGCCCGATCTCGCTCTAACTCAGCTTCTCATTGAAGTGTTGACCGTCGTCCTTCTGGTTCTCGTGTTCACCAAACTTCCTGCAGACATCCGCCCGGCAATGCAAAGGTGGAAACAGGCAGGAAATGTACTGGTCGCCCTTGCAGCCGGCGCATTCGGATTCTTTCTCGTCCTGTTCAACAGCAGCGACGCGATGCAGGCTGCTCTGTCCATCAGCAATTACTTCCTGCATAACGCAGTGCCTGGCGGACACGGTGCTAATGTCGTAAATGTCATTCTGGTCGACTTCCGCGCCATTGATACGATGGGAGAGATTACAGTTCTGGCCATCGCCGCGTTGGGCGGTTACGCCCTCCTGAACGCGCCCAGAGTAAGACTTCCGTCTCCAACGCCCGACCAGTCTGAAGCCGAACATCCTACTGAATCCGAGGGAGCCGATCCCGTGGCCGGGACAACCCGTTTGAACATCGACCCGCCGACTGACCCGAAGGTGAAATGAAACAGTCTCGTTGATTCCTGACTACGTACTAACCTGACCTGACGCAATGCCGGAACTCTACCTTCGACTTCTTAATCGCATTCTCACTCCTCTCCTGCTGCTTCTGGCCATCTACCTGCTGCTCCGCGGCCACAACTTGCCGGGCGGCGGCTTCATCGCCGGATTGATGGCTGCTGCCGCCTTCGAACTCCAGATCCTGAGCCGAGGGCACGAAAGAGTACGACGCTCCATCGGTCCATACCTCAACAGCGGCATCGGCCTGGGCCTCGCCATTGCCATCTGTTCCGGTTTTGCCGGCCTGTTGAATGGAGTCTTCTTCAAAGGACTCTGGTTTGATCTGCATGTGCCGCTGCTCGGCGAACTCGCGGTCGGGACGCCGGTCATCTTCGACTTGGGCGTCTTCCTCGTCGTGGTCAGCGTCGCGACCTCCTACCTTCTCGGTCTCAGTCGCGTATCCGACAGCGCCGCGCCCAATCCAGACGGCGCTCCATCTCCCGAACTTTCCGACAGTTTTGAAACCGATCCCACAGGAGTCGCAGATGACTCGCGCGTAAGGAACAAGAGATGACATCACTTCTCCTTGCAATCGCGGTTGGCAGCCTGTTTGCCACTGGAACGTATATGATCATGCGCCGCGGCCAGATAAAACTCATTCTCGGCCTTGCGCTGCTGAGCCACGGCGTAAACCTCCTGCTCTTCGGTTCCGGAAAGCTGACCGCCGGCCGCCCTCCCATCTTCCTGGACAAGAAGCACTACACTGAAACCCTCGCCGCCTTCCAGCCTGCCGACCCATTGCCACAGGCCCTGATCCTGACAGCAATCGTCATCAGCTTTGGCATCACGGCCTTCGTCATCGTGCTCGTCAATCGCCGCCACACCGTCACCGCCACCGACTATGTCCACGGCGAGTTAGTGCCCCTCCTGCGTGAAGGAGACCCCTTCGATTTCTCCGAACCCTCGGATATCGACCAGTACGACTGGCTTGCATACGAAGTCGATGAGGTCTACGACAGCGACGACCTCCCACTTGGCTTTCCGCCAACCCCTCAGTCAGAGCAGGACGAATCAGCTGCGATGGAAGAGGAAAGCTACCGATGGCCCTGAACGCAAATCTACTGGCCGCGCCCGTCGCCGCCCCTCTTCTCACTGCCGCCCTCATCCTGCTGTTCGCCCGCTGGGGCGGCAGAACGCTGATCAGACATCAAGTCGCTCTGACAGCCCTGGCCCTCTGCCTCAACCTCGGAATTGTCCTGACGCTCTTTTACGGCGCAGCCGTGCAGGGCAGAAGATTCGTCCTGCAGTTTGGCAATTGGACCGCTCCCTTCGGCATAACCGCCTACGGTGATGGCCTGTCCGCGACCCTGCTGCTCATGACAGCCATCGTCGCCCTCGCCGTCTATCCCTTTGCCGTCGCAACCATCGACTACCACAGGGCCCGCATGGGCTTCCATCCCCTTTACCTGTTTCTCCTCATGGGCGTAAACGGCGCCTTCCTTTCCGGCGACCTTTTCAACCTGTACGTCTTTTTTGAAGTTCTCCTGATGGCGAGCTTTGTACTCCTGACGATCGGCGCGCAACCAGCCCAGACCAACAGTGGTATCCGCTATGTTGTCCTCAATCTGCTGGCGTCAACCGTCTTCCTCGTCGCAGCCGGCGTCGCCTACGGCACGCTCGGATCGCTCAATATGGCGCAAATCGCTGAGCGTCTGCCCCTCGCCGCGCCAGCCGTTCGTACCGTCTTCGCCGGCCTTCTCATGGTTGCCTTCGGCAGCAAAGCCGCCCTCTTTCCCCTCTTCTTCTGGCTTCCCGCCAGCTACCACACGCCGCCCCCGGCCGTCACCGCCTTGTTCGGCGGGCTGTTGACTAAGGTCGGCATCTACACGCTCTTTCGCAGCTTTACGCTCTTCTTCCCGGAGCTTCTCCTTAGCTGGCAGCCGGCGCTCCTTACCATCGCTGGCGCCACCATGCTCGTCGGTGCCCTCGGAGCGCTGGCCCAACCCGGCATCCGCCGCGTTCTCAGCTTTCATATCATCAGCCACGTTGGCTTCATATTGATGGGACTTGCCGTCGCCCTGAGCGGAAACAGCCTTGCAATCGGTTTCGGTCTCGGCGCCGCAATCCTCTATCTCTGCCACCACATGATCATAAAGACCGCTCTCATCATGGCTGGCGGCGCCGTCGAACTCTACATGGGCAGCGACCGCCTCGCCTCGATTGGCGGCCTCGTCACCAGGCAGCCGCTGCTTGCATTTCTCTTCTTCATGGCCTCAATCTCCCTCGCCGGAGTGCCCCCCTTCAGCGGATTCGTCAGCAAACTCAGCCTGCTGCAAATCACGTTGGACACGCACCATTGGGTCGTCTCCGGCGTCAGCCTCTTTGCCAGCCTGCTTACGATGATCAACATGATGCGCCTTTGGCGTGAATCCTTCTGGGGCGACTACAGCCGGCCAAGCCGCGTGCCGTCGCGAATCCTGCAAAGTACAATCCGTCAGCAGCTGATGCTGATACCGGTCGGCGCCCTGGTCCTACTCAGCCTGGGGCTGGGAATCTTTGGCGAACGCGCCTTCAATCTCACCATGCGTGTAGCCCAACATGCCCTCGACCGTGACGCTTACATTGAAGCAGTCTCACCGTCCACCTTGCACTCGTCCGGCCTGCGGAGTGGCGCCTTTAACGTAACGGGCCCGAAATTTCCAGACAGCAGTACCCATTTATTCGCATCGCTGGGTGAACCGCCCTGGCCAGCCCGTTGAACAGATGAGCCGTTAATTCTGCGCACTGGGGTCGTTAGCCGTAAAGAAAAGGTCCGGCCTCGAGCAACTGGAAACCACGCAATGCAGAGACTCCTCGTTTTGAATCTGTCCATGTCCTTGATGTGGCCGATTCTCAACAACGACTATACCTTGGGCGCCCTGCTGCTCGGCTTCCTCTTCGGATTTGCGCTTATGTCTCTCGTGCAACGCCGTTACGGACTCTATACGCTCCGCGCCTCACTTTTTGCCGGATTCGTTCTCTACGCCATCCTGAAGAGCAATGTACGTCTGGCTGGCCAGGTCATTGCCGGCGCCTTTAGCGCCCGGACTTCGTTACGCCCCGGCATCGTCGCCGTCCCTTTGGACCTGACCAACTCCTTCGACATTACAATTCTTGCCACAGTCATTACATTGACGCCCGGCACTCTGAGCGTAGACCTGGGCGAGGATGTATCGGGCCGTCTCCGTCCGATTGGCGATCCCGAAGAACCGACCGCATTCGAAGACGCTGCGAACGTAGAGCAACTGGGAACACAGGGGGATCATCCTGTCTCCCAACCTGAATTGAGAACCGAACTTGCCGGGGCTAAAGAGACTGTGCTCCTTGTCCACGTCATCGATCTTTCCGACCCCGTAGAATTTCGCGCCGCAATCAAGGACCAATTTGAGCGCCCTCTCCTCCAACTGCGCCGCCTGATCCTTGAAATGAATGCAGCCGATGCCTAAAATGGGAGGCAATTCTTGAGCAACGAACTCTTTGAGCTTAGTTTGGGGGTCTTGACTACCCTGGTTACCTTTTCCCTGTTGCTTTGCTTTGGCAGGCTCTTGCGCGGGCCAAGTCTGCCCAACCGCACCGTGGCCTTCGACCTGATTTCGATCCACGCGGTCGGCATCTTCCTCCTGTTCGCCGTCAACAGCAAATCCTTCGTCCTGCTCGAAGGCGCGATAATTACCGCCGTTCTCGGATTCCTGGGCACCATGATGTTTGCCCGCGCCCTGGAACGTTTCCCTCACGCCCGGTGGCTGGAACGACAGCCGGAGGAAGAGGATTAGACGCCGCCCTACACCCGCAGCGCAGAGGTGCAACCATGGACCCAATGACCAGTAACCTGCTCGTCGTCCTGCTTGCCGCGGTCGGGACTTTCTTTCTGCTCGTGAGCGCCCTGGGAATCCTCCGCCTTCCCGACGTTTTGACCCGCATGCACGCCGCCGGCATCGCCGCAACCCTCGGCATCACCTGCCTGCTCCTGGCAACCGGTGTTCACTTCTTCTCCCAAGGGCAGATGCTTCGCATGATCGCGCTGATCATTTTGTTCTTTCTCACCGCCCCCATCGCCACCACAACCATGGCCAGGGCCGCCTATCGAACCAGCCCGTCAGACCAGTTTGTGCTCGCGCATGACGATCTCGCCCACCTCTCCAATGCCGCAGAACAGAAGAACCGGCTCGAACGGCAGACCACCGTAGAACGCTAAGCGGCAGCCGAATAGCCGGAACCGCTTCCACCGACCGTGGAGACGAGCGCAATCGTTGCCCTCGCGAATCACGGTACTTCCCCCCATACCGTGCCCCTCACACGGCCCTTGTCGTTACTCCATTCTTGCATCCGCCAGAGCATGAAAGGCATCATCCATGAAAGGCGAACATCATGCTGTCTCAAACCAGAGTGACGACCTCCGGCCCCGGACCGTGGAGCAGGATCTGATCCTTGTTATCGACCTCGGCAGCTCCTCAGTCCGCGCCTCCGCATACAACCTGGACGCCGAAAGGCTGGACGACTCGACCGCCTTCCGGCACACCGAACAGGCTCTTGACGGCACCTTCGACCCCCATATCCTCACCGCCTTGACAGAGGAAGTCGTCAGCGACAGTCTGGCGTCTGTCCGCAGACTTCGCCCCGGCGCTCGCTTCGCCGCCGTCGCATGGACCAGCTTCGCCATGAGCTGGCTCGGCGTCGACCGCGCCGGCCGTCCTGTAACTCCGGTCTACACCTATTCCGACGCCAGCAGCGCTCCCTTTGCCGATACCCTCCGTGAAGAGCTCAAACAGCAAAACGGCCTCGAAGACTCCTGGCAACGAACCGGAACGCCCATCCATACCGCCTACGCCCCGGCGCAGCTTCTGCGCCTCGCATCCGAGGAACCGCAACGCCTGTCCCAAGTCGCTTCCTGGCAGACCCTCGCCTCCCACCTGCTTTCCCGCTGGCGCGGTCGTTCGCATTCCCCGATCAGCAACAGCGAAGCCGGCTGGACAGGGCTCTTAAATCGTCAGAGTTTGAATTGGGACGAAAAGTTGATTGAGCGGATAGGGGTCCATAAAGTGAGGTTTCCGTCTGTTTTTGACTACGCGAAGTCAACCGCGGGCCTGAACCAACCCTGGGCCTCCCAATGGCCGGAACTCGCCCATACCCCCTTCTTCCTCGCCGTAGGAGACGGTGTCGGCGCAAACCTTGGCAGCGGCTGCTCAGACAACCGCCGCATCGCCCTGACTATCGGCACCACAGGCGCCATGCGGGTCGTCATACCCGTCGACAGCGCCAACCAGCACGACGCCCCGCTGCCCCCGCAAACACCGCAGGGACTCTGGAGCTACCCCATCGACAGCCGCCGCTGGTTGATCGGAGGCTCTCTAACCGATGGCGGCTCCCTCTACACTTGGCTACACGAGACGCTGGCCGTCCAAGACGCCGACTCCCTCCTCGCGGATGCCCGCGCCCTCAGCCCGGACGCCCACCGCCTCACCATTTTGCCCTTCCTGCGCGGTGAACGGGCCCCCGGCTGGGCAACCGACGCCTCCCTTACCATCAGCGGCATCACGCCCGCCACGAATTGCGCCCACCTCGTCCGCGCCGCCTTCGAAGCCGTCGCTCTCCGCTTCCGCCTTATCCACGACCGCCTCCAACCACTCCTCGCCCCCGGCAGCGAGGTCGTCGCCAGCGGCGGCGCGCTCCAGGACAACCCCCTCTGGCGCCAAATCCTTGCCGACGTCCTTCAGACACCCGTCCATCTCGTAAATGTCGACGAGGCAACCAGCCGCGGCGCCGCCATCCTCGCGCTCCAGGCCATGAATCTGCCCCAACCCCCCGCCCCGCCCACAGTCCACACCGCCTTTCCCGACCTGGAAGCGGGCCCGGTTTACGCACAGGCCCTCCAGCGCCAGCAGGAACTTTATTCCCGCCTCCTCTCCGCCAACTGACGACCAGCCACCGCCCAGAGCCGTTCCGAGCGTTTTCCAGCCCCCCCATCTCCTGGAAAAACAAAAAGACGCCCTCCCAGGCGCCCTTACACACTCTACTCACCCTGTCCCACCGACTGACTACCTCTTGGGACGCGACATCGAACCAAGAATCATAACTGTGCGGCGTCCCGCTCAGCCGAATCGAAGAATTTGCTCTGGACCCAGTCCCCTTCCCCCTCCGTTTACACGCAACGCCCCATTCGTCAATCCCCCGCCACCCTGGACGCCGCCCTCAACGCCACGCCAGCAACGCTCTTGCGCCAAATGTACAGGGCAACCATCGCCAAAGCAACATAGACAAACGCGTTCAAAGCGAAAACGCCACGCATTCCAATCAGAGGAAAAACCGCCGCGCCCAAGACCGGCGCCACCATTCGACCGCCCGAATTAACGCTATTCCCCAACCCGAAAGTCGTTCCGTGCGCCCCCTGCGGTGTCCGCAGATTGAGCAGCGCGCTCGTCGCAGGCATGATCGCCCCGGCGCTGATCCCCGTAAGCGCCTGCAGCGCAAGCAACTGCCACGCGCTGCCAACAAACGCCTGCGACGCATACACCAATACCGCCACCATCGCGCCTGCCGCAAGCACCTTCTCGTGCCCGATCCGATCGCTCAGTTTTCCCAGATAGATCGCGCTAACCGAGCCGACCGCCGCTTTCGCCCCCATACTCAGCCCGGTCATCATCGCCGCGCCCTCACTCGAAGCCAGCAGCTCCACGAAGAAAAACGCCATGATCGGCATCGTCACCGATCGACCAAGGCTCTGCAAAAAGGATGCCGAATAGAGAGACGCCATATCCGGAGCTTTGACAAGCTTTCGATAGCCTTCCCAAATGTTCACCCTCTGCTGGACGGGCAAAGGCTCGAATTCCTCCTTCACCCAGAAGATGACGGCAACACCTGCCAGGGCCAGGGCAGCGCCCGTTATCCAGAAACTTGCTCGGTAGCCAAACGCCTCACTGACAACGCCGCCGATCAGCGGCCCAACTGCCACTCCTACCCAGATTCCAGTCTGGATCAGCCCCAGTGACTCCCCCGATTTCTCCTTCGGCACAGTGGACGCCACGAGTGCGCTCGTGGCCGAAACCACCCCCGTCAACAGGCCCTGCACTGTCCGGACCAGCACCAACTGCTCCGCGCTCTGTGCGAATCCCATCAGAACTACCATCACCGCGCCCCCCAGGCTGGCCCGGATTAACATCGGCTTGCGACCGTACCGATCCGCCACCGCGCCCCACATCGGCGACGAGATCATCATCGTCACCGCCTGCGACGAAAATACCAGGCCCGACCAGAAAGCGACCGAACCTCTCGTCGCAACCCCAATCTCCTCCACATACAGGGGCAGGAACGGAAATACCAGGCTGAAGCCCGCAACCGAAAGGACTTGCACAGCGAACAGCACATAGAGATTGCGGCGCCACTCTGCCATTGGAACTCTCTTCGACCGGTGCAAACGGGGGGATACCGCAGAACTAAATCGCTTTTGTAAACCGCTAAAGTGATCCGTCCTCAAAACTACCACAGTTGCTCAAGACATTCAAGTCGCCCGAATCGACCGGGGGCAGATCACAATTGGGGTTTCCAGGAGAATCGGGTCCCAGGATTCAGTGGATTACTCGCCCTCCCCCTCCCCTGCAGTTCCCCCTGCCCCTTGCCACTCTACCTCATTCCGCAAACCCCTGTAGGGGCGTCCCTTGTGGGCGCCCAAGCCCCTCCGCACAGAAACCAGCCTACAATCAGAGACGCCAACACGTCCCCCGCGTTGTTCCCCTGCAGTTCACCTGCCCTTCTCCCCGCAGGTCGCCCCCATTTTCCCGTCCGGACAACGAATCACGGTGGCACTGTTGTATCAATCCATAGATAGCCTGAAACTCGCCCCCGTTCTGGACTGCACCCGAATCGACCAGTGCAGTCCACATATCAGGCTGTCAGGAGACATAGGTTCCAGGATTCACAGCACTTACCCTAAAGCAACCCCAAACTCACCCCACTCTGTCCTACCCTCCCGTCGCCCCCCTCAAAGGTCGGCGCCGCGGCGCATTTCCGCTCTGCACTGACCACTGACCACCGACCACTGACCACTGCCGTTCAAAATAACTGTGGATACAGATAGGCAATCATCCCCAGGGTAATGTTATACGCCGCGTGCGCGATAACGCACGTTGAGGTATTGAATCGCAAACGAATCCCACCCAGAATCAGGCCCACGATGAACACTGCCAGCGTCGAAAGGGTAATGCCGTACTGGCTGTGCACGACAGCAAAGAGAAAACTGGTGAACAGAAGACCGAATCGAGGCTGCAGCGCCCCCCGAAACAGGGTCTCCTCACCAATCCCCGCAGCCAGCCCCAGAGTGAGAATGCCGGGAATCGAACCGAGCAGCGGCCCGATCAGAGATTCAGTCAGCCGCTCGACATCCTCATCAAACCCCCATCCAGCCGCGGCGGCAACCATCTCCAATACAAGGATGACCCCAACGGAAACCAGTCCTGTCCCAATACCTATGGCAACTTCCTTCGGCTGAGGGAACACCAGACCGAGTCGTCCAAGAGCCTGCGCCAGCGTCCGCCTGGTCAACCAGCCAATCCCGACCAGCGCCCATAGCGCAAACGTCAGCTGCTGCACCCACAATGAGAGCAACAGGCCCCCGCCGTCGCTTGGAGCGGCCTCCGACAGGTCAGCCAGAGTCTCCAAACCCACGCCCAGCGTAAACGTGAGATTTACAACGGCCAACATGACAAATGAGACGGCGACCGCGTGAACGCTGCTCAGGGGATCAGTCCGCAGGACTTGAGAGACGCTCCCGCGAACAGCGGGAAGCAGCAGCAGAGGCGCAGCAACCGCCGGAACCCAGAGGCCGAGGCCAAGAATCTCCAGCCTGTCAAGCACGGGCAGTATGCTTTCCAACTGGTCTACTCCACCTCCTGACAGTATGTCGAGAAGGCTCTGTCTCATTCCTTCTTCCGTTCTCATCCTGATGCCGACAACGTGGATAAGCGCCCCGACCACTGCCATCGTGCCGAAAATGATCAGATGCAGCGTATATGAGACTCCGGCATACGCCGTCCCAGAGCCTCCTTCGGCTCGCTGCTTGTCGGCCACGTTTGCCAATAGCACGATAACAAAAAGCGGAACGAACAGCAGTAGGGTCAAACCGCTCTCAACCATTAGTTCTCTCACTCCATCCAAATTATCGGGACGCTGCGCCTGAACGGGATCGGTTCGCATCGCGCCCAGGGCCGGAGTCCTGCAGCGCGTCTGGAACCGGTTTCTGCTTCACGAGGCCGACCCCAACGATCTCCGGCAGGTCAGCGAGTCGCAAACCCATCGACGTTGAACCAACTACGCCAGCAACCGTCCGGCCCAAACGTCTGGTTTCCACCCTGAACTGCAAGTGACCAGAGATGATCCTTGCTGCCTCCGATGCGAAATCCTACATTTCAGGTCATTTGTCCGGAATTCATGTGCGTGTTCGATAGCGACCGTCCAATCTCTTTCCCGACTGGTTGCTTCACCCGCATCCATCGGGGAAGTAAACGAATCGCAGCTATTGGCAAGCCTACCACAGCCGACCAGGCAACCGTAAAACACATCGCCCGTCCTTGGTCCTTGCCCCACGTCACTGGCGAAGAGCGTAACAGCCGGCGGCCAAAGGATTTCACTGCGAAAGGATTGCGACGCGTATAACGCTTGACCTTTGCCCTCTTCCCCCTGGCCCTCTCCCCCCTGGACCTCTCCCCCCTGGACCTCTCCCCAGACAAAGCATCAACCTCAGAACACTCTTCTTCGCGCCCCCTTCGCGGACAAGGTGATGTTCTCCCTACCCCTCCGTGCCCCTCCGCGGATCAGAGGTGTTGCCGTTCTCCCTGCCCCTCCGTAGACTACTGATGTTTCACGTTTTCCCGCGCGCTTTACATTTGCAAAGGTTTTCCCTAGAATAGGGGGCAATCGCGCCTGCAGTTCAGACCACTGCGCCTCGAAGAACATGTCGGAGACAGGATTGATGAACAGCTACACATACCGATTTGACGAAAACGGTGATAGCCCGGCGCCGGTCGAGCAACTCACAACCGAGGATGCGTCCGGCATCGACGATGGCGCGCCCATCGACTGGCGTCCCGATGCCTCCGCCGGTATCACCATGCCGCCTGTCTCTGCCTACCCGCCCCATACCACCCCCTTGACCAACCTCTCTATCGATGAATTGGCCGACTCACCGGCCGTCTACAACAGAGAACTGAGCTGGCTGGACTTCAACTGGCGCGTCCTCTACGAAGCCCTCGACGATCGCAACCCGCTCTTGGAACGGCTCAAATTCGTCGCCATCACCAGCAGCAATCTCGATGAATTCTTCCGCAAACGCGTCGGCGGCTTGAAACGGCAGCAGGCCGCCGGTGTCGCCAACCTCACCCTACACGGCTGGACACCAGACTTTCAGATGCGCCTGATCGCCCGCCACGTGCGCGCCATGGTCCAGTGCCAGACCCACGCGCTCCTCAATGAAATCCTCCCGGGACTGCGCGACGAAGGTATGCGCATTGTCGCCTATGACGAACTGCCGCAAGACCGGCAGAATGAGCTGGCCGACTTTTTCCGCCGCGAGATTTACCCAATTTTGACCCCTCTGGCTGTCGACCCTGGCCACCCATTTCCTTTCATAAGCAACCTCAGCCTGAGCCTTGCCGTGGAAATGCGCGACCCCGTCAACGGCGAAATCAGGTTCGCCAGGGTCAAAGTGCCTTCCAACCGCGCTCGCTGGGTCACAGTCAACGACTCCCTCGACTTTGTCCCTCTCGAACAGGTGATTACCCACAATCTGGCCAACCTGTTTCCCGGCATGGAGCTGATCGCCGCCTATCCTTTCCGCGTGACCAGAAACGCCGATATCGCGCGCAGCGAAGAAGAGGCCGACGACCTGCTCGAGATGATCAGCGAAGAGCTCCGCGAACGCCGCTTCGCCCCCATCGTCCGCCTCGAAGTCGCCGAATCGATGCCCGATGACATCCGCGCCATCCTGATGCAGGAAATGGCGCTGCATCATACCGACGTCTACCACCACCAGGGACCCCTTGGCGTAGCAGACCTCCTGCCGCTCGCAGATGTCAACCTCCCCCACCTCAAGAATCAGCCCTGGACCCCGCAAACCCACCCCGCCTTTTCCGGCGTTGGCAGTCTAACGCGACCTGCCGATATCTTCTCCATCATCAGAAAGGGCGACGTACTCGTCCATCACCCCTATCACAGTTTCGCCGCCAGCACGCAGGCCTTCATCGAAGCCGCCGCCCGAGACCCGCAGGTTCTTGCCATCAAGCAGACTTTGTACCGGACCAGCTCCGATTCCCCTGTCGGCAGAGCCCTGATCCAGGCCGCCGAACGCGGCAAGCAGGTCGCCGTCCTTGTCGAGCTAAAGGCTCGCTTCGACGAGGAACGCAACATTGAATGGGCCCGCACACTTGAAGACGCAGGCGTCCATGTGGCCTACGGCCTCGTTGGCCTCAAAACGCATACCAAGACCACTCTCGTCGTGCGCGAAGAGGAGGAAGGCATCCAGGTTTACGCCCACATCGGCACCGGCAACTACAACCCGAAAACCGCCGGCCTGTACACCGATCTCGGCCTTCTGACCGCCCGTCCCGAAGTCGGCGCAGACCTCATGGACCTCTTCAATTTTCTCACCGGCTACAGCCGCCAGCGCCACTTCCGCCGCCTCCTGGTCGCGCCCGTCAACATGCGCGACCGGTTCGTGGAGCTGATCGACACCGAGGCCGCCAACGCTCTCGCCGGTCGCCCTGCCGGCATCACCGCGAAGATGAACGGCCTCGATGACCCTGTCGTCGTCCGCGCACTCTATCGCGCAAGCCAGGCCGGCGTGCCTATCAAGCTGATCGTGCGCGGCAATTGCCGGATCCAGCCCGGAATCCCTGGAATCAGCGACAATATTGAGGTGGTCAGCGTCATCGGACGCTTCCTGGAACATCACCGCATCTACTCATTCCTCAACGAAGGCAGACCCCTCTACTTCATCGGCAGCGCCGACTGGATGTCGCGCAACCTGATCGCCCGCGTCGAGGCAATCGTGCCCGTGGAAGAGCCCGCCCTCCAGGAGCAGCTTCAGCGCATCCTCGACTGCTGCCTCGAAGATCGCCGCCAGTCCTGGCACTTTCAGGTTGACGGCCTCTATCACAGGCTCGAGGATCAGTCGACCGTCGACGGCCGCCCGCCTTTGCAACCGGATGAAGACGCATCCGACGCCCAGGGCGCGCTCGAAACCGCGGCAACCCGCCTCCAGAACGGCATCGAATACGCGGCCCGCGCCTACGGCACACACCAGGCCCTGATGGATTGGACCCAAAACAGCCTGGGGCTCATCTAGACCCTCCCCGCAACCCGCACGACCGGGGGCCCGCTCGAGGGCCCCCCACCCCTCACTCCCCGCCGATAATCCCTGCGCCCGCCCCTCGGCCCACTTTGCCGCGCCGCTGACCACTGCATTGCCGCGCCCTGCCCCGCGCCCTCCATCCTCCCCCCGGACACGACATCAATCACAAAACATGGTCCTAACTCTTTTTCGCGGACAACGAGACACTCTCCGTGCCCCTCCGTGCCCCTCCGTGGATCAATGTCGTTGACCTTCCCCGTGCGCCACCATTGATCACCCGTCCTTCCCGTCAGTTCCCCCGCCCATTCCACCTGACTTGACAACCGCCACTCTGACAGTTACAATTTAGCCATGACTAAAAACTACTCCTCCGAAATCGCCAGCCCCCTTTCCTCAAACCACGAGGACTACCTTAAGGCCATCTACATCCTGGAGGCTCGCGGCGAACAGGTAACCAACTCGGTCCTCTCCGAATACATCGGCTTCACCCCTGCCTCCGCCACCAACATGGTCAAAAAACTTTCACAAATGGACCTGGTGATCTACCGCCCCCACCAGGCCGTTTCCCTGACCCCAACCGGCAGACGGGTCGCCCTCGAAATCCTTCGCCACCACCGCCTGTTGGAGCTCTTCCTCCACAAAACACTCGACATCCCCTGGGACAGCGTCCACGAAGAGGCCGAACGCCTCGAGCACGTGATCAGCGAAGCGCTGGAAGATGCCATAGCCGCCTCTCTTGGCTACCCCAAAGTTGACCCCCACGGCGACCCGATTCCCACCAAGACCGGAGAAATCGGCCCCACCCCAGGTCACCCCCTCTCTCAAGCCAAAGCCGGCCGCGCCTATAAGCTCGTACGCGTCCTGAGCCAGGAAAAGGAGCGCCTTGCCTACCTCGGAAGGCTGGGCCTGAACCTGTACGTAGAACTGTTCCTGCGCGAACATGCCCCTTTTGACGGTCCTGTACTCGTTGAAGTTGCCGGTGTCGAACACGCCCTTGCCGCGGAAATGGCAGCTCTCCTGCAAGTTGTGCCCGCGTCAGCATAATAGGTGCTCTGTCAGGATTCTGTCGTCGTGTCGTCAGCCGCTTATCCTCGATTCATGCGATAATGGTCGAAGAATCAGTACTGCCGAAGCATGGTAGGTCCAGGATTGAGATCCTCGGCTTCTCGCGTATTCGGTCCACTGCAAGAGCAGCGTCCCTGGCTAACTCGATGCAAGCGCCATTTGCGCCTCGTGTGGTTTGTCGTTGTTCTTCGGTTTAAAAGGTCCATGATCTTTAGAAATCTGACGCGGCGGGCGGTTAGAAGCAGCCTGACCCTCCTCGGCATCGCGATAGGCGTCGCCGCCGTTGTCGCCCTCGGAGCCATCGCAGAAGGCCTCGCCTCCAACTTCGCCGTCGTCGTAGGCGGCAGCAGCAACGACCTGCTTATCACGCAGGCAGAAGCCCTCGACCCCGCGCTGAGCAGCCTCGACGATACCATCGGCGAACGCCTTCAGGCCGTTCCCGGGGTGGAACGAGTTGAACCAGGCGTTTACACGTGGGTCACGACTGCCGACCTCCCCTTCTTTCTTCTCTTCGGGTTTGAGATCGGCAGCACCGCCATGGATCACTATCGAGTCGTTGAAGGCAAACCGGTGAGCGGTCCCGGCCAGATCATCATAGGCCGCCGCGCCACCGAATCAATCGACATCGCTGTCGGCGACAGCCTCCGCATCTACGGCACGCCTTACCGGGTCGTCGGCATCTACGAGACAGGCCAGGGCATCGAGGAGTCCGGCGGCGTCCTCATGCTGGAAGACGCCCAGGCCGCCGCGCAATTCGAACGCAAAGTCAGCCTGTACGAGATCGGCCTGCGCCGCGGCGACAACGTCGATGACACAATTGCACGAATCGAATCCCTTGACCTCGATCTCAAGGTGAGCAAAACCAGCGAACGCGAAAGCAACCAGCAGTATGAGCAGATGTTGCAGGGATTCGCCTGGGGCATCGCGGCCATCGCCATCTTCATCGGCGGTTTTGGCATGATGAACTCGATGGTCATGAGCGTGCTCGAACGAACCCGCGAAATCGGTACGCTGCGCGCGCTGGGATGGAGTCGCTGGCGCGTCCTTTGGATCATCCTCGGCGAATCGGTGACATTGAGCGCACTCGGCGGCGTTGTCGGCATTCTTCTCGGCATCGGCTTGGCAAAACTTGCCGGCACGGTCCCGGGAATGGGGGTCCTCCTTACCGGTGTTTTCACCCCAGCCATCTTCCTTCAGGGTCTCGGAACGGCTCTCGTCCTGGGCCTGGTCGGCGGCGTTTATCCCGCTTGGCGGGCCGCTGGTCTGCGCCCTGTCGAAGCCCTTTCCTACGAAGGAGGCACGGCCTCCGACTTCAGAGCCGGACCGCTGAGCCGGTACGGCAGCCAGAGCTTTCGAAATCTGTGGCGGCGCCGCAACCGGACACTGCTCGCCTCCGCCGGGATCGGCATCGGCGTTGGAACACTGGTCATGCTCGGTGGCATCACCGCCGGCCTGATCGGCCAGATGAACAACCTCGCCGGCAGCGGCAGCCCCGGAAACCTGACCGTGATGCAGCGCGATGTGCCGGACATGTCGCTGAGCAGCATTGACGAAAACGTCGTGCGTCAGATTCAGGCCATGCCGCAGGTTGAATCGGCAAGCCCCATGGTTCTGGGTGTGGTCCTCACCCCCGAACTGCCCCTCTTCATCCTTCACGGCCTCGATCCCAACAGTCCCGCCATGGACCACTACAAACTTGCCGCCGGGCGGCGCGTCCAGCGCCCCTCCGAAATTATGATTGGCAGCAGCGCGGCGGAATCCTACGACCTGGGCCTGGGAGACACGCTGACCCTGTATAATACTCGCTATAAGGTTGTGGGCATCTACGAGACCGGAGTAGCCTGGGAGGAAGGGGGAGGCATCCTGGCCTTGCGCGAGTCTCAGCGCATCCTCAATCGCCCTCGCAATGTCAGTTTCCTCTTTGTCGACGTCACAGATCCCTCCTTGGCTCTTCCGGTCCAGGAAGCAATCAATCAGAGGTTTCCCAAGGTACGTGCCAGCATCAGCAGCGAATTTGCCCAGAATACCGACGACATCGCCTCCATGCAGGGAATCGCCGCCGCAATCGGTCTGCTCGCCCTGGTCGTGGGCGGCATCGTCGTGGCCAACACCATGATCATGTCGATCTACGAACGAACCCGTGAGATCGGCACACTACGGGCACTGGGCTGGCCCGGAAAACGCATTCTTTCACAGATAATGCAGGAAAGCCTTCTCCTCTGTCTCCTGTCCGCTATCGTCGGCAGCGTCGGCGCCGTCCTGTTGCTTACCGGACTCGCCGCGCTGCCAATCCCAGGCGGCGCCATGCTGCGACCGGCCTGGGAACCGGGTACCTTCGTGATGGCCGTAAGCCTCGCTGTCGTGCTCGGCCTTGCCGGCGGCTTCTACCCTGCCTGGCGGGCCAGCAAACTGCAACCGGTCGAGGCGCTGCGCTATGAGTGAATCTCCCGCATCAGCCCGTCCACAGACTCCGGCTGATGCCTTTCTGTGCAATAAGGATAGACATGAAACGAGTTCTGATCCTCCTCGGACTGGTCGTTGTTCTGGCGGCTGCCGCCTGGGCATACGTGACCTATGTCGACCCATCTCTTCTGCCCCAAACTTCCGACTCGACCGGTGATGAAGAACTGGAAGCGTCGCCTGAGGATGCCGCCTCCGACCTCGACTCCGTAATCTGGGCCTCGGGCAAGCTTCTCCCCACAGTTTGGGCCAATTTGGCCCCGCTCCAGGGTGGGATCGTGCAGACGCTTCCCGTCGCGGAGGGCGACTGGGTGGAGGCGGGCGACCTGCTCGTACAGCTCGAAAACCCCGCCGCCGCCGGCCAGGTCGATATAGCTGCCGCAACCGTCGCCGAAGCAGAGGCTGCCCACGCCAAGTTGCTGGCAGGGGCAAGCGAAGCCGAGACTGCCGCGGCACAGGCGGGCATCGCAACCGCTGAAGCGCAGGTTTCGCTCGCCGCCGGCAGGCTGTTGGAGGCGCAAAAAACCGTCGAATTCTACGAAGTGGAAGTTCGGATCGCGCTGGAACGCCACAATGAGCTTGCCGCCGGCCCCACCGAGGCGGAACGCGCCGCGGCCGCCGCACGCGTCGAAGTCGCGCAGGCCGCCCTCGATCACGCCCAAGCAGCCTACAACGCCGTTCGCGGTGACCCCAACATCGGCAGCACGCAGCTGGAGGCCCTCCAATTGCAGCAGGCAACCAAGTCACTCGAAGCGGCCAAGGCGGAATTCGCAGTCGCTACCCAGGGCGCCACACAGCAACAACTTGCCGTAGCGACTTCAATCATCGAGGAAGCCCGCTCGCGCGTGGCAATGGCCGAAAGCCAGATCCCGGCCGCGCAGGCCGCCGTCCAGTCGGCGGAGGCCGCGCTGGCCAGCTCACAGGCAAACCTGCGCAGAACGGTAGAAGGCGCCTCCCCTGAAGATGTCGCCGTTTCTCTGGCGCGCATCGGCACCGCCAAAGCGCAGCTTGCCAGCGCGCAGGCCCACGTTGCCCAGTCCCGGATCGTGGCGCCTTTCCCCGGCCAGGTAGGCGCCCTTCTCGTTCGGAGCGGCGAACTCGTTTCCCCTGGGCAAGCCCTCGTCCTTCTCGGCGATACTGGCAATATGCACGTCGAAACGACCGACCTGCGCGAAACCGACGTCGTCCAATTGCGCAGCGGCCAACAGGTGGAAGTCACATTCGACTCGCTGCCCGACCGTATCTTTAGCGGGCTCATCACACACATCGCCCCGGTCAGCACCACCGACAGGGGTAGCACCAACTTCACCGTTCATGTGGATGTCCCGAGTCTGGACCAAGACCTGCGCTGGGGAATGACCGCCTTCGTGAACATTCTCGTTTCGCCCCAATAGCCGGACCCGAAAGGATCGTCACCGATCCGGACCGGCCTGAATCTCTGGGGGAGGCGAAAGTTGCGTTGCCCTCGTTCCGCGATCGCCGGGTCAGGCCGATCCCCATGCTGCGCCAACTGTGTGCGCGTTAACTGATATGCAGCCAGAACTCGAACAGAGAATGTCCAACCACCAGCCAATTATTCGTGTTGAAGACCTGACGAAAACCTACGGCAGCGGTGAAACGGCAGTTCGCGCCCTCGACGCGCTCTCGGTCGAAGTGCAAACAGGGGAGTTCGTCGCCGTCATGGGGCCCAGCGGCTGCGGAAAAAGCACGCTCCTCAACATGCTCGGCGCGTTGGACCAGCCCACCGACGGCAAAGTCTGGGTCGCCGGCGAAGACCTTTCAAAGCTGAAAAATGTGGACCAGTTTAGAGCGAAGACTGTCGGATTTGTCTTTCAACTGCACAACCTGCTTCCGACCATGACGGCACAGGAAAACATCGAAGTGCCGCTCCAGGGCCAGATGGGCAGCCGCAAAGAGCGCCGCGAGCGGGCCGCCCATCTTCTCGACCTCGTCGGTCTGGGCGACCGCAGTCATCATCTGCCCGGCCAGCTGTCAGGCGGCCAGCGACAGCGCGTAGCGATTGCCCGTTCCCTCGCCAACAGCCCCGCCCTGATCCTGGCCGATGAACCCAGCGGCGCGCTCGACAGCCAGAGCAGCGAGGATATCATGGCACTCCTCGCCCAGTTGAACGAAAGCCAGGGGACCTCCATCGTCGTCGTTACCCACGACCGCCGTGTTGCCCAGGCGACCCAGCGCATCCTGCGCATGCAGGACGGCAGAATCGTCACCGATCACCGCATCACCGACCCAATCGAAGAAGATCTGCGTATGTTTGCCCAGAGCCAGTTCGGCCAGTCTCTCTTGGCAAATAACCCCTCCCTCGAAAAGTTCATCCAGGAACGTGACATCGCAGCCCTGCGACACCTTCTCCAGGCGTACGACGTAGAGGCATCCAACCCCGAAAACTCCGGTTCCTCCTGAAACACGCTTCTTCCAACCAGTAACACGCCCCTCCCACTATCCTCCGCTCCCTCTCAATTTCCCCCAACGCAAACCGCCCCTTCATCTACACTCCCCCGACCCTCTCAAAACCCCTGTCCGCCTCAACCGCACTTTGCCTCTTCCCTCCGTCTCCCCCAGGGGATGACCCTCCGCTCGCCCTTCGCAGTTCTCCGCCGTTCTCCGTGCCCCTCCGTGTCCCTCCGTGGATCAACCGCCGTTCACCCCTCGCCTTCCCACCCCCTACACGTCACCCAGCATCCAAGACCTTGCGCAACTGCGTCGGCGAGATATTGCCTCCGCTCAAAATCAGCGCAACCCTCTTCCCCGCCAGCTCCTCTCCCATCTGCAAAAGCGCCGCCAGCGGCGATGCCCCGGCCGGCTCCGCCAGAGTCTTTGCCGTCTCCAGATACATTCGGACCGCCGCAAACATCTCCGCCTCCGAAACTGTCACAAAACTGTCCAGATGCTCCCACAGAATCGACTGCGGCAACATGTACGGCGCCCCGGTCGCCAGCCCTTCGGCAGCCGTCCGGTTTGGCGCTTCCCGCCAGGCCCGGTCCTGCCAGGCCAGATAGGCCGCGGGCGACGCCTCCGCGCATACCGCCACCGTCCGTATCGCCGGATTGACCGTCTTGGCCGCAATCGACGCGCCCGATGCGCCGCTGCCTCCTCCAACCGGCACGATGATCGCCTCAATGTCCGGCCTCTCCTGCAACACTTCCAGCGTATGCGTCGCCACGCCCGCAATCAGCGCCGGTTCATCGCCCGATGAAACGAACCGCAGCCCCTCCTCCTCTGCAATCCGCTCCCCGCTACGCTTGGCCGCCTCAAAGTCTTCCCCGTTCAACCGCACATCCGCGCCGTTTGCGATCATCGCCTTCAGCTTGACCGGATTCGCGTTCTCAGGAACTGAAATCACAGCCCTGACCCCAAACAGTCGCGCCGCGTACGCCACCGACTGGCCGTGATTGCCGGTGGAAGCCGTAACCACGCCTTGCCTGCGCTGCGCTGCAGACAGCCTCGCCATGAAATTGATGCCCCCGCGCAGCTTGAACGCGCCGATTGGCAGATAGTTTTCGTGCTTCACCCACACCTCGGCGCCCGTGGCCTCGTCCAGCACAGGATAGTTGTGCAACGGCGTCGGCGTCAGGTAGCGGCGCAACACCAACTGCGCTTCCAGAATGTCGGCAAAACTTGGCCGCGCAGGCAGATCGGAATTCGTAGTCATTGCGTCTTCAAACTTTCCTTTCTGGGTAGGGTGCGACCGAACTCAGTCCCACCCAACATTTCATTGTCAGCCAGCCCTCGTTGAATCACGCCAAAGCCCGCCCACAAAACTGCGCGCGGCTCGCGAGCGCCCTACTTTCCCCCTCCTCAGACTCCCCTCCCCACCATTACTGTCCGTGATCCAGACACTGCTTCTCCTGGGCCCCATCGCGGATAGGTTGCGTCGCCCTGTCTCTCCGTGGCGCCCCGCAACGCTCAATCACCCGCCGCCATCGGCATCACCGCAATCTCTCCGCCGACAACCGGCGCGAAGTCCATCCGATCCAGAACGTCCGCCTGAACGTCAATGCCGGGCGCAACCTCCCGCAGACGCATTCCCTCGGGCGTCAGCTCAAATACCGCCCGCTCCGTAACGCAAATCACCTCCTGTCCCGTCGCCATCGCCTGCCTGCCGCTGAAGGTGATCTGGTCTACCTCCTCCACCATTTTGCGGACCTGCCCGTATCTCCCTATTCTGACCCGACCTTCGCTAACCTCATACGCAACGCCCTTGGCCTCGAACGTGCCGCAAAACACAACCTTGCGCGCATTTTGGGCAATATCCATGAATCCGCCCGGTCCCACCGTGACACCCCCCAAGCGCGAAACATTGACATTCCCTGCCCCGTCCATCTCGCCAAAGCCGAGAAACGCGATGTCCAATCCGCCCCCGCTGTACAGGTCAAACTGGGAAGGTGAATCGATCATGCAGCTTGCATTGCGTGCAAAACCGAAAAGCGCGCCGTCCAGTAGCTCTCCCCCATACGTGCCATGCTCAATCGTCTGGTAATAGCGATCCGTTTCGCCCCGCGCCGCCACCAGTTTCGCCACACCGTCAGGGATGCCAAAGCCAAAGTTGATCACCGCGTTCTCTTTAAGCTCCCGCGCTGCCCTGTACGCGATAACCGCCCGCGCGCCCGATGCTTCAAAACCTTCCCGACCTTCTCCCTTCCTCTCCTCCTCGGCCGCCTCACCTCCTTTCTGGCCGGAAATCGCCGGGTCATATAAAAAAGCGTGGCACTGCTGCTGGTCCGGTACGACAACCACCGCATCCACAAGCGCCCCAGGGATCCTCACCTGCCTCGCCGGAAGCCGGCCCCGTTCCACCAGACTCCGCACCTGAACGATCACCTTCCCTCCGCTGTTGTGCGCCGCCAGGGCCAGGGCGAACGCCTCCAGGTTCGCAGGCTCCTCCTCCATGCTTATATTTCCGTCCGCGTCCGCATAGCTTCCCCTAAGCGCCGCGATATCCACGGGAAAAGGCAGATAGCGCAACAATGTCCGCTCCCCTATCACGATCAGCTCCACCAGTTTGTCCTGGGCCGATCTGTTCATCCTCCCGCCGTCCTGACGCGGGTCGACGAAAGTGCCCAAGCCCCACGTGCGTGATCAGGCCCGGACGCCCTGCCCCGATCTCCCGCATCAACTGCGAAGTAACTCCGGACGGCAGCACATACGCCTCGATCTTCTCCTCTCGCGCCAGGGCCTGCATGCGGGGGGACCAGATCCAGTGCCCTCCAATCACCTTGCGCACCAACCCCTCATATGCCAGCCGGTTAAGGCCGCGCCTGTCACGGTCGCCCAGCCCAAGCGCATGGACAACGCGCAGCCCAACCGGGCCGCCGGTGGCCAGAAAGCGCTCCTCGATCGCTGCCAGCAGCGCGTCGGGCTCCACAAGCCCGCCGCCGCCGCCCAATACGCCCATCGTCGCGCCTTCAGGCACGATCTCCGCCGCTTCCCTAACGTCGATTACCTTGTTTCGCATCGAGTTCTATCCCAGATAGTGGCTCTCCAGCCCCTTCACAGCAGCCACCAGCGTCTTGTTCACAGGGGTGGCAATGCCACGCAGCCGGGCCAGTCGCACCACAGCGCCGTTGATCACGTCAATCTCGCATGGCCTGCGGTTGAGGATGTCCACACACAGGCTGGATTTATTGTCGCCCGTTCCCGTCGGACCCGCGATCTGATCGATTACCTCTCTCGTCTCTCCCGCATTCAGTTCAACTCCCTCTGCCCGCGCCACCTCCACCGCCTCGTCCAGCGCCTCATACGCCGTCTCCCGCAGTGCCGGCACGGCAAACACCTGTTTGATCGTCAAATTGGCGATCGCCGACGTAGGGCTGATCGCGATGTTCGCAAGCAGCTTCTTCCAGATCGCTTGACGAACATCCGCCACCGCCGAAGTCGGCAGCCCCGCCCTGTCCAGCGCGCTCGCGATTCGCTCCGCCCTCTCGCTCAGCCCCCCTCCCATTTCGCCAATCTGCGTCGGCAAACTGCCGAAGTTCCGCACCGCGCCGGCTCCTTCCACCGCCGCCCCTTGCGCGGTCACGCCGCCCATCACCCGCTCCATACCAATAACCTCGCCAATGTTCTCCTCATTCCCCAGGCCGTTCTGAAAACTGATGGCAACACTGTCCTCGCGCAGCAAATGAGCCACGCGGCCAACCGCCCGCCGCGTGTACGGCGCCTTGCACTGCACAAAGAGTACGTCGACCGCCTCCAGCCCGCCAGGGTCGGTCGTCGCCCGCACCCGAATACTTCGATCCCCTCCGTAACCGAGCATTTGCAGCCCGTCCCTGTTGATGCGGTCAACGTGCTCCTGCCACACATCGATCAGCGTAACGTCCAGACCCCCTTCAGCTAGCAACCCGCCAAAGAGACAGCCCATCGCCCCGGCCCCCACCACCGCAATCCTCGGTTGCCAATCACCCATAAAAAGCTCCTCACTATCCCTGTTCAAGAATCTGATCTGTCCTACAGAGGCAAATCAACTGCACAGATGCCGTCCCCAATCTTCAGTTCCAACATATGCAATCCCCCTTCACCTCTGCCTTACTTCGCTCAACCCCTGTAGGGGCGCCCCTTGTGGGCGCCCATGCCCGTCCCCTGCACCTCTCCCTTACTTCGCATACCCCCTGTAGGGGCGTCCCTTGTGGGCGCCCAAGCCCGTCCCCTTCACCGCTCCTTTACTTCGCTCACACCCTGTAGGGGCGTCCCTTGTGGGCGCCCAAGCCCCTCCGCACAGAATCATTCCTCCCACCAGAGACGCCAACACGTCCTTCGCGCTCTTCTCCCCGCCGTTCCCCTGCTCCTCCGTGGATCCAATGTGTTGAAGTTCTCCCTCTTGACTTTAGCAAACCACTCCGTCTACAATAGAATGAACCTTTCAAGGAAATACCCTATTTGCCTTGCTTTGGTCATTGAGAGCGCAACCGCAATGAACAACCGCTACGTAACAATTCTTCGCCACGCCAGAGCCAGGCAAAACAGCCCCTCAGGCGGTGATGTCGACCGCCCCCTCGCAAAGAGCGGGTTCAGGCAGCTGCAGCGAGTCTGCCAGACTTTGAAGAGGGTAAAGGAAAGGCCGGACTGGATCGTCTCCTCCCCCGCCTTGCGCACGCGTCAAACCGCCGAACGGGTTGCCGAACTGATCGGCTATACCAGTAACGTCGGCTGGAACGACCGCATCTACGCCGCCGCGCCCTACACCCTGCTAAACATTCTTCAGGAGACCCACGACAGCGCCGACCACGTTCTCCTCATAGGACACAACCCCGGCGCCGCCCAGTTGGTTGCCGGACTCTGCTCCGGCGCAGATAGCCGTGTCAATCTGCGCTTCCCTACGGCCGGCCTGGCCCACTTTGAGGTAGACATTGCCCGCTGGCGCCAGTTGCGCTGGGGAAACTGCGAACTCCGCTTCCTCATCGCGCCCCGCTTCCTCAAAGGGCTGCAATAGGCCCCCGGGTGCCCCGGCAGGTTGCTTTTGGGTCCCCTAGCCAAAGACAAAGCGGTCCAGATAACCGTTGCGAAACTTCCCTTTCGGATCCATCGACCTTTGCAGCGCCTTGTAATCCGCCAACCTCGGGTAGGCCGCCTGCACCGCCTCAGGCGACATCGTGAACAACTTGCCCCAGTGCGGACGCACCTCGAACGGGGCCAGCGCCTCCTCCACCAGCGGCATCACCTCGCGCACCGCTGCCCAGTTCTTCCTCCACGAAAAGTGAATTCCGACCGTCGGCGTTCCGTAACTCTGGCTCAGCCACAACCGGTCTGCAGCCACCGTCCGAATCTCCGATATCCACAGCATGTCTTTGAATCTGTCCCGTAAACCCTCTACCGCCTGCACCGCGGGTACAGCATGCCGTCGCGGCACGAAATACTCGGTCTGCAGCTCATCGCCGCTCGCCGGCGTGCTATCAATCTGAAAGTGATGCAGCCTGTCGTGCCACGCCCCTGGCACGCCCATTTGAACCGTCAGCCCTTCCGTCGACAGACCAGGCACCGGATGCAGATCGGTCGCTGCCGCCTTCGCCCCGTAGAGCTCTGAAGGGAGTCCCAGGTCGACCGGCTCCAACCCCGCTTGCTCTCCACTGCCGCTCCCGCCCATCAAACCAGTGCGATGCTTGAACCAGACCTGGTTGACCTTGTCCTCTTGCCAGTCAGGGAAGAGACTGACACTGTACGCGCCCGACATGATTTCATCGAAATTCTCGTACAACGCGGCCGAAGGCAAGTCTTCATAAACGTACTGCTGCATCGAAAACGCGGGCAGCATTGCCAGGGTCATGCGCGTCACCACCCCGAGTCCCCCCAGCGCCACCACCGAGCCCTCAAATATCTCACCGTCTTCTTCAAGATTCAGTGTCTTCAGTTCACCGTCTGCCCTGACAATCTCCAGTCCCACGACCGCCGTCGCCAAATTGCCATTGCTGTCGCCCGAACCGTGCGTAGCCGTCGAACACGCGCCCGCCACGGTTATGTGCGGCAGCGAAGCCGTATTGTGCAATGCGACGCCTTCCGCGTGCATTCGCGTACACAGCTCGCCGTACGTGATGCCGCCGCTGCATGTGACTGTGCCGCGCTCATGGTCGAACGCAACCGGCGCGTCCAGCCCCTCCAACGAGACGTAGGCCCACGAAGCCTCCCTCGTTACCTCCTGCGTCCCGTCAACGTCGACCTGTCCATCAATCGCCGCTGCGTCGTTAAAGGAGTGCCGGGCCCCCAGCACCCGCACTTTCCGGCTCCTTCTCACAATCTCCTGCAACGCCTCCAGGGTCCGCGGCGTGTGCAGCGTCCCAGACTCGAATCGAATGTTCTCCGACCAATTGCGCAATGACATCTCCCACAATCCTCCCTCCGCCGATTACCTGCATTTGAACCTTTCCGTCGTGGCCGTCTCAGCCGCCGGAAACCCACGGCCCGCCCCACCCATGACGTTAGAGTGCTATCCCTTCGCCGGACATTGACGCCAGCTACTTGCCCCCGTCCAAAGGGATAGCGGCTAAACTGAATCCTGTGCGGGCGCCTTCAGGCCAAGGCCTGCAGGTCAGTGACACGGCTAACCCATCGCCGCCTTGCAAATCAGAACCGGGCGACTAAGGATGTTACTAACTCCTCACTCCTCTCCCCTCTCTCCTTCCTCCTGGGCCCTCACCGCTTCCGCCATCTCCATGACGCGCGGCAGAAACGCCAGCGCTTGTCTGCGCCGGCCCTCCAAGTCTGCCCCCGACGCGACGCCGAGATCGGTCAGCATCGAGAGATAATCTTGCTGGAATTGGCTCTCGCTGTCGCTGCGTCCGTTGAAATTGAAGATCCACTGGCAGCGAGAGTACGTCGCTACCATCCAATAGACCGCCTCGCGATGGTTGCCCTGACCTATCAACGCCCGGCTTCCTTCGACCGCCACCGGCCGACCCGCATCGCTGATGTCTGCCGCGAATGCAAAGTCCCCTGAGGGCAGGCATTTCGCACAGTCAAAGGCCCTCTCTACCGCGTTCATATGCCTTTCAGCCTGGCGCCTGTTCCAGTCAGCGCACCCTAGCAGCCCCAGAAGCTCTTCGTAGAACGCCTGCCTTCCCTGTACTGCAAGTAGCTTCCGAACCTCAACGTACCTGCGCCGGACCGTCGGAGCCCTTCGCCCCGCCACCAGCAAGATGAGGGCCGTCATGCTTGTCCCGAATAACCAGGCTGTTACCCGATCGTGCAGAGACGCCGCGCTGCTTTGCGGCTGCAACCGCGCCTCCGCCGTCTCCAGGGCGGTCTGCAGCCGCCGCCGCACCCACCGGCCGCACGCATATTCCCGGGCGACGCTTCTCTGCAGCCTTCCCAGCATCCCCGTAGCATCGGCCATGATCTGCATCGCCTGAACCCCACCTGCCAGATGCGGATCGCCCAGAACAGCCTCGGCTGAACGAAACCTGTCCGGCGCCTCATATGTCACCTCCAGCAAGGCGCCCATGTACCTGAACTTGCCCAACTTCCTCCCCGGCGGCTTCTCCAAAACGACCGTAATGTCCACGTCGGAACTCGCTGGCAAGCGCGCCCCGTCAGCCATCGTCGTGACCGAACCGGCCAGGAAAGCGCCCACCATGCCCGGCAGGCTGGCCCCTTCACGCAGTACCCACTCCTCCGCCGCCAGCTTCGCTTCCCCAACCAGCACAACGCTCCTTCCGCCCTTCCCCTATACTGGTTCACGGCGACGACTTGCCTACCTCAATTAGAGATCCGCGCCGCCGCGCCGACCTTCGCAGTTGCTACAATTTAACATAGTTGACCCCTTCATGGAAGACACCCAGGATTTCCCCGGCGCTGTCCAAATTTGGGTTTGTCAGGAGAGCGGGGCTGCAAGAGTCTATAGTAGTTTGCCAGATTAGCCTTGTCTTGTTACGCCCGCCATTCTGCCCTTCCCCGATATTGTCGCCCCGCGGTGTATAGTATCCCTTCTCGTCCTGCGAATTGCGCAAGACCTGCGCGCCAAATTGCCCTCGGCGAGGTCGACGTATATGATAGGTGTATCTCGCGACAAATCCGACCAGTTGGAGAAAGAGCCCTTCGCGCCGCACGCCCCACAGTGCTATTGCGGAGCCGCCTCTGTCTCCCTGATACACTGCACACCACCTGGGACCGAATCATGCCGCCCAATTGGACCGCAGCCGACATTCCCGACCAAACTGGCCGCACTGTCCTCGTTACCGGAGGAAACAGCGGCCTCGGATTCCACACCTGCCGCCTGCTGGCCGCTGCGGGCGCATGCGTCCTCCTCGCAAGCCGTTCCGCTGAACGCGGCGAACAGGCCCGATCGGAGATCGTGAAGGGACTCCCCCACGCCCAACTGGAGGTCACCGCCCTCGACCTGGCCGACCTGGAATCCGTACGGCGCTGCGCAGACAGTCTTCTAACCGGCTTGGAGCGCCTCGATCTCCTCGTAAACAACGCCGGCGTGATGGCCATTCCCCGCGGGGAGACCGCCCAAGGATTCGAACGGCAATTCGGCGTAAATCACCTCGGCCACTTTGCCTTGACCGGCGCCCTGCTTCCTCTTATTCTGAAAACTCCGGGCAGCCGCATCGTAAACGTCAGCAGCATGGCCCATCGCAGCGGAAGAATGAACTTCAGCGACCTCCACAGCCAGCGGAAATACAGCCCTTTTGGCGCTTACGCCCAGAGCAAGCTCGCCAATCTCCTCTTCACCCTCGAACTGCAGCGCCGCCTGGAATCGGTCGAGGCAGGCACGGTCTGTGTTTCCGCTCATCCCGGTTTTGCCGCCACCAATTTGCAGTACGCCGCGGCCAGAGAGAAAGGATCCGCAATCGAACTGGTTGCGATGCGGGTCTTGAACGCCCTACTCTCCCAGAGTGCCGAACAGGGCGCCTTGCCGCAGCTGTACGCCGCCACCTCGCCCGGCGTCACCGGCGGCGACTACATAGGGCCGGACGGCTGGATGCAAATGCGAGGGTATCCGAAGAAGCACAGGGCAAAGGAAAGCGCTTATGACACTGAGGCAGCCCAGGAGTTGTGGCGTCTTTCAGTTGAAATGACAGGAGAGCCCTTCGAACGACTGCAAGACTGAACACCACACAGCCAGGACTTCTTGACCGATTCTAATCACACAAGAGCAATCACTTCCTGAATCTCTCGGAGGTTAACGAATGTCCACTCTTTCCCCAGCCTGGCAACTGTTCGTCGACCAGCATCCCCAATGCATGAAGGTGCTGCGCCAGTTGAGCAATTTGGAATGGTACCAGACCGGCGGTTGGTCCTCCTTCATCGGCCCCTACCACGCCGGAATCTACATGCAGGTCGCCAAGGGCAACTGGCACAACTATGGCCTCGACGGCATCCATTTCGAGTTCGGGCTAACACAGGAGAGCCTCGACGCAAAATCCCTGTCGATCGATCTCCATGTCTGCCACAAGAATCTGTTCGATCGCGTTCGGTTCAACGACCTGACCGTCGATCGTATGGAGCAATTGGTGAACGGCTGGGACGCGGACGGCATCCGCTTCTCACGCACCAACCTCACGGAAAGACTGAGCCTTCCCGTTCGCTTCACAAAGACCGGCTTCGGTAAGCAAGTTGCCGCCGCCCTCACACAGATGAGCGAACTGGCGCCCATCATTGACGATGGCCTGCGCGGCCTGGGGGGCTGATTCCTTGTACAACCACGCGCCCCCAAACTATCGCTGTCCCTTCTGCGCCGTTGCCGCCGGCCACGAGAACGACTTCACCTATACCGTCCACGGTGACGTCGTCTATCGTACCAATCACACAATCGGCTTCATCTCTTCGCACTGGTGGCCAAACAACCCTGGACATGTCATCCTGATTCCTCGCGACCATTACGAGAACATCTACGACCTCCCGGAAAGCCACGGCGCCGAAATCTTCCGCTCCAGCCGCCTCGTCGCACTCGCCATGAAAGCCGCCTACAACTGCGACGGCATCTCCACACGCCAGCACAACGAACCCGCAGGCAACCAGGATGTCTGGCACTTCCACCAGCACGTCTTCCCCCGCAGCGCCGGCGACGAACTGTACATCCGAACGCCCGAACGATTCCTGACTTCGCCCTCCCAGCGTCGCCCGTATGCCAACAAACTGAGGGCCGCGCACCGTGCCCTGATCCTGTAGGAAACCAGAAACCATGCCGATGACCCTCTCGCTACCCCTCACCCACCTCGCCCAGCAGTACCTGCTCGACCCTGACGTCATCTATCTCAACCACGGCAGCTTCGGAGCCGTCCCCCGTCCCGTATTCGAGACCTATCAACATTGGCAACGAGAGCTCGAAGCCAACCCCGTGAACTTTCTCGGTAGACGCCTCCCCCAACTGCTCTCAGACGCCCGGGAAAGACTCGGCGCCTTCGTCAACGCCGCGGCAAACGACCTCACCTTCGTCCCAAACGTCACCTACGCACTCAACATCGTCACCCGATCACTAGACCTGCAGCCAGGCGAAGTCGTCCTGACAACCGAGCACGAATACGGCGCGATCAACCGCGCCTGGCGATTCAGCTGTGAAAAAAAGGACGCGAAGCTTATCAGTCAGCAGATATCCGTGCCCGTAACAGACCCTGCCGCAGTCGTGGATCAGATCTGGTCCGGCGTTGACGAGCGCACCAGGGTCATATCACTCAGCCACATCACCTCGCCCAGCGCACTGATCCTACCGGTCGCCGAAATCTGCCGTCGGGCCAGGGAAGCGGGCATCATCTCTGTCGTCGACGGTGCCCACGCGCCCGGTCAGTTGGACTTGGATATGCAAGAAATCGGCGCGGATTTCTACGGCGGCAACTGCCACAAATGGCTCAGCAGCGCCCGCGGCGCAGGATTCCTCTACGCCCGGCCGGAACGCCAGCATCTGCTCGAGCCCCTCGTCGTCAGCCACGGTTGGGCCAGAGACGAACCCGGCGACTCCCAGTTCCAGGACTACTTCACATCCTTCGGGACCATTGACCCCGCCGCCTACCTGAGTGTGCCCGCAGCCATCGACTTCCAGCAACAGAACGACTGGCCCCAGGTCCGCCAAGCCTGCCACCGCCTCCTGCAGGAGACTGAGCTGCGCATTCTCCAAATGTCCGGCCTGCCACCTGTCAGCCCGCCGGAAATGTGGGCCCAAATGCGCGTCGTCCTGCTTCCCGGCAAGGTCGAAGCCTACCAGCGGCTCTGGGAAGAGAACCGCATCATCATTCCAGTCGGCCAGCATGGCGGCATACCCGGCGTCCGAATCTCCGTCCAAGCGTACAACTCACCTGCCGACCTCGAAACGCTCATCCGCGCGCTCCAGATGGGGGCCGCCACCGCCTGATCCGCCCTACGTGTGTCGCAACAAGCGCACAATCTCCAGCACGCCAGGGCGCTTGCCATACATCAACATCCCCAGCCGAAACATCTTCGCCCCAAACCACACGACAAACGGTATCGCTGCCAGTAGACTCGCAATGCTGACGACAACATCGAGCAGCGGCGGCTCCGCCAGTGGCAGACGCAACATCATCGTCGTCGGCGCGGTCAAGGGAAACCACGACATCGCCCGCACCACCATCGCATCGGGATTCGTCATGATGACCCCCGTCAGCATCATCGGAACCGCGGCGATAAAGATCACAATGCCGGTAATCTGCTGGCTCTCCTGGTGGTTGGACCCCATCGCCCCAATCGCGCCGATCAACACTGCTATAGACTCCAAATCCCAAAATATAGTAGACCAGCGCCAGCCCAAATACCTCCATACGTGTGAAGAAGGGCAGTATGACCCCCGCCAGCACCGCCAGCCCACCGCCCAATCCCGTCGCCGATGCAATCCATACGGCAATCTGAGTCAGACCCAGCGCGCCCAACCCAAGCACCTTCCCCGCCAGAAGCTGTTGAGGCGTCACCGAGGAAAGCACAATCTCAATCACCCGGCTCGACTTCTCCTCCGCAACGCTGCGGACAAGGTACCCGGATGACACAAACACCGTCACAGCCAGCAAAATGCTGAACAAGAAAGGAACCAGAAAACTGAGGACTTCCCCTGCCACCCCACCCGTTGCCTGACCCCGTTCGCCCGTGTACTCGATCTGCGCGTCGAACGGATCGATCAGCCTCGCCCGCAGCGCCCCGTCCTCGATGTCCCGCGCAAGATGCGTGACAAAAAAGGTGCGCAGACCCGTCGTCCCGGCTCCCGAAAACCGGCTCTCAGCCGTAATCACCTTCACGTCCCCCGCCTGCGGGTACCCGGCCGGCACCACCACGACCCGTTGCACCGCCTCGGTCTCCAGCGCAGCGCGCGCCGCGGCCTCGTCGTCGTAGGCCGCAAACGCCTCCGCGAACTGGGGCATTAACGGCGTCAACCGGCCTGACTGATCAACCACCGCCGTCACCTTCGACCCGCTGTCAAACATGCGAACCAGCGCGCCGCCGGCCTGCCGCCCAAAGAACAAAGTCACAAGCAGTCCAACCAGTCCCAGCACAGGCACGAGCGACGTGAAGATGATAAAATCAAGCCGCCGCACATTCACCTTGTATTCATGCCATCCAATAATCAATACCCGATCCAACTCCCTCTCCTTAGCGTTTGACCGCAGCCATGCCCAGCCCCCACCTCCGCAGGCTCGCCTGCCGAATCGCTAACCGATGCCGTTCCGGCCGCCCGCCGCCGCAGATTTGATCAGTTCCTTTCCGCGCCGTCCCCCTGCACAAGCGCAACAAAGATGTCGTTCAGCGGCACGGTTGCCCGCTCAAAACTCTCCACCTGCACGCCCCGCTCTACCAGCGCCGCCAGGACTTCCTGCGCGTCAACCCCCTCCAAAGTAAGCAGCGCCGCCTCGCCATTGCGCTCGCTCCGTACAACGCCGGGCAGGTCCTGCGGCAAGCCCTCCGCCCGCACCCGGACCGAGTTGGGCGCGTAGTCCCGTTTGATCTGCTTTAGCCCTCCGTACAGCACTGACCGCCCCTCGTTTATGAGCAGGATACGATCGCAGAGTTCCTCAACCAGGTTCATCTGGTGAGCGCTCAACACGATCGTCTTTCCATCAGCAACCAGCGAACGCATCAACCCCTTTATCTGTTCAACATTGACCGGATCCAGGCCCTGAAACGGTTCGTCCAGAATCAGCAGCTCCGGGTCGTGAATCAGACAGGCGACAAACTGCGCCTTCTGTTGCATCCCTCTGCTTAGCTCCCTGACGCGCTTTCCCGCCCACTCCTCCAGCTCCACCCGCTCCAGCCACGCCAGCGCTCGCTTCTCTGCCGTCTCCTTCGCCACGCCCTTGAGGCGCCCTAGATAGACCAGGACCTCCAGCACCCTCTGGTCTCGGTACAGGCCCCGCTCCTCCGGCAGATAGCCCACCCTCTCCCTGCCCTCGCCAGGCGGCGAGCCCAAAATCTCCACTTCGCCAGAGTCCGCCTTGAAAATATCCATCAGGATCCGAATCGTGCTCGTCTTCCCCGCGCCGTTCGGCCCCAGCAGCCCAAATATCTCGCCGGGGTATACGTCAAACGAGAGATCATCAACAGCCGTAAAGCTGCCGTATCTCTTGCACAAACGCCGCGAACTGAGGACAGGCTCTCTCATAGCTTGCAAAATAGCTCACTCTCCCAACTAATGCCAATATCATCCAGCCGGCCTATAAACATCGTAATCGTCCTACCAATACTACGTTTGCCGTCGCCCAAGGTTTCCCCCGCCCTTCCCCCACGCGTCCCCTCCACCCCTCCCTTCCCTCGCAACCCCCCTGTAGGGGCGTCCTTTGTGGGCGCCCAATCCCCTCCGCACAGAAACCAGCCTCCAATCAGAGACGCCAACACGGCACTCGCGCCCTTCCCCCGCCCGTCCCCTCCACCCCTCCCTTCCCTCGCAAACCCCCTGTAGGGATGCCCCTTGTGGGCGCCCAATCCCCTCCGCACAGAAACCAGCCTCCAATCAATGACGCCAACACGTCCCTCGCGCCCTTCTCCCACTCGTCCCCTCCACCCCTCCCTTCCCTCGCAAACCCCCTGTAGGGACGCCCCTTGTGGGCGCCCTCCCCGTCGATCCCTCTTATGCCCGCCCGCGTAGCCTCCCCGTCCCGCCACCCTCTGACCACCGACCACTGACCACTGCAGTTCCGTCCCTTGTGGGTGCCCAAGCCCCTCCGCACAGAAACCCGCCACCAATCACAGACGCCACCACGGCACTCGCGCCCTTCCCCCGCAGCTCCCCCCATCCCCCAGGGCAATCGCATCTAAATCTGTAGGCCGATTCAGTTGAAATTGTGGCCAGAAGAAAGCGAGAATAAGTGGAAATCACCCTGCGCTTACTGAATATCGACGGGAAGACGCCGCGGATCAGGCCCTCAGTCGGCGAGA
>JAJDZJ010000188.1 GCA_022824685.1 Caldilineaceae bacterium
CAGGCCCTCAGTCGGCGAGATAAGTTAAATTCTCCGTCTACGTGCCATCTTTCGTACATTTCCCTGTGTCTTACCCCGACCTGGAAGAGTATTCGGCTGCATTTCGATGTTCTGACCCAATTTAGATGCAATCGCCCTGAATTTGGCCGTCTCCCCAGGCGCCGCGGAAACCCGTCCATTCTTAGGCAATCCCCTCCTCTGAAATGGCTCACGACCAGAGTAATTTGGCGCGGATTTCTCTTCTGCAGGTCCCTCGCCAAGACGCCTTCCTGATGACACTTCGGCCGTCGCCGGAAATAGGTGGAATCCCTACGCAGACTTGGCGTAAAAGAGTTGTCAATCTTGCGTAGATGACGCGTGCAACATCGCTCTTTGAGGCTGAACCAAACTCAGGACAGTTTCGCCACGCCTTGGGGCGTCATGCGCGGGCCTGTTGTGCTGCGGCAGGGCAAGGTGGGGTGGCGTTCCAAGCCCCCCAGGGGTCATGCCACTGAATTCCGCAGCATGCCACTTCTGAGAGCCCCAAATCCGGACTGCATCCCTTTGCATCATCAGATTTGACAAAGGCGTATCGCTTCAGTATTATTGTGACTTGTTGTACATCAAGCGGGACAATCCAGGGCGCAGCGGGGTGATTTCAGGTTTGTTACAGTAGTAGAGTCAACCGATGAGAACTCTTGAAGCATCGTCCCAGTTGCAGTGCATAAAGAGCAAGAAGCCGAATCCAGACTGACCTGTCTGATGTTTGCGCCTGCTCAGATGTTGCAACAGTTGCGACCGGCCATTCCAGACAGGATGGACCGGTTTTTTTGTTGCCCAAATGGATCGCGTGGAGCGCCAGTATGAGTCTTGAAGAGTTTGCCATTATCGAATCGACCCTGAGAGAAGGGGAGCAGTTTGCCAATGCCTTCTTCGACAGCGGACAGAAGGATGAGATCGCTCGGTTGCTGGATGCCTTCGGCGTCGAATATCTGGAGTTGACTTCGCCGGCGGCCAGCCCGCAAAGCCGGGCGGACTGCACTCGTATCGCTGGACTCGACTTGCGCACAAAGCTGCTCACCCATACGCGCTGCCACCTGGACGATGCCCGTCTCGCGGTAGATACCGGTGTCGACGGCATCGATGTACTGTTCGGAACAAGCAGCTATCTGCGCGAGTTTTCTCACGGCAAATCGATCCGGGAAATCATCGACAGCGCCGTGAAAGTAATCGAGTTCATTAAGGGCCAGGGCCTAGAGGTTCGCTTCAGCAGCGAAGACTCTTTCCGCAGCGATCTTGTCGACCTCCTTACCGTATACCGCGAGGTAGATCAGATCGGCGTGGACAGAGTGGGCATCGCGGACACGGTAGGCATTGCCGACCCTCTCCAGGTCCATGACCTGGTGCGGACGCTGCGCGGTGTCGTTTCCTGCGACATCGAGTTTCACGGCCACAACGATACCGGCTGCGCAATCGCAAACTCCTACTGCGCCCTGGCCGCGGGCGCCACCCATGTGGATACCTCGGTCCTCGGCATCGGCGAACGAAACGGCATCACGCCGCTGGGCGGGCTGGTGGCGCGCATGTACGCGCACAGTCCCGAGCTCATTCGCAAAAAGTACGATCTCCCGATGTTGCGGGAGGTTGAAAACCTCGTCGCTGAAATTGTGGGCGTTGACGTGCCCTTCAACAATTACATCACCGGCTACACGGCATTCACCCACAAGGCGGGGATTCATGCCAAGGCGATCCTGAATAACCCTGACACGTACGAGATTCTGGACCCGGAAGACTTTGGCCTGACCCGTTACCTGCATATCGCACACAGGCTGACGGGCTGGAACGCTGTCAAACAGCGCGCTGAGCAGCTACAACTGGACCTGACCGACCCGCAGGTGAAAGAGGTGACAGCGCACATCAAGGTGGAGGCAGACCAGCGCAAACTGAGCCTGGACGACGTTGATGTGCTGCTGCGCGAGTACCACAGCCGGGCGGTGACAGTAACGCCCCCGCCGGCGTAAGGGGAACGGAGATGAACAACCTGGATTCGTCCCAAAATTCGGCGGGGCAGACGAACACCAGCGGCGTAGAGGCCATGACATTTGCCCAGAAGGCGCTTGCCCGCGCCGGCGGCTGTGATCGTGTCGACGTTGGCGAAGTTGTGGACGTGCGGCCCGACCTGGTGTTGAGCCACGACAACACGGCGGCCATTCGTGAGATCTGGCTGCAGTTCGGGCAGGAACGCGTGGCAGTTCCGGAGAAGCTGGCGATCACGCTGGATCATGCGGTTCCCGCGCCGACCACAAGACACGCGCAGAATCACGCAGAGATTCGCGAGTTCGTTCAGGAGCAGGGGATCTGCCACTTCTTCGAAGTAGGAAGGGGAATCTGTCATCAGGTCCTCAGTGAAGAGGCGTTGGTCCTGCCTGGGCAGGTAATCTTGGGCGCTGATAGCCATACCCCGCATTTTGGCTGGCTTGGCGCATTTGGCGCGGGCGTTGGCCGCAGCGAAGTCGCCGCGCTCTGGGCAACTGGTGAACTTTGGTTACGGGTGCCGGAGTCGGTTCTTATCATCCTGGAGGGAGAGCTGCCGAAAGGGGTAACGGCGAAGGACTTTGCGCTGCGTATCATCGGCGATTTGGGAGCTGATGGCGGACTGTACGCCTCGATTGAGTTCAGCGGCAGCGGCATTGAAGCCATGAGCGTCGACTCGCGCATGGCCCTTGCCAACATGATGGCCGAGTTCGGCGCAAAGTCCTCCTACATCAGGCCGGACGACAGAACGCGAGCCTATTTGGATGCCGCTTTGGAGAGGCGGATGGGGAGGAGTGATGCTGCGGGCCGGTTGGGCAGTTCCTCCCTGAGGGCCGCAAGTACGCAACTCTTTCCCGATGATGGCGCCGCTTACAGCGCGACGTACCGTTACGACGCGGACGAGCTGGAGCCGACGGTCTCGTGCCCCCACACCGTGGACAATGTCGCGCCGCTGTCAGCCGTGGCGGGGACAGTGGTGCAGCAGGCGTTCATCGGCACCTGCACAAACGGGCGTATTGAAGACATCGCCGAGGCTGCGGAGGTTGTGCGGGGCCGCCAATTGGCCGCGGGGACGCGTCTGCTTGTCATTCCCGCATCGAGCCTGGTGTTGCAGGAAAGCATGGAACTTGGTTACATTCAGGCGCTTGTTGCGGCGGGGGCCGTCATTGGGACGCCGGGGTGTGGGCCTTGCATGGGCAACCATATGGGCGTGCCGGCAACGGGTGAAGTGACGATTTCAAGCGCAAATCGAAATTTCCGAGGACGCATGGGCACTGCCGATGCCGAGATATATTTGGCGAATCCGGCGGTGGTGGCGGCGTCGGCGGTTGCCGGCAGGATTGCTGATCCCAGGGACCTCGTGTGAGAAACGTTGTCACGAATTTATGCGGCCGCAAAGAGTTTAGGACCTACAGGTGCGGCGCGAACCTTTACGTCGACAGGAGGCAGAGTCGTGATTCGGGGCAGGGCCTGGAAATATGGCGACAATGTGAATACTGACGTGCTGTTTCCAGGCAAATACACATATACTGCCAAGGGACGGGACGAAATCGCAAGCCACGCGCTGGAAGACCTGGATCCTGCCTTCGCATCCAGCGTACGCGACGGCGACGTAATCGTAGGGGGCCGAAACTTTGGCTGCGGCTCCAGCCGGGAACAGGCCGCGACATGTCTGGTTTACAACGGTGTCGGCGCGGTAATTGCCGAGAGTTTTGCGCGCATCTTTTACCGCAACGCAATCAACAACGGCCTGCTCGCAATCGTTTGCCCGGAAGCCGCGCAGGCGATCCAGCAACAGGAAATGGTCTCTGTCGACCTGGAGCGGATGGTAATCGAATGCGAGTCCGGCTGCTTCAGGTTTCCGGCACTGAGCGAAACGGTACAGGAAATCCTGGAGGCAGGCGGTTTAATTGAGCAGGTTAGGCGGCGACTCGCATCGATCGACTAGCGCCTCTGGGAGGGCGCGAAGCTGCCTAATCGCTTGGAAGCGGGTTAGAAGCTGTGCGGGCACCTGTATTTGCGAGATTCCTGCACCGAATTCAACGGCTTTTTTGGCGTCTGACCGAACAACTGACTGTCGGCGTGAGGCTGCTAGCAGTTAGAGACGGGAAAGTCCTTCTTGTCAGACACACGTATCTTGACGGCTGGTTCCTTCCGGGCGGGGGTGTGCAGGCTGGCGAATCCATGCAGGAGGCCGTTCGGCGAGAGGCTGCCGAGGAGGCTGGGGCCGAACTCCGCAGCCTGCAACTGTTCGGCGTTTACAGCAGTTTTTTGGAAGGAAAGAGCGATCACATCGCCGTTTTCTTGTGTGACGACTTTACCTGGCGTAAAGGAAGCAGTAGGGAAATCGCATGCGTCGCATGTTTCGCGCTCGAAGATCTTCCCGAAGAGACTTCACCGGGCACGCGCAGGCGAATCGCAGAATTTGTCGCCGGCGAAACAGCAGTGACGGCGCACTGGTGAAGTGTCATCAATTGAAGTGTGTACGTCATCGTTCTGGGTAAACGCGAATTCATCAAGTATCAGGAGATCTGGAATGACAGTGCGAACGATTACCGCTATAGCCGAATGTCCAGAATGCTTTGGCGAGGTGGCGCTTAGAGACGTGATGGAGAACGAAATTGTCCAGTGCAGCGAATGCGGGGTGGACCTGGAGGTCCTCGGGCTCGACCCCGTCGCGCTCGAGCTGGCGCCGGAAGAGGACGAAGACTGGGGGGAATAGGACAGATGCGGGTTGGCATACTTTACAGCCGCGTGCGCGCTGAAGAGAAGCTGCTGTTCGAGGAATTTACTCAGAGGGGCGCGGAATTCGATCTGCTGGACGATCGCAAGCTGATCTTCGATATCACAGGCGGGGAAGAGTTGACCGCGCGATACGAGGAGTACGATGTAATTGTGGAACGCTGTATCCATCACGGGCGAGCGCTGGTCAGCTTACGCATACTCAACGACCGCGGCATTCCGACGGTCAACTCGGTGCAAGTAGCCGACGTCTGCGGCGATAAGCTTCAGACCACGAGCGCTCTGACCGCGGCAGGCATTCCATCACCTCGTACGCTGGTCGCCTTTACCACGGATGGCGCCCTGGAAGCAATGGAAGAGCTGGGCTATCCGGTCGTGATGAAGCCGTCAGTTGGATCGTGGGGCCGGCTGTTGAGTAAGTTAAATGACCGCGAGGCCGCTGAGACCGTACTTGAACATAAAGAGGTGCTGGGAACGTATCACCACAGCATTTTCTACATCCAGGAGTATATCGAAAAACCGGGACGGGATATCAGGGCCTTCACCATCGGCAGCGAGACGGTTTGCGCCATCTACAGGGACTCGGCTCATTGGATTACCAATACGGCTCGGGGCGGCCAGGCCTCTGTTTGTCCCGTAACGCCTGAGCTGAATGATCTTTGCGTGCGCGCGGCCAGGGCGGTCGGCGGCGGGTGCGTGGCGATCGACGTTCTGGAGGATCCGGATCGCGGGTTTCTCGTGAACGAAGTGAACTACACGATGGAGTTCCGGAACAGCGTACAGCCAACAGGGGTCAACATCCCTGGCCGTATTGCTGATTTTGCCCTGCAGGTGGGGCGTGACGGATGGGAAGCGGCCAACAGGTAATGACTCCCAAATGAGATTGCGGCACTGAAGAAAGTGAACGGTGAAGTCGTGGGGCAGGATAGTCCTATTCGCAAGATTACAGTGTCCATTTTGGGGGCCAGCGGTTATGCCGGCGGCGAACTGCTGCGCCTCCTTCTGGATCATCCGCAGGTCGAGATCGCCCAGGTAACGAGCGAGCGCAACGCCGGTTCATTCGTTCACTTCACCCATCCGAACCTGCGCGGTCGCACGAGGCTGAACTTTGTCAGCGCAACTGAGTTGGCGCCTTGTGACCTGCTGGTGCTGGGGCTTCCCCATGGCGGGGCGATGGGCCGCATCGATGAATTTGCAGAGCTCGCCGATCGCATAATCGATCTCAGCGCCGACTTCCGGCTGCGGGATCCGCAAGCCTACGTGGACTGGTACGGCAAAGAGCACACAGCGCCTGACTGGCTGGGAAGATTCGTCTATGGGCTGCCGGAGCTGTATCGAAAGATCATCGAGGGAGCCAAATATGTGAGCGGGGTCGGCTGCAATGCCACCGCCAGTACGCTGGCCGTGTGGCCGCTCTTTGCCGCCGGCCTGGCCGACCCGGAGAGAGACGTCATCTGCGAGGTCAAAGTCGGCAGCAGCGAAGGCGGTAACCGCGCCGGCGACGCCACGCACCACCCGGAACGGGCGCGGGCCATGCGCAGCTTTGCGCCAACCGGCCACCGCCACACCGCTGAGCTCCTGCAGGCGATTGCCAGAGCTGACGCCGAAGACTACTCCGCCGTGTCGGCCCACCTGAGCGCAACTGCGGTCGACAATGTAAGGGGTGTGCTGGCAACGGCCCATGTCTTCGTTAAAGATGGTGTCTCCGAGCGTGATCTCTGGCGCGCCTACAGGCAGACCTACCGAGACGAGCCCTTCGTGCGCATCGTCAAGGAGAAGACCGGCATATACCGTTACCCAGAGCCGAAGATACTCAGCGGAAGTAACTATGCCGACGTAGGTTTCGAGCTGGATGAACGCACGGGTCGCGTTGTCGCCCTTTGCGCCATTGACAACCTGGTGAAAGGCGCGGCCGGCAGCGCTCTCCAGAGCATGAATATTATGTATGGTTGGGACGAGACGACCGCGCTGGGTTTCCCGGGATTGCATCCCGTTTAGCCCCTTTTGTGAGCCTGGCTCCGGTCAGATGGCGGAGGGGAATTTTGTTGCCCACATTGCTGGTCGGCCTGACTCTTGAGGAAAGCGAGGAGAGCCCAAAGATGGGTCGGTCAACTCCGTGTCGATTCGTAAGCCCTCGATACGGGGAACTGGTGGCAGAAAAGCATGAGTGGCCATGGCGAAGACGGAACTGAAGTCGCTTATCTCCTTCCTGTGGACGCCTGGCCGGCGACGGCTGTCGCTTGATCTCGAAGGCGATGCAGAAGCCGTCGCGTTGCGCCTCGCGGAAGCGCTGCGCGAGAGCGAAGAGGTAACCGGGCGCGTAGCAGGAGGAGGCGTCAAAATCAGGCGGCTGCCAAGAAAGTCCAAAGTTAAAGGCATATTTGCAACCTACTTTTACGCCGTGCTTCAGGAAAATGGGGCGAATTGCCGCTTGGTGGGTCACTTCCAGTGGCATCCGGTTGGACGCATCTATGCCGCCGTCTGGATGGCGTTAAGTGGCCTTGTCCCCTTGGCGTTTCTTGTTGCCGGCGCCTTGCGAGGTACACCGGACAGCACGGCGAAAGACGCGCTGCCGTTTGTGATTCCCCTAATACTGCCCTTGCTACTCACTGGAATCATTTACTTGCAGCGCCGCCGCGATCTGCCAGACGAATGGGCCATACGGCGCTGGCTTGTTGCGCTGAAAGGTGGCTGGCAAGAATTCGAAGCAGAACCCACTACGCCCGTTGACCAGGAGTTCCCAGGCTGACCCCGTCAGGACAAAGGAGGAGTAGATCTATGTCGAAGGCGACCCATATGGAATTGGCGGAGCTGGAACAGAATCTGGACGAAATCCGTCGCTCACCCAAGAGCGAGGGCAAGCTGGCCCTCATCGTGAAACGCCCCCGGTCCGGCGAAAGGGAGGTTATCGAGGACGGAGAACTTACCGTCGCTGAAGGCCTTGTCGGCGACAACTGGAGCACCCGTAAGCCTGATGCCCCGCCGAGCCCGGACACACAGCTCACGATCATGAACGCCCGCGTTGCCGGCGCGATCTCGCAGGATGATCGCCGCTGGGAGCTCTTTGGCGATCAGTTGTATATGGACTTTGAGCTGAGTGAAACCAACCTGCCTGTCGGCACGAGGCTCGCCCTTGGCGACGCCGTCATCGAGGTTACGCCGGTCGATCATACGGGATGCAAGAAATTCGCGGAGCGCTTCGGCGTTGACGCTGTCAAGTTCGTCAGCACGCCCGAAGGCAAGGCGCTGCGGCTGCGCGGCATGTACGCAAAGGTCGTCCAACCTGGCGCAATCCGTGCCGGGGATAAGGTGCGCAAGCTCTAAGTGTGCTTGCCCCGCTTATGACGGCTGTTCGGCGGCGGAAGACGATAACATCCTCACCACCGCGCGGAGGGTCGAGGCTTTTTGCCCCGACCACTGTGTCATAACGCGGCCGTGAACCTTTGATTTGCGACATACCCTTACACGCTGGAGATTCCGGAGTCTCTGGTAAGAACGTGTTCTCACGCAGGGGCTGCAAGTTGAATTGCATAGGCCCTGGACTGGCAATTCGCCGCAACCATCTCAGAATTCAGTTTAGGCCGATCGACCTGAATTGAATTGCCGCAATGACCTGGGAACCGGTTCACGCAAACCCCATTCGTGAGCGAGTCTCAGTGACTCAGTGAGACTCCCCTTCCATCTTCACGCCTCGCCACTTGCCGACGCCCTCCCCGCCGCTCCCTCGTATGCCCGGCCCGCGGCGCCCCACCGTCCCTCCGTGGATTACTCGCCATTCCCTTTCACCCCTCCCTTACACTGCAAACACCCTGTAGGGGCGCCCCTTGTGGGCGCCCATGACCCTCCGCACAGAAACCCGCATCCAATCAGGGACGCCAACACCTCCCTCGCGCCCTTCCCCCGCAGTTCCGTTGCCCTTCTCTCCGCCGTTCGCCCACATATCAAAGCCCATCCCCAGATCCCGTTCAGACAACTGAGCACTGTTGTAATCCAAAGGTCGCCTGTAGTGCGCCCCGAATTCGGACCGCACTCGGCCGCACAGGTTCGCATCGCAGGTAAGCCCAAAATCCAACATCATGGTACAATGGGTTCGTCTTTTGATCCGCTACCTTACTAAACCGGATTTGACATATGTCAACCGCCTCCGCGGAACTGCCAAAGCTTGTAAGCCCGAACCAGAACCGCCGTTTCTTGTGGCGGGCGCTCAAGCGTCTCCGTCCCTACTGGCGTTTGACAGTCGCCGCTTACGCAACTCTTCTCGGCACCACCGCCATCCTTCTTGTCACACCCCAGTTTATCCGTTGGATCGTTGACCGCGGCATCCGCCAGAACGACATGCAGCTGTTGGGCATGTCCGTTTTGGGGCTGCTTGCCTTAACCGCTGTGCGCGGCCTGCTCACGTTCCTATCGAGTCTGTTTGCGGAAAAGGCATCGCAGGGCGTCTCCTACGGTTTGCGCCGCGACCTTCATGCCAAGTTGACCGAGCTCTCGTTTGCCTACCACGACCGCACCGAATCGGGTCAGCTCCTGTCGCGCTCAATGCAAGACGTGGAGAGGTTGCGCATGCTCACGGGCCGGTCGGTCCTGGGTCTTGCGAATGGCGTCGTTCTGCTGATCGGCTCTGCCACCGCGTTGGTACTGATGGATCCCCTCCTGGCCTTGCTGGCGATGCTCACGATGCCCATTCTGGCGCATCGCGCCATGCGTTTTGGCGCCTTGTACCGGCCCCTTTCGATGGAGATACAGCAGCAGCTGGCAGTGCTGACAACTCGATTGGAACAGAATTTGCGCGGCGCGCGCATCGTAAAAGCCTTCGCCCAGGAAGACGCTGAGATCGACCGTTTCGAAACCGAAAACCGGAAGTGGTTCGGTTTGGCCGCGTCCACAGCCCGGCTGACCGCGCTAAATGTGCCATTATTGGACCTCATCGCAAACCTCGCCACAGTCATCATCGTTTGGCTGGGCGGTTACCTGGTCATTCGCGGCAATCTGACTCTGGGAGAGCTGGTCGCGTTTATCACATACCTAGCCCAGCTGACATCTCCAATACGCAGGCTGGGGTTCCTCGTTCCGTCGATCGCAATGGCCGGCGCGTCTGCCGAGCGGGTCTTCGAAATACTTGATGAAGAGACACAGGTCAAAGAGGCACCGGACGCGAAGCCGCTTGGGTCGATTCGCGGCCAACTTCACTTCGAGGGCGTCTCCTTCAGCTACGCCCGCCCGCACAATGTCCTGGAGGAGGTATCTTTCGAAATCCAACCCGGCCAGGTGCTCGCCCTGCTCGGTCCAACCGGATCAGGCAAATCTTCGATCATAAACATGATCCCCCGCTTCTATGATCCGACGGAAGGCCGCGTTCTGCTCGACGGTCAGGACATTCGGAAAGCAACGCTGCACTCGCTCCGCAGCCAGATTGGCATCGTCCTCCAGGAGTCCACGCTCTTTGCCACAACCATTCGCGAGAACATTGCCTTTGGCCGGGCCGACGCGACCGAGGTAGAAGTAGTTGAAGCAGCCAAGGCGGCTCAGGCCCACGAGTTCATCGAGAGCTTCCCCGACGGATATGAAACCAGGGTAGGCGAACGTGGGGCGACGCTTTCCGGCGGCCAGCGTCAGCGGGTCGCCATCGCCCGAACCCTGCTAACCGACCCTCGCATCCTGATTCTCGACGACGCCACCTCCAGCGTCGATACACAGACCGAGCACCTGATACAAATGGCGCTATCCAATCTGATGAAGGGTCGAACCTCGGTCATCATTGCGCAGCGTCTCAGCACGGTCCGCTTGGCCGATCAGATCCTGATTCTGGAAAAGGGAAGGATAGCCGCAGCGGGAAATCACGAGGAGCTTTTCGAGAAGTCTCCGCTCTATCGCAAGATTTACGAAGTACAGTTACAGGGAGTCGAATTAGCGTAAGGGGTTGGCGGCTGTTCAGCGTCAGCAGCCTTAAACGCACTCATTATGTCAATCTCAATTGGATCTGCTGGACGCAGCGGCGGGCCTCAAAGCCTGCTGCGCAATTTGGCGAAGGAGGCCGAAGGAAAGGCCTTTGATGGAAAGGTCGTGGGCAGGCTGCTCACCTACCTGCAGCCTCACAGGGCCAAAATGATCGCGGCCTTCGCCCTGATGCTGATCGTCACTGGGGCAACTCTCGGGATTCCTCTCCTGCTCAAGGTGGCTATCGATCGCTACATTGCCTCCAATGATCTGGGCGGGCTTGCCAGAATCTCTGTCCTCATGGCGGTCATCTTTCTTGCCCTGTTCGGCGCGGCATCGGGCCAGCGCTATCTGCTTTCGTGGGTGGGACAGCGCGTCCTGGCCACCCTGCGCGGTCAGCTGATGCGCCACCTGCAGGCCCTTTCGCTTGGTTATCACAGCAATCATATCGTCGGCGTGACGATTTCTCGGGTGATCGGGGATGTGGCGGTGATCAACGAGCTCCTGTCCCAGGGCTTGATCACGCTAATCGGCGACGTCCTCGTCCTGGTGGGAATCATCGCCGTCATGCTAGTCCTCAGCCCTTCGCTTGCTCTTCTGACCTTCAGCACCATTCCTCTCATGTTGCTGGCAACCTACCTGTTTTCCAGGCGGGCCAAACTCGCCTTTCGCCAGACCAGGCAGAGCGTAGCCGGCGTTGTCGGCACTCTCGCTGAGCACCTGGCCGGAATGCGCGTCATTCAGGCGTTCGCGCAAGAAGATGCAATGCGCGGCCGCTTCGATGCCGCCAACCAGGCCAATCGAAGCTCCTTTGTCAGCGCGATGTCGCTCTCGTTTGTCTTTTTGCCGACGGTGGAATTCCTGGCAGTGCTCGCGACTGTCATCGTACTCTGGTTCGGCGGTCGCGCCGTGGCGCAAGGGGCATTGGAAATCGGTGTGCTTGTCGCATTCCTGGCCTACGTCACCCGCTTCTTCCAACCGATACAGGAACTGAGCCAGCTGTACACGACGATGCAGTCGGCGATGGCGGGAGGCGAAAGAGTGCTGGAGCTGCTTGACGCCCGTCCCGAGGTCGCTGACCCGCCTGATGGCAGGGAAATGCCCAAGATAGAGGGAAAGATCGAGCTGCGCCGCGTTCACTTCTCCTATAGTAGCGACGACCCCGTATTGCATGATGTGAACCTCAGGATTGAGCCCGGACAGACGGTTGCGCTTGTCGGACCCACAGGAGCCGGCAAGTCGACCATCGCCAATCTGGTGGCCAGATTCTATGATGTCAGCAAGGGGGCTGTCCTGATCGACGGAATCGACGTGCGCAAGGTAGTTCAGCAGTCTCTTCGTCGCCAAACTGGGATCGTCTCTCAGGAGCCCTTTCTCTTTGCAGGGACGGTCATCGATAATATCCGCTTTGGCCTCCCGGAGATCGAGCCTGAAGTAGTGGAGGAAGCCGCAAAACAGGCCAATGCCCATGAATTCATCATGGACTTGCCAGATGGCTACGAGACTGAAATCCTCGAAGGGGGGGCCAACCTCTCGATGGGCCAGCGGCAATTGATCTGTATTGCCCGCGCCGTCCTGGCCGATCCCCGTATCCTCATTCTGGATGAGGCGACGGCCAGCGTTGACACCGCAACCGAGGCTCTAATCCAGGAGGCCCTCGACCGGCTGCTCAGCCGCCGCACCGCGATCGTGATCGCCCATCGCCTGAGCACAATCCGCAAAGCTGACTTGATCTGTGCGTTGGAAGAGGGTCGTATCGTCAGCAGGGGAACGCACGAAGAGCTGCTGGCCGAAGGGGGACTATACGCTACTTTGCATCGCCGACAGTTCGTGGAACAGCCATGACCTGGTTCAATGGAATCTGGTTTCGCATCCCTGCGTCAAGGGCCCGGCCATCTTTCGTCCCAATTCAAGAATCCAGGTAGGCAGCAATCGCAGTAGGTAGACCGCGCATGCCAGAACAGCCCAATATCCTTTTTCTCATCGCAGACGACCATCGCGCTTCGGCTATCGGCGCCTACGGAGACGCCACCGTACGGACACCAACGTTGGACCAGCTCTGCGCGCAAGGGACATCCTTTCGCCGCAATTGCCATATGGGCGGACTGAGCGGTGCGGTCTGCGTTCCGACAAGAGCCTGCGTCCACACCGGCGCCCACGTCTTCCGGGCCTCTCTCGGCAATGACATGGGTGATCCACGGTCACTCAACACCCTTGATCCGAGCCATACCTTTCTGGCTGAGCAGTTCCGTCAGAACGGGTACACGACATTCGCCACCGGAAAGTGGCACAACGACGCCGCTAGCTTCGCCCGGTCCTTCGCTGAAGCGGAAAACGTCTTCTTCGGCGGTATGGACAGCCACTTCAAGGTGAAGGTCCAGGACCATGGCCCTTCGGGCGCGTACGACAAGGGCAGGCAGAGGGTAGGCGACCAGTTTTCTACCGACCTGTTCGGAGATGCGGCGTTTCGCTTTCTGGAACGGGAGGCTGGGAGCAGGCCCTTCTTTCTCTACTGCGCCTTCACCGCCCCTCACGATCCCCGCACGCCACCCCCGGATTGGGCCGGCGCCTACAAGCCGGAGGCCATGCCCTTACCCCCCAACTTCACAGGGATCCACCCCTTTGACAATGGCGAAATGTCCGTGCGCGACGAAATGCTGGCTGCCTTTCCCCGTACACCGGAAGAAACGCGCCGGCATATCGCCGAATACTTCGGCATGATATCCGATATGGACGAAAAGATAGGCGAAATCCTGGCCTTGCTCAGCCAGAAGGGGTTGGCGGAGAATACTCTCGTAGTCTATACCGCCGACCACGGACTTGCACTCGGCCAGCACGGTCTGCTAGGCAAACAGAATCTCTACGAACACAGCGTCCGCGTGCCTCTGATCGTGCGCGGACCGCACGTGCCAGCCGGCAGGCAGGTGGACGCGCTGACCCATACCTATGACATCTACCCAACCCTGTGTGAACTCGCCGGGCTGGAAGTACCTTCAAGTATCGATGCGATATCTCTTATGCCGCTGATCGAGGGGACTGGCGAAACGACCAGATCGTATCTGCACTCTGTCTACAAGCACGGGCAGCGAATGACCCAGGACCAGGAGTGGAAACTGATCAGCTACCGCCGCGACGGTGACCAGGGCAGTGACGGCGCCCAACTCTTTCATCTGGCTTCCGACCCGTGGGAGTTGAATGACCTCTCTGAGGATAGAGGCGCCGCTTCGCACCGAGAGCGGTTGGAACGAGAACTGACACGCTGGCAGAAAGCCGTGTCCGATCCACTTGCCGCCGCAACAGACTGACAGCCCCGCCATAGCCCTGGCTCAGTAACCCTACTTCGGCATCCTTCCGCTTGACATGACCAGATTGTACCCTTCCTCTTTCAATACTTTCTGCACTTGCGGCCGAATACGGTAGCAGAAGCAGACCGGGACGACCTCCCCGTCCAGGCTGTTGGAGGCGCGGGCAACCAACTGGCCGAATCGGTTCACGTCCCGTTGTGTCATATTGAACTTCACCTCTCCCACGATCCACAGTTGTAAACCTGGCCGGGACGGGTCTTCTGCTTTTCCAAATACGTCGACCTCGATTTGCACGCCCTCCCACTCCTGCCATGACCGGCTCAGTTCGTCAACTTCCCAGCCGAATTCACGGTGCAGCGTGTCCTCGATCACGATTGCGGCGACATCCTCCAAGTCGCCGCCAAGACGGTTGCTCAACCCGCCAACCTCCCGCGCCAGCCGCTGAACGGCCAGTTCAGTACGCTGTTGCGCCGTCTCTGTACGCTGTTGCGCTTCCTCCGTGCGCTGTTGCGCCTCCGCCAGCTCCTCAACGCGTTGCTCGGTGCGTTGCTGTGCCTTCCCCAAATCCTCTACGCGTTGTTCTGTACGCTTCTGCGCATCAGCCAGTTCCGCCAGATGCTGATCTGTACGGTCTTGTGTCTCTGCAATATTTCTTACGATCTCTTTAAGTTCATTGAAGTCATCTCTTCTTACAAGGTTATTGTAGGAATCGTATATGACTTCGGCCAGCACCTCGGCCTGATTCTCCTCAAAGACTGTTGTCAGTTGCTTCACCATGAGATTACGATCTGCCATTTGCCCTTCTTCTCCAAACTCAATCACTTCCTCAAGCCAGCTGCGCCTTATTGTAGCACATACGCTCGAATTGGGCGGTATGTGACATCCGGTAGGAACTCCAGGTAAGGCACCCAGAGGACCGCATTCACACGTCCTCATTGGTCTATCCAGACCACCGCTTGCTGTTACGCACAGAAGACCCGTGCCGATTCGATCTCATGGAGTGTTCACCGCGACCTGTAACTGAAATATGCTTGCTTATTGCCCCTCGCTCCCCGGCCCCCGTCCCTCGCTTAAGGCGCCGCCTTACCCCCTGACCCTGGCCCCGAACCCCTGTCCTTCACCCCGCCACTCGCCCCCAGATCCCCGTCCAGACAACAACCCATCCCCCCAAATCACCGCTGAGACAGCCGACCACTGCCTTATCCAAAGAAAGCTTGAAGCTCGCCCCAAATTGGGACTGTGCCCTACAGATCTTTGAAGTTGCAGATATCGGGATTCTGCTTATAATAGGACAGAGTTTTGAAAAAGTGACCGAAAATCTTGAATAATCGTACCGAAAATGAGTCGATTCGCTGTATTGAACCTGATTCTTAGCCTTACGAACCTTCTTTGCGGCCTTGTAGCCCTTCTTGTAAGCGGCTCCAGGCCTTGAATGGTTGGCGAAGGCACAGAAGTCTGGAAGAAGGGACTTCTTGCTCAGGTCAGTACAGACCCTTCCCCAACCGGGAAGGGTTTTTCTTTAGTGAATATCTAAGTTGAAGGGAACAACAACGGGTTGTATATCATCTTAAGTTGATGAGAGCTGGAATGGGGAGTTTCAACTTTTTGGGGACTGCACAGAATTCCGGCCAGCGCGTGAGCCAGCTTGCAGGAGGAGACGGATGGCTATAGCAAAGAGAGAACCTGCCAATACCGGATACGATTTGGGACCCCAGGAAATGACAGGATCGCAAATGATCTGGGAATCCCTGTTGCGCGAGGGCGTTCAGATAGTCTTCGGCCACCCTGGCGGGGCCATATTGCCGGCCTATGACGCCCTGGCCGAGTACGAGGAGGACGGCCGCATTCATCACGTGTTGGTGCGCCACGAACAGTGCGCGGCCCACATGGCCGACGGGTTTGCCAGGGCCACCGGCGAAGTGGGCGTCTGTATCGTCACCAGCGGGCCGGGGGCAACCAACCTGGTCACCGGCCTGGCCACGGCGCAGATGGATAGCGTTCCGGTGGTCGCGATTACCGGGCAGGTCCCGACCAACCTGCTGGGCACAGACGCCTTCCAGGAGTCCGACGTTGTGGGCGTCACCCAACCGGTGTGCAAACACAACTATCTGGTCACGGACATCGCCGAGTTGCCGTTGATTATGAAGGAAGCATTCTACATCGCCCGCGAAGGCCGGCCGGGCGTCGTCTTGGTGGACGTCTGCAAGGATGTGCAGATCGAAAGCGGCACGTTTCGCTATGACTTTGATATCAGCCTACCCGGCTTCGAGCCCTGGCCAGTCGTCAGCAAGGACGACGTGCAGGCGGCGGCCGACGTGCTCAACGAAGCCGAACGCCCTTTGATCCTCGCCGGTCACGGCGTCCACCTTTCAAATACGAGTGAAGAGCTGCTGCAGCTCGTCGAAAAGGCCGGCATTCCCGTTGTCACCACCTTGCTCGGCACCGGCAATATCCCGGAAACGCATCCTCTGAGCCTGGGGATGGGTGGCATGCACGGGGAAGCATTCGCCAATCGAGCCGTACAGGCCTGCGATGTCCTGGTGGCCATGGGGATGCGCTTCGACGACCGAATCACCGGCCGACTGGACCGCTTTGCGGCCGACGCCAAGATCATCCACTTTGAGTTGGACCGAGCCGAAGTGGGCAAAAACATTGTCCCCGACGTCGCCGTCGTCGGCGATCTGGCGGAAACACTGCCGGCCTACCTCCCATTGATCAAAGAACGCCGCCATCAGGATTGGGTGGATACCTTGAACGAGTGGCGCTCGGAGACCGACGAGGCCGACATTATCCAGTTCGAAGTGGAGGAGTTGATTCCGCCTTATGTGATCCGTCAGCTGTGGCACGCAACAGAGCAGACCGACAAACGCGTCATCGTCGTCACCGATGTCGGCCAGCATCAGATGTGGGAGAGCCAGTACTATATCCACGAACATGCGGGCATGTTGCTGACCAGCGGCGGACTCGGCACGATGGGATACGCGCTTCCAGCTGCCCTTGGCGCGCAAATGTCCGACCGCGAGGCTCTGGTCTGGTGTGTTGCCGGTGACGGCGGCTTCCAGATGACGCTTCAGGAACTCGCCACCATCCAACAGGAGAAGTTGCCGGTCAAGATCGGGATCATAAACAATGGGTTTCTGGGCATGGTGCGTCAGTGGCAGCAGATCTTCTACGACAAACGCTATGTGGGGACACCGATCCTGTCGCCTGACTATGTAAAGCTGGCCGATGCCTACGACATTCCAGCCGCCGTTGTACGCCATCCGAGCGAGGTCGTGCCTGTCCTCGAAAGGGCCCACGCGACCGAAGGCCCTTTCCTGGTCGACTTCCAAGTGAAAGAGGAAGTAAACGTCTATCCAATGGTGGCCCCCGGCGCGGCCGTAGACGAACTGATCAGAAGGCCGAAGCCCGGTTACGTTCAGGGTTACAGCGGTGTTCAGCCCAGCTGGTAACCGCGTTCGCCCGCGGCTACCATCTGTCCGTATGGCGAGCTATTGAGCGAAATGTTAAATCGTACTGCCTCAGGGGAGACCAATGCAATACACTCTTGTAGCCTGGATGCGCGATAAGCCCGGTGTGCTGAATCGGGTATCCGGTATGCTGAGAAGACGCAACTTTAATATCGACAGTCTCCAGGTCAGCCACAGCGAAACGCCCGGCATCAGCCGCATGACCTTTGTCGTCGATGGCGACGAGAGGGTGGCCGACCAGGTCGTGAAACAACTGCGCAAAGTCGTGGACGTCACCGCTGTGGAAGACATTACGAATCGGCTGGCCATACTACGCGAGTTGGCGCTGATTCGGGTCCGAACCACGCCGGCGACACGCGGCGAAATCATGCAGTTTGCGGAAATATACCGCGCCCAAATCGTCGACGTCAACACGGAAAACCTTGTCGTCCAGGCGGTAGGGACCGAAGACAAAGTCGATTCGCTTATCGAATTGCTGCGGCCGTTTGGTATTGAGGAGATGGTCCGAACAGGACGCGTCGCCCTCTGCCGCGGTGACGAACGGGCAAAGAAGAAGCGGCAGTCGACCTCAATTTTCAAGGCCGCCGCCAGCCTGAATGGCAGTGGCCATGACGACCAGTAAGTAAGGCCTGACGGATTCAGGTTGCTGCGTTCCTGGAGCTTGCGCCGCAGCCCGATGACGCCTGGAAACCAGCTGCGCTTACGGGGTGCGGCGCGCGATAGTAGACTCTCAGAAATCATACAGCCTAAAGTACCAAATCCTCGGAGGGGAACGTGGCAACGATCTATTACGAGAATGACGCCGACCTGGCCCTGTTAGAAGGAAAAAAAATTGCGGTGATCGGCTATGGCAGCCAGGGTCATGCGCACGCCCTGAATATGCAGGACAACGGTCAGGACGTTCGCATTGGCCTGCACGAAGGCAGCCGCAGCAAGGCCAAGGCCGAAGCCGACGGCCTGCGGGTTGTAAGTGTGGCCGAAGCCGCCCGCGAGGCAGACATGATCATGGTCGTGATCCCCGACCCGATCCAGGGCAACGTCTATGAGCAGCAAATACAGCCCAATCTCGAGCCGGGCAACACGCTCATGTTCGCCCATGGTTTCAATGTGCGCTACGGCTTCGTCGTCGCCCCCGAAAGTGTCGATGTTTCGATGGTGGCCCCGAAAGCGCCGGGCCATCGCGTCCGAGAAGTCTTCACTGAGGGTTCGGGCGTTCCCGCGCTGGTCGCGATTCACCAGGACGCGTCAGGCAATGCCCTGGCAAACGCCCTGGCCTATGCCAAGGCGATCGGCTCCACGCGCGCTGGTGTGCTGGAAACAACCTTTGCCGAAGAGACCGAGACCGACCTGTTTGGCGAACAGACTGTCCTCTGCGGCGGCGTCAGCGAACTGGTAAAGGCGGGTTTCGAAATCCTGGTCGATGCCGGCTACCAACCTGAGATTGCATACTTCGAGTGTCTGCACGAGCTGAAGCTCATCGTCGACCTGATGTATGAAGGCGGACTCAACTATATGCGCTACAGCATTAGCGATACGGCGGAGTGGGGGGATTACAAGAGCGGCCAGCGTGTGATCACCGACGAGACAAAGGAATCGATGAGAAAGATCCTGGCCGACATACAGTCAGGCTCTTTTGCCGAAGAGTGGATGGACGAGTACCACGGCGGCGGCAAAGTCTATTACGAAAGGCGCCGCAGTGAGCAGAGCCAGCAGCTGGAAAACGTGGGTAAAGAACTCCGCAGGATGATGACCTTCATGGACGCCAAGGAGATCTAGCCCTGTTGGACCGCGTCTGACGAACCGCGAAAGGAGGTGATGAGCATGGATGACGGCCTTAGTGACCTTATGCGAAACGCTGCCTTGCACTCTGCGTTCGCAGCATCTCCTCGCTGCATACTGCGAGGCAGAGACGCCCTGTCATCTCTCGACCCAATCACCTCCGGAGGCGCCCGGCAATGACCAACACAATTGATGCGCAACAGTATGAAGAGACTGCCGAAAACGGCATGGCTTCGATCGACGTGGAGACGTTCACAATAGAAGACGTTGGCAGTTGGGCCAGGGAAGTCGCCCACGGAAATACTGTTCTCGTCTTCGACACCACCTTGCGGGATGGCGAGCAGTCGCCGGGAGCCACGCTCAACGAACAGGAAAAACTTGAAATCGCCCGCCAGCTTTCAAGGCTGGGAATTGACATCATGGAGGCCGGTTTCCCCGCGGCTTCTCCAGGCGACCTCGCCGCGGTCAAGCGTATCGCTGAAACTGTTGGCAGAACGCCGCGAGTGGACGACGCCGGAAATGTCAGCGCGCCGCCGTTTATCGCCGGCCTGGCCCGAGCCAACAAGGACGACATCGACAAGGCGTGGGAAGCCGTGCAGGGGGCAGTGCGTCCCCGCATCCACACCTTTCTCGCCACCAGCGAAATCCATATGGAGCACAAGCTGCGCATGTCCCCCAACGAAGTGTTGGAAACCGTTGGCGACATGGTGCAATACGCCCGCAGCTTGTGCGACAACGTGGAATTCAGCCCCGAAGATGCCGGCCGCAGCGATCCGGAGTTCCTCGTCAAAGTTTGCAGCGTCGCTGTACAGGCGGGCGCCACCACCCTGAATATCCCGGATACAGTCGGCTACACAACGCCGGAGGAGTTTGGCGACCTGATTGAGTACCTGCGCGAGAACGTCGATGGCGGCAAGGACGTTATCTTCAGCGTCCACTGCCACAATGACCTGGGTCTTGCTACAGCCAACACCTTGTCGGGCGTCCAGAATGGCGCTCGCCAGGTTGAGGTCACAATCAACGGAATCGGCGAACGCGCCGGCAACACCAGCCTGGAAGAAACTGTCATGGCGCTGTACACGCGCCAGTCAGTTTTTGACCTGCGAACCAATATTCGCAGCCAGGAAATCCATCGCTGCAGCGACATGGTCAGCCGTTACACGGGAATGGTCATCCAGCCCAACAAGGCCATCGTGGGCACAAATGCGTTTGCGCACGAGGCGGGCATCCATCAGGATGGCATGTTAAAGAACAAGCGCACCTACGAGATCATGGATGCCGATACTATCGGGCTCCACCAGAGCAGGCTGGTTCTGGGCAAGCACTCCGGCCGTCATGCCCTGGGCGTGCGTCTGCAGGAAATGGGCTATCACCTGGACCGGGAAAACCTGAACGAGGTCTTTACGCGTTTCAAGGATCTGGCCGACAAGAAGAAGACGGTCACCGACGCGGACATCGAGGCGCTGGTTGCGGATGAACTCTATCAGCCGGTCGAAGTCTGGGAGTTGCTCGGCGTGCAGGTGCAGTGCGGCACAAATATGACGCCCACCGCCGTTGCCACCCTGCGCAACAACGGGACGGGCGAGGAGATCACAGAGGCCAGCTTTGGCGCCGGCCCCGTGGACGCGGTGTACACGTGCATCGACAAGGTCGTTCAACAGCCGAACGAATTGACCGAGTTTCTCGTGCAGGCGGTGACGGAGGGCATTGACGCCAACGGAGACGTGACGGTCCGCATCGAAGCCCCGGAGAGTCGGGGGCATAGCAGGACCGCGCAGGGCCGTCCCCGACGGCGGCTGTTCAGCGGCCGCGGCGTGGATACGGATATTATTGTGGCCAGCACGAAGGCTTATCTGCAAGCGCTGAACAAGCTGTGCGCCGCCGACCAGGACGACGCTGAGGTCGCGATTGCGGCCGGAGATTCGGAGGTCGCGACGGTCGGAATTTAGCAGCGCACGCGCGCAAAGGGGCGGCGATACGGGAGAAACCGAATCGCCGCTTTTTTTGTTTCTGAGACTTGGCGTATTTGACGAATCAGTTCTCGTTCGCCTTCCTGATTTTGCCGCGCTGAAATCTTCATAACTGTTTTCCGATAACCCGATTCTCCCAAATCTCGCAGAGAGGCCGAAAAATTGTTTCATCTGTTTTGCAGAGTTTCCCTGTGAAAGAGGAAGCGAGGGAATCTGTATTCTCAATGGATACAGATCCTGCAGATATGTGGCTCCCCGCCTGCCGAAGATTCGGGATCACATAGGTCGACTCCTGGGAGGCCAGACATAGTGCAGAAACCAATCTTGACTAGGCCCCGCCGGCTCACCTTTGCATTTCTCATCACGCTTTTGCTTTTCTCTTTGGTGAAACCCGTCGCGGTCAGGGCCCAAAGTACCGGTCCTGCCTCCTACACTTTTGAGGAGTGTGACCAGGTCGACGAAGCCAGTCTTCGGGATGAGTTGAACCGGATCACGCAGGTTGTGGTCTCGGAGGAACAGGGTCGTCTCAATATGGGCGGGATTGTCGAGGGCCATTGGGATGACATGCGAATGGAAGCGAAAGTTGACCAAGTCGTAGAAGACGCGATCGAATTAGTCCGCAGCGACAACAGAGTGTGGGAACGGATTTGGTCGGGTTGGTCTCTGACCAAAGCGGAGGAGTTGGCAACCACGGTGGCTGAGGAAGCTTTTGGCTCCGATGGATTTGCGGGGCAGTTCGAGGAACTTTCAACAAGAGTCGCCAACGACATCGTGGAAGAGATTAGAGTCGTCACGGCTAAATCTGCGTCTACCGCGCTATCATGCGTGCAGGAATTCATAGGGGGACGGTTTTCCAAGACATTGTCAGCGGAGCTGAACAGGCAGATTGAGGCAGAACTGGAACTGTTGAAGCTCGATCCGGAGACTGATCAGAGCTTCCTGGACATACTCGAGATTCACTCAAACCTTGCAGGCGGCGTCGCGGTCATCGTCGGAACTTCAATTGGCGCTGAGATTGCCAAGAGGCTGGCAAGCATTCTCACAAAGAATATCATTGGTAAAATCCTTTCACGCATATTGGTCAGAGTAGCAGCTGTGGGCATCCCTTTCGTTGGCTGGATTGTCGGAGGCGCTCTGATTGTCATGGACGTGTACAATTCCAGAGACGGCGCGCTACCTGAAATCAGAGACTCACTTCAGAGTGACGATGTCAAAGCTGAAATGCAAAGGTGGATTGCCGATGAAGTGGGTGAAGAACTACGGGTTGAGATGCCTACTCTGGCACGAAACGTCGCGAACAGTGCGTTCAGCCAATGGCAGGATTTTCGCTTGAAGTTCACTCGCGTTATCCAGCTGTCGGAAACAAATCCGAGCTTCAGGCAGATTCTGGATTTCACCGAGATAGATCAGTTGGCCAAGCTTTCTGAACTGGTAGCAGTTGTGGATGAGCATGAGCCGGACAGGCTGGAGGCGTTGATCGACTCAGGTCGGTTCAAGTTCTTGCAAACTCTTCCTGAAGAAGCGCTGGAGATTTATCGGCATTCGGGAAAATCGGAAACTCTCATCAGTTGGGCCGAACTTGCGAGTGACCTCATCCTCAAGGTGATCGAGAACCAAGTGTATCTCGTGAGTGATTTCACTGACTTCGCGGACCGCGACGCATTGGAGAACGTCTTGAGGCTGGGAGACGAGACAGCGATTCGCAACTCGATGTCACTGGAACCGGTGGAGAGGGATGCGCTCTTGGCCCTGCCGATTGAAACTGCTCGCTCCTTGCTTCTCGGCGACCTGAGCGTGAGCCAGCTGTCGACAATTGCTGAAATGTACTTAACCACGCTGTCTCCCCAGAATGCCGAGCTTTTCGCAAATTTCGTCCTGAACAATCCGACGCTCATCTCCTTGTTGGAAAGCGAACCTGTTCGCGGGGCGTTACATCAAAGTCAGAACCTGGAGGCGGCGCTTCGCTTCCTCGCCGAAGGACCGAGGAGGGAGCAGGGGCTCGGCAGCATTGTCCAAGTTCTGGAAGATCTGGCCCCAGTGCTATCGGGCAACGTGCCCTGGTTGCTTTTCTGGCTTAAGAATGGGAGTGCCATTCGCAATCCGCGCAATATGCTCACAATACTTGGCGGATTGCTACTGCTCTTCCTCATTCTGAGAATCGCCTGGGGGCGTCGCCGAACCGAGGTGAGTGTGACCGTCAATGTCCCAGATCACCGTGAACGAGGCGGGGACCAAAAGTGAAACTGACTGCTCTCGAACAGCCCCACCACTCCGAAGTCGAAGTGGGCGAACTCCTCGTCGTTGTGGTTGTGTACGCCGCAAACATTGTCAGAGATGTGCGTGAAAACATCAGGAATCTCCTTGGGGGACGAATGTCTCATTACGAGTCGCTGATTGAGAAGGCAATCGCACAGGGCTTGTCAGATCTTGAAGAGAAGGCTTCAGCCAAGGGGTACGACGGAGTTATCGGCATAAAGTTCAGCCACCCCCTGGTCGTAGACGGCGGCGTGGAACTTATCATCTACGGCAACGGATACCGTAATTCCGCAGAAGCCTCCTAAAGTTGACGAAAGGCCACATTTCGTGTAAGTTATGCGAAATGCTAGAGGGCTTGTCCCTCTGAAATACTCCTGTTGGCAAGGTACTTCGGTTCGACAAGGACGTCATCCGAACTTGGCACACGCGCTTCCTTCGCATCAATCGCAAAGATGCAGAGTAGATTTCGCTTAACCAACTGCCCTGAGCGGACGATGCCTCGTGGAAGGCTTAATCTAGGAGATGACGAAATGTCGGAATTGAAACTTAGCCCTTCCTGTTGCCCCAGTTCCACTCCGCACTCGCAACCCGGTCTGCCGGCCAAGCAAGGCCTATACGACCCGCGCTACGAGCATGACGCATGTGGTGTGGGATTCGTCGTCAACATAAGGGGCGAGAAGTCAAACGCCATCGTCACTCAAGGCCTTGAAGTTTTGCACAATCTTGCGCACCGGGGCGCGTGCGGATGTGAACCGAACACAGGCGACGGCGCCGGCGTGCTGATGCAAATGCCCGATAAATTTATGCGCAAAGTGGCCCAGGAAGAAGGCTTCGACCTGCCGCCTGAGGGTGACTACGCGGTCGGAATGATCTTCCTGCCGCCCAGGGGGGACTACCGCTTCCTGTGCGAGCAACTCTTCGAAAGAATTATCCGCTCCGAAGGCCAGACGGTCCTTGGATGGCGCACAGTCCCGACCGAAAACACGGAGATAGGCCACACAGCGCGCATCGGTGAACCTGTTGTGCGGCAAGTCTTCATCGGGCGCAACCCGGAACGGCTCACCGGAGACGATGACCTGTCCTTTGAACGCAAGCTCTATGTGATTCGCAAACAGGCCGAGAACCGCATCCGATACTCTCAACTACGCGAAGGCGATGCATTCTATGTCGCAAGCCTTTCCTCTCGCACCGTCGTATACAAGGGCATGCTCATGGCCCCGCAGGTCCGAGGCTTCTACCCCGACCTGCTCGACGGAGACATGGAATCGGCTCTCATCGTCATCCACTCTCGCTTCAGCACGAATACCTTCCCAAGCTGGGAACGCGCGCATCCCTACCGGTATATGATTCACAATGGCGAGATCAACACGTTGCGGGGCAACGAAAACTGGATGCACGCCCGCCAGTCCCACTTCGAGAGCGAGCTCTTCGGCAACGATATCAAGAAGATTTTGCCGATCATCCGTGACGACGGCAGTGATTCCGCTAAGTTCGACGAAACGCTTGAGTTTCTCTATCTATCGGGCCGCACGCTGCCGCACGCAATGATGATGATGATCCCCGAACCATGGTCGCAGCACGAGACCATGAGCGACGCCAAAAAGGCCTTCTACGAATACCATAGCACGATGATGGAGCCGTGGGACGGGCCTGCATCCATGGTCTTCACCGACGGCACAGTTGTCGGCGCCGTGCTGGATCGCAACGGCCTCCGCCCCTCTCGCTATTGCGTCACAAAGGACGACATGGTGGTGATGGCATCAGAAGTGGGCGTGCTTCCGATGGAGCCGGACCGGATCCTCAGAAAGGCCCGCCTGGAACCCGGCCGTATGTTTCTTGTCGATACATCACAGGGCCGGATTATCTCCGATGGAGAATTGAAGGAATCGATGGCCGCCGCGCATCCCTACCGCGAATGGCTAGACGAGCACCTTGTAAGCCTGGATGAGATCCCACAGCCAGAGGCCGAAGTGCCCGGCGTCGACCATGAGTCGATGCTTGAACGGCAACAGATCTTCGGTTATACCTTCGAGCAGTTGCGAATCCTGCTGGCTCCGATGGCGACGGACGGCGTCGAAGCCTTGGGCGCCATGGGCAATGACACACCAGCCGCGGCCCTGTCCAACCACTCGCAGCTCCTTTACAACTATTTCAAACAGCTCTTTGCCCAAGTGACCAATCCGCCCATCGACGCCATTCGCGAGGAGCTGATCACCGCCACAGAAGTGATGATGGGCACTGAGCTCAACCTGCTCGAAACCAAGCCCGAGAACTGCCGGCAGCTCAAGCTCAGGCAGCCGATTCTTACCAACGAAGAACTAGCCAAGATCCGGCATATTGAACAGAGTAGGGCAGAGGGCTTCAGCGCCAAGACGCTGCCGATTCTCTTTGAAGTGAACGGAGGCCCGGAAGCGCTTGAACAGGCGCTTGAGGACCTCTTCCAAGCCGCAACTGACGCAATCGAAGATGGGACGAACATTCTGATTCTTTCGGATCGGGGCGTCGGGCCCGGTGTCGCGCCCATTCCCGCGCTGCTGGCTACCTCCGGATTGCACCACCATCTGATCCGAAACGAGACGCGCACACAAACGGCCTTGTTGGTCGAGTCGGGCGAACCCCGTGAAGTCCACCATTTGGCTCTGCTGATCGGATTTGGCGCGACTGCCGTCAACCCCTATCTGGCCATTGAAACGCTGGACCAGATGATTCAGAACCGGCTCATCATCGACATCGACCATGACACCGCAACGTATAACTATGTCAAGGCCGCCATGAAGGGAGTCGTCAAAGTACTGTCGAAGATGGGAATCTCGACGATACAGAGTTACTGCGGCGCACAGATCTTTGAGGCGCTTGGCCTTAGCCAAAACCTGGTGGACAAGTACTTCACTTGGACTGCCAGCCGCGTCGAGGGAATCGATCTGCCAGAGATTTACAGTGAGATCAAAGTACGGCATGACCGGGCCTATCCCGTTCGCCTTTACGCGCATGCCGAGTCAAACGGTCGCTTGAACGGTCACGCCGATCTGGAGTCTCACTCTACCAATGGCAACGGCCACGCCGGCCAATTGCTCTCTCCTGGCGGAGACTATCAGTGGCGAAAAGACGGCGAGATGCATCTCTTCAACCCGCGCACCGTACACCTGCTCCAGCAGGCCTGCCGTACCAATGACTTTGACTCCTTCAAGGCCTACACCAAGGACATCGACGAGATGAACAAGGAGTGGTGCAACCTTCGGGGCCTGTTGGAGTTCGATTTTGAGGAGGCGAAGAGCATCCCGATTGATGAGGTGGAGCCGGTCGAGTCGATCTGCAAGCGTTTCAAGACCGGCGCCATGTCCTACGGTTCGATCAGTAAGGAAGCCCATGAAACGCTGGCCATCGCCATGAACCGCATTGGCGGTCGGAGCAATACGGGCGAAGGCGGCGAAGACCCCGCCCGCTATTTCCTCGAGCCAAACGGAGACTCGAAGAACAGCGCCATCAAACAGGTTGCGTCCGCCCGCTTCGGCGTCACAAGCAACTACCTGGTAAATGCCAGGGAGTTGCAGATCAAGATGGCACAGGGCGCAAAACCCGGCGAGGGCGGCCAGCTGCCCGGCAAAAAGGTCTACCCCTGGATCGCGGAGGTGCGCCACTCGACGCCCGGCGTCGGCCTGATTTCGCCTCCTCCGCATCATGACATCTACTCGATCGAGGATCTTGCCGAGCTGATTCACGACCTCAAGAATTCAAACCACCACGCCCGCATCAACGTCAAGCTGGTGTCCGAGGTCGGTGTTGGCACTGTCGCGGCCGGTGTCGCCAAGGGCCATGCAGACGTAATCCTGATCAGCGGGCATGACGGCGGCACCGGCGCGTCTCCGCAGACGAGCATCAAACACGCCGGACTGCCGTGGGAGCTAGGCGTAGCGGAGACTCACCAGACGCTTCTGATCAACAATTTGCGCAGCCGCGTCGTCGTAGAGACTGACGGTCAGCTCAAGACGGGCCGCGACCTTGCCATCGCCGCGCTCCTTGGCGCAGAGGAATACGGCTTCGCCACCAGCCCTCTCGTTGCGCTCGGTTGCATCATGATGCGAGTCTGTCACTTGGACACATGCCCGGTCGGAGTCGCCACCCAGAACCCGGAGCTGCGCAAGAAGTTCACTGGCGACCCGCAGGACGTCGTGAATTTCATGCGCTTCATCGCGCAGGAGTTACGGGAGTACATGGCGAAGCTCGGTTTCCGTACCGTGAATGAGATGATCGGTCGAACGGACCGCCTGCGGGCCCCGCAATCGATCGAGCACTGGAAGGCGGAGGGGATCGACCTGACCGCAATCCTGCACCGCCCGGATGTGCCCGATGACTGGGGCCGCTACTGCCAGATTGAGCAGGATCACGGCCTGGACAAGGCGCTGGACAACACAACACTGTTGGAGCTCTGCGGGCCTGCACTCGAAAGCAGCGCGGAAGAGGTGCAACGCGCCCACGCAGCGCTTCGGGGAGAGGGACCGGAGGTCTCCCTCGCCCGTGTGAAGGAGTCACTGCCGATCCACAACACGAATCGCGTTGTCGGAACAATCACAGGCAGTGAAATTACCCGCCGCTTTGGGCCCGACGGACTGCCCGAAGACACCATCCAACTGCACTTTACTGGCGCCGCCGGTCAGAGTTTCGGCGCCTTCATACCCAACGGCATGACCCTCGAACTTGAGGGCGACGGCAACGACTATTTCGGAAAGGGTCTTTCCGGCGGCAAGATCATCGCGTATCCGCCCTACGGCTCCACCTTCAAAGCCGAGGAGAACATCATCATCGGCAACGTCGCCTTCTATGGCGCGACCAGCGGTGAAGCCTATATCCGCGGCATGGCTGGTGAGCGCTTCTGCGTGCGAAACTCGGGCCTGCACGCCGTCATCGAAGGGGTCGGCGACCATGGCTGCGAGTATATGACCGGGGGCCGCGTCGTTGTACTCGGACGTACTGGGCGAAACTTCGCCGCCGGCATGTCGGGCGGCATTGCATATGTTCTGGACGAAGAGCCGGTGGACGGGGTCGACTTCAACAAACGGGTCAACCTGGAAATGGTTGAACTTGAAAAACTCGACGACCCGGAGGAATGCGCCGAAGTACGCGAAATGATCCAGCGGCACTACGTATACACGAACTCGGAAGTGGCCGGCAGAATCCTGGCGACTTGGGACGCCTACCTGCCCAAGTTTGTTAAAGTGCTGCCAAGAGACTACAAACGCATGCTTCAATGCCTTGCCGAAGTGGAAGCCGCCGGTCTCAAGGGGGCCGAGGCGTTGATGGCCGCTTTCGAGCGAAACAGCCAGGACTTGGCCGCACGGGTGAGCGGAAACTGAGTATTGCGTAGCGGAGTAATTCGAACCGGTATTGCGCCGTAGCTCTTGCCACGCAATACGCAGTTAGGAGATTTCGAATGGGTAAACCAACCGGCTTTCTTGAATTCGATCGGCAGCCTTTCCCGGAACGGCCGCCTCTTGAACGAATTCAGGATTGGAATGAGTTCCATCTCCATCTAACAACGAATGACCTGCAGGATCAGGGCGCACGCTGCATGGATTGCGGCATTCCCTTCTGCCATACCGGCACCATGCCCGAGGGCGGATGCCCCATCAACAACCTGATTCCGGAGTGGAATGACCTTGTCTATCAGAATCGCTGGCGGGAAGCGCTCGACAGGCTCCACGCCACAAATAATTTCCCGGAATTTACCGGCCGCGTTTGCCCAGCCCCCTGCGAAGGCTCTTGCACCTTGGGCCTTATCGAGCCGCCCGTAACCATCAAGAGCATCGAGTGCGCCATAATCGATAGGGGCTTTGAAGAGGGCTGGGTTGTTGCCGTACCGCCGGCGGTGCGCACAGGCAAGAAGGTCGCGGTCGTCGGCTCAGGACCGGCAGGGCTCGCCTGCGCGGACCAGTTGAACACGGCAGGCCATACCGTCACCGTTTACGAAAGGGCCGACCGCGTCGGCGGGCTGCTCATGTACGGCATCCCCAATATGAAGCTGGAAAAGGAGCGCGTGGAGCGCCGCGTCGACCTGATGCGCGCCGAAGGCGTAACCTTTATTACCAATTGCGAAGTGGGCAAAGACATTCCGGCCGAAACACTCCTGCAAGGGAATGACGCCGTCGTCCTTTGCGGCGGCGCCACAAACCCCAGGGACCTGCCAATTGAGGGCAGGGAGTTGGAAGGTGTTCATTTCGCTATGGAGTTCCTCCACGGCAATACGAAAGAGTTGCTCGACGAAAAATACGGAGAAGTTCAAGGCGAAGGCTTCAGCTATCCCTATATTTCTGCCGAGGGCAAAGATGTGATTGTGATTGGGGGCGGCGACACCGGCAACGACTGCCTGGGCACGTCCATGCGCCACGGTTGCAAAAGCGTCAACATGTTTGAAATCATGCCCAAGCCGCCGCCGGAACGAGCCGCAAGCAATCCCTGGCCAGAATGGCCAAACATCTTCCGCGTCGATTACGGACACGCCGAAGTCGACGCCCGCTTTGGCCAGGATCCCCGCACCTTCCTTATCAGCACAAAGAAGTTCGTTGGCGATGAACAGGGTAAACTGAAAGAACTGCATACAGTCATGATTGAATGGGTGCCCAGCGAAAACGGTCAGCGCCCACAATTGCGCGAAGTGCCAGGGACAGAAAGGGTATGGCCAGCCCAGCTGGTGTTCCTCTCTATGGGTTTCCTGGGGCCGGAAAACCCGGTGCTCGAACAGTTGGGCGTCCAAACAGATGCCCGCTCCAATGCCCAGGCTGAATATGGCGATTTCGCCACGAATGTACCCGGCGTCTTCGCCGCCGGCGACATGCGGCGCGGCCAGAGTCTTGTGGTCTGGGCCATCAACGAAGGCCGCGGCGCCGCACGCGAGTGTGACCGCTATCTGATGGGAGAAACGAGCCTTCCCTAGGCCGCCCCACGCGCTGTTTCCGCGATAAATCAGGCAAGGACATGAGAGAATGGGAAAGACGCTGTTTGAGAAAATCTGGGATGCACACGTAATCGCGCAAGATGAGGGAGCGCCGGCCGTCCTCTATATCGACGCCCACCTTGTACATGAGGTTACATCGCCGCAGGCTTTTGCCACACTCAGCGAGCGCGGCCTGCGCGTGCGCCGACCCGACAAAACCTTCGCCACCATGGACCACGCAATTCCCACACGCATCGGGGCGTTGGAGGTTGACTGGCCCGATGACGCTGCGACCCAGGTGCGCGCCCTGCGACAGAACTGCGCCGAATTTGACGTCCCACTGTATGATATTGAGGGTGAAATCCAGGGCATCGTTCATGTGATCGGCCCAGAGCTGGGCGTCACCCAACCGGGCATGACCATCGTCTGCGGCGATAGCCACACAAGTACGCATGGAGCCTTCGGGGCGCTGGCCTTTGGCATCGGCACAAGCGAGGTCGGCCACGTCTTGGCAACCCAGTGCCTCATGCAGACGAAACCAAAGACCTTCGCCATCAACGTTGAAGGCGACCTTGGCACAGGCGTTACAGCCAAGGACATCATTTTGGCCATAATCGCCAAGAACGGGGCGGGCGGCGGCGTCGGTCACGTTTTTGAATATCGGGGACCGGCAATTCGGGCCCTGGACATGGCCAGCCGCATGACCATCTGCAATATGAGCATCGAGGGCGGCGCCCGCGCCGGTCTGATAGCTCCGGACGAAACCACTTTCAATTACATCAAGGGACGCACCTTTGCTCCCAAGGGCGACCAATGGGAAAAGGCGGTTTCGCGCTGGTGGACCCTGACCACGGATGAGGACGCCACATTTGACCGGGAATTGACGCTCGATGCTTCGGCGCTTGCGCCTATGGTGACCTACGGCACCAACCCGGGCCAAGGCGTGTCGGTAAATGGCCGCGTTCCCCGCGCGCAGGATCTCGAGGACCCTGCCGATAGACGCAGCCTGCAAAACGCGCTCGAGTACATGGGCCTGACCGAAGGACAGCCCATTGAAGGCCAGCACGTCGACATTGTATTCATCGGCTCCTGCACGAACAGCCGAATCGAAGACTTGCGCGCGGCCGCCGCCATCGCCAAGGGCCGGCGCGTATCCGACCATGTTGAGGCGCTTGTCGTGCCCGGTTCAAAGGCGGTCAAGGCCCAGGCCGAAGCCGAGGGTCTAGACCGCATTTTCAGCGAAGCAGGCTTTGAGTGGCGCGGCGCAGGCTGCAGCATGTGCCTTGCGATGAACGACGACAAAGCGGGCGAAGGGAAATACGTCGCCAGCACCAGCAACCGCAACTTCATGGGCAGGCAGGGGCCTGGTAGCCGTTCCCTGTTGATGAGTCCCATTATGGCTGCCGCGGCTGCTGTCAATGGCCGCGTTACTGACGTGCGGGAGATCCTCTGATGCAACCGTTCACAACACTGACTTCAACCGCACTGCCGCTCCGAACCGAGAACGTCGATACCGACCAGATCATCCCGGCCCGCTATCTCACGGCTGTCACCCAGGAGGGTATGGGCGACGGGCTGTTCTCGTGGTGGCGTTACAGTCGCGACGGAAGCCCGAATCCTGACTTCGTTCTCAATCAGCCTCAGTACCAGGGCTCGGAAATCCTCGTTGCCGGCCGCAATTTCGGCATCGGGTCCAGCCGCGAACACGCGGTTTGGGCTCTCACCCAGTACGGATTCCGAGCTGTCATCTCTCCCGCATTCGCCGACATCTTCTACAACAACAGCTTGAAGAACGGGCTGCTGCCCATCAGACTGCCGGAAGCCACCGTTCGCAGTTTGCTCGACCTTGTCGAGGAGCTATCCAAGACCAGCATCTGCATCGACTTGCAGAACCAGACGGTCACATTACCGGGCCTCCTTGACGGCGAAACGAGCGACGCCGAAACTTCCTGGTCATTTGACATCGATCCATTCCGCAAACATTGCCTTCTGCGGGGCTTGGACGACCTCGGCTATCTTCTTGACAAGGAGGAGCAGATAAGCGCATTCGAGGCCGCGGTGTCGCTCTGACAGTTCTTGGTAGCCCGCAGTCGGTCGAGAAACTACCGCCCGCGGCAACTGCCGACCGACAACTGGGAAAAGAATAGAGGATGAAGCGGATGAATGCAGGCGCGGTTCCTTCGGAACGCAGGAGCGCCGTGTGGAAAGACCCCTCACTGGTCGAAAACTTCCTAACAAAGGTACGAAAGGGCGTCCCTCTGACGCAGATTCAGTTGGACGTGATGTTGCGCGTAATCGCCGGGCCGAAAGAAGAACTTGTCCACGGCGAACGACCCATCCACAGCTTTCTAGATCTGGGCTGTGGCGAAGGCATACTCGCGGCAACGATCCTGGAGAAATACCCCCGTGCACGGGGTACCCTTGTCGACTTCTCCACGCCAATGCTTCAGGCAGCATTGACCAATTTGCAGGCATACAGCAGTTCACTGCACGTTTCATCGGTAGACTACACTGACCCCGCCTGGTTTGACATTGTCGCATCGCGTGCGCCATTCGACGCTATCGTCTCCGGGTTCTCGATTCACCACCATCCCGACCACATCAAGCGCCAGGTCTATACCGACATTTACGACCTCTTGCTGCCGGGCGGCGCATTTGTAAACATTGAGCACGTCTCTTCAACGACAAGCAGGAATGAGGCGTTATACGACGACTATTTCATCGACAGCCTGTGGGCAAATCAGCTGACCGAGGGCGAAGCGCAGACGCGAAGCCAGGTCGCGCTGGCGTATCATAACCGGGAAGACAAACAGGCGAACATTTTGGCCCCGGTCGACGACCAGTGCAAATGGCTGACCGCCATCGGCTTCGAGGATGTAGACTGTTTCTTCAAGATCTTCGAACTGGCCGTTTTCGGCGGCCGGCGCCCTTTGGCGGCTGACGAGGAGTTCAACGACCAGGAATCCGTTTGATTCAAACGTCCATCATCTGACTGAATGGCCGCCTGCGCATCGGAGACCAACCGCAAACCACATTTAAGATTTCACAGGAACGGGTAGAGCGCAGAAACGGACCCAACCAATCTATCGATAGCGAAGCTAGATTCAGTCGCCCGATATCCAGAGTAGAGAAGAGCTCGATTCAGGCGCGAATCTTACGAAGGAAGCAAAACGAATGGATGCAACAATTGTAATTCTGGACGGAGATGGAATCGGCCCGGAGGTCACGGCGGAGGCAAGGAAAGTCCTGGCCGCGGTGGCAGACCGGTTCGGTCACAGCTTTGCATTCAGCCACCAGCAGATAGGCGGACGTTCCATCGACGAATTGGGCACCAGTTTGCCGGATGAGACGGTCGAAGCGGCCGCTGCCGCAGAAGCGGTGCTGCTCGGTGCTGTGGGCGGGCCAAAGTGGGACGATCCCAGCCTTCCGGACAGGCCGGAACGCGGCGTTCTCGCGCTCCGCAAAAGCCTGGACCTGTTTGCCAACCTCCGCCCGGTCAAACTTCAACCCCAGCTGCTCTCTGCCAGCACGATCAAGGAGGAGACACTGGAAGGGGTCGATCTACTCGTCGTGCGAGAGCTGACAGGAGGGATTTACTTCGGCCAGCGGCAGGAGCCTGACGACGGCATGGAGGCATTTGACACGATGCTCTACACGCGGCCGGAGATTGACCGGGTCGTCCGCCTGGCCGCGGACTCGGCCATGGACCGCGGGAAGAAACTTGCCAGTGTTGACAAGGCCAACGTGCTCGCTTCATCCCGGCTTTGGCGCAGCGTCGCAACCGAGGCCCTTGCCGACTATCCCGAGTTGGAGGTCGAGCATATCCTCGTCGACGCCATGGCCATGCACCTGATACGCCGTCCTGCCGACTTTGACGTAATCGTTGCCGGCAATCTGTTTGGCGATATTCTGACCGACGAGGCCTCCATGCTGGCCGGATCGATGGGCATGCTGCCCTCGGCCAGCCTGGGCGACGTAAGCAACGGGCATAACCTGCCCCTCGGCCTCTATGAACCCATCCACGGCAGCGCGCCCGATATAGCGGGACAGGGGATCGCCAACCCGCTGGCGGCCATCCTGAGCAGCGCGATGCTCCTTCGTCACAGTCTCGGATTGGAAGAAGAGGCCGGAGCCGTCGAGGGCGCTGTCGATGCCATCCTGGCGCTCGGCGTGCGTACACCGGACATCGCCCAACCGGACACAGAGGCGGCAGGGACTGAGGTCTTGGGCAATCTCGTCGTCCAGGAGCTCCTGGATTCGTAGCGGCCAATCACGCCTTTACTGTAAGAGCGGTCGGGTGAATGAGCGGAATTCCTAATGAGCGGCAATTGAGGATGGAAGTGCGACCCGGCAGGGAAACCGTATGACCTCGCATTTCAGGCAAGGATTCAACAGAACAGACACTGCAAACGAAACGGGAAACGGAACAGGCCAGGGGGATACCGACCGGCAGCTGCGCATGACAGTTCGCCAACTGGGCAATCTTCTCGGCGAAACGATCGTAGAGCAGGAAGGTCAGGCCATTTTCGACCTCGTCGAGGAGTTGCGCTCCCTGACTCGCGCGCAGCGCAGTGGCGATCCGGAGGCTGGCCGTCAGATCGAGCGGCTTGCCTCCCGCCTTGTCAATGACCTAGACAGCACCCTCGGCGTGCTCAAGGCGTTTACCACATACTTCCAGCTTGTCAACCTGGCGGAGGAGCAGCAGCGCGTGCGGGTCATCCGCCAGCGCGCGGCCCGCGCCGAGGAAAACAGCCGGCAGATGCCCGAAACCATCGCGGCAGCGATAACGAGGTTGCGCGCCGCTGGTACGCCTGTCGCTGAAGTGCGGCGACTGCTTGATGAACTATTGATCAAACCTGTCTTTACCGCCCACCCGACCGAGGCCAAGCGCCGTACCATTCTTTTGAAACTGCTTGACCTGACAAGACTGCTGCGCGAGCTGGACGCTCATGTTCTCCTGCCAAGTGAGCAGGAGAGGAACTGGGAGCAGATTCGCGAGGTCGTTGTTTCGTTGTGGCAAAGTGACGTGAACCGGGAACGGCGTCCCGATGTAATGGACGAGGTCCGTGAAGGGCTCTACTTCTTCGATACCACCTTGTTTGACCTTCTGCCGGAGATCTACAACGAACTGCAGCAGGCGCTGGCGCGTGAGTTCCCCGAATGCCTTGAAGCCCAGGACGTGGATGAGGCCGCGGACCATTTGCCCACCTTTCTGCGCTACGGCTCCTGGATCGGGGGCGACCGCGACGGCAATCCGTTCGTAACGCAAGACGTGACTGAAGACGCCCTGCGCCAGCAGAAGGAACAGGCCCTGGAGCTCTACCGCCGGGCCGTTGTCGGCATGTACGGGCACCTGAGCGTAGCCCGTACGCGCGGCGCCTTTTCGCCGGCGTTCCTCGACAGCTTGGCCCACGATCTGGAGGCCGCGCCGCAGAGCGGCAAGGCCCGCCTGGAACGCTTCTCGCTCGAGCCGTACAGACAGAAGATGATCCTGATCTACCGGAGACTGGGCGCCACCCTCACCCAAAACCGTGAGGCCTGGCACGCCCAGAGGCCGGATTCCTGGTCCTATCGCAATGCGGACGAGTTCATTGCCGACTTGGAACTGATCCAGCGCAGCCTGCGCGAAAACAAGGGCGACCGCCTGGCTGAAGGCCGCTTCGCGCAGCTCGTTCAGCAGGCGCGTATCTTCGGCTTTCATCTAGCATCCATGGACATTCGTCAGCACTCCGAACGCCATCGCAAGGCGGTCGCCGACCTGCTCCATCGCTACTACCGGCCCCAAGACCCTGATTTCAGTTACGCGGGGCTGCCGGAGGACGAACGGACGCGCCTGCTTGTTCAGGAGATTGAGAGCCCGCGTCCTCTCACCGCCCGGCTGCAGTACAGCGCCGTAACCAACGAGACTGTCGCTCTGTTCCGGCTGATCCGCCAGGCTCACGAGCGCATCGCGCCTGAGGCCATCGGCGCCTACATCATCAGCATGACTACATCGGTCAGCCATGTTCTGGAAGTGCTGTTGCTGGCCAAAGACGCGGGCCTGTTTGGCAAGATCGACATCGCGCCACTCTTTGAGACCATTGACGACCTCGTTCGCGCCCCCGAAATCATGGGCGCCCTCTTTGAATCGCCGATTTACCGCCGACACCTTGCTCGCCGCGGCGACCGCCAGGAAATCATGATCGGCTACAGTGACTCAAACAAGGACGGGGGCTTTCTGCGCTCGAGCTGGTCGCTCTATCGGGCCCAGGAAAGGCTGGCCCAGATTTGCGGCGAACACAATGTTCAGCTGACCCTGTTCCACGGCCGCGGCGGCTCTATCGGACGCGGGGGCGGCCCTGCCAATCGGGCGATCCTTGCCCAACCCCCTGGATCCGTTCAGGGCCGCATCAAAATCACCGAACAGGGTGAAGTGATCAGCGCCCGCTACAGCAACCGGGCGATAGCCAAACGCCATCTGGAACAGCTGGTCAACGCCGTTCTGATTGCCAGCTGCGAGACGCACCTGGACGCGCAGAGTGAAGAGGGCAAGGTTCGGATGTCTTCGACAGCAGCGGAAGAAAAGTGGGCGGAGTTTCTCGACGCCGCCAGCGAGCGCTCCGAACGCAAATACCGGTCTCTGGTCGAGAATCCTCTCTTTCTCCGTTACTTTCACGAGGCAACGCCCATAGAGCAGCTGGCACAGATGAACATTGGCTCGCGCCCTGCTAAACGGCGCCAGACATCGGACATTTCGGATTTGCGCGCCATTCCCTGGGTCTTCGCATGGACGCAGAGCCGAGTCAACCTGCCCGGCTGGTATGGGTTGGGCGCCGCGCTCGGCGCCGATTCGCCGCAACAATTGTCCCTTCTGAAAGAGATGTACGGAGAATGGCCTTTTTTCCGAACCGTGATCGACAGGGCGCAGCTCTCAATGCGCCGGGCTGACATGACCATCGCATCGCTCTATGCGTCACTGGCCGAGGACTCCGTTCAGCTTGCAATCTTCGATGACATCATGGATGAATTCCGCCGTACTGAGCGTCTCATTTTGGCGATTACGGGCCAGGACGCGCTCCTTGACAACGAACCATGGCTTCAGCGCAGCATCTATCTGCGCAATCCATATGTCGATCCGCTCAACTACATTCAGGTCGCCCTGCTAAACAAGCAGAGAACGACTGCTGAACAGAAACAGGAAGACGTGCAGGCAGGCCGCGACGCTTTTGAGGATGACCCACGCCTGCGTCAGGCCATCCTGCTTTCAATAAATGGCGTTGCCGCCGGACTTCAGGCGACGGGCTGACGCAGGAAGCCGCGTTATCTTGTCTTGTTGTCCGGCCGGCCTTGAAGCTTTGTTTGCTATGGAGTACTGAAACGTGAAGATCCAGCTATTCGACACCACTCTGCGGGACGGCGCGCAGGCTGAGGGCGTATCGCTCAGCTGCGACGACAAGCTACGCATCGCGGCCCGCCTAGACGAGTTCGGCATCGACTTCATTGAAGGCGGCTGGCCCGGCTCCAATCCCAAAGACATGGAGTTTTTCGAACGCGCCGAGCGCGAACTTTTGCTTGCGCACGCCCGCCTGACTGCCTTTGGCTCTACATGCAAGCGCGATATCGACCCCGCCGACGACCCCCAGATTCAGTTGCTGCTTCAGGCCAACACGCCTGTCATCTCCCTCTTCGGCAAGAGCTGGGACCTGCACGTACGCGATGTTTTGCAGGCCACGCCCGAAGAAAATCTTCGTATGATTCGCGAGTCGGTGGACTACCTGGCCCGGCACGAACGCGAAGTAATCTACGATGCCGAGCACTTTTTCGACGGCTACAAGGAAAACCCGGAATACGCGCTGGAGACTATCAAGCAGGCTGTGATCGGCGGCGCCGCCTGTATCGTTCTCTGCGACACCAACGGCGGCACTCTCACCTGGGAGATCGGGGAAATCGTTCGCGCGGTGCGGCGGGAGCTTGCCGCCGCCCTCGCAGACCCCGCCGAAGACGGGAGCGGCGTGAATGGCAGCGCTCCCCCACGTCGGGGCGGCGTTACCCTTGGAATCCACGCGCACAACGACAGCGAGACCGGGGTCGCGAATTCGCTTGAGGCCGTGCGCAATGGGTGTACCCACGTACAGGGCACAGTCAACGGATACGGCGAGCGTTGCGGAAACGCCAATCTCGTCAGCATCATCGCGAATTTGCAGCTTAAGATGGGTTACGAGTTGGTTGGGAATGAAAGGCTTGCCAAACTGACCGAGCTCAGCCACTACGTCAACGAGCTCGCCAATCTTCGCCCCAACACGCATCAGCCATTTGTCGGCCAGAGCGCCTTCGCCCACAAGGGGGGGACCCACGTTAACGCAGTGCTCAAGAATGTCGACAGCTACCAGCACGTCGATCCTGAACAGCTGGGCAACCAGACTCGCGTTCTCGTGAGCGAACTCAGCGGCAAGGACAACATTGCCGTAAAGGCCGATGAGTTTGGCGTTGAAGGGCTTTCCAGGGAGAAGGAAAGGGCGGTCCTTCAACAGATAAAAGAGCTGGAGAGCACCGGATTTGAGTTTGAGAGCGCCGAAGCAAGCGTCGACCTGATGCTGCGCCGCTCCAGGGAAGGGTACCGGCCCAGTTTCTCGCTGATAGACTACACTGTCGCTGTGGCAAACCGCGCCGGGCGCGGCCTGTCATCCGAGGCGACCATCAAAGCGGAAGTAGGCGATCAGATCTACCATGAGGTCGCCGAAGGCAACGGCCCGGTCAATGCGTTGATGCTCGCCTTGCGCAAGGCGATACAGAGCCACTTCCCCCAGCTCGACAGGATGCACCTCCTCGACTATAAGGTGCGTATTATCAACAGCGACCAGGGGACAGGGGCCTCCGTCCGTGTACTGATCACCAGCTCCGACGGCGTACGCAACTGGACCACAGTTGGCGCAAGCACAAACATTATTGAGGCGAGCTGGACGGCGATTTCCGACGCAGTGGAATACTTCCTCGTCACCTATGACCAGCACAATGAGACCGGATTGCCTGCCCGCGGCGCGGAGATCGATCACCCGGATCAGATAGTGGATCAAGCCGCGGCCAGCAACGCACCGATACGCACCGGGTAGGACCGCGGCCAGCAACCCGCCGATACCGGGTAGGCTTTCGCAGAGCTCTAACGGATTGTTGTGTCCAGCACTTGGCGCCCGCGAATGTCTGAAGCAAGCTCTTCTATCAACAGGACAGAGAATCTCATGTCAGAAACAACCAGTCAGAAACTGAACAGGTATAGCAGTGTCCTCACCCAGACCATTTCGCAGGTCGGCTCGCAGGCGATGCTCTATGGCGTCGGTCTGAGCGATGAAGACATGGACAAGCCGCAGGTCGGCATCGCCTCGATGGGCTGGGAGGGCAACACCTGCAACATGCACCTTAACGCTCTCGCCCGCCGGGTCAAGCAGGGGGTGGAAGCGGCAGACCAGGTCGGTCTCATCTTCCACACGATCGGCGTCAGCGACGGCATCTCCATGGGCACTGCCGGCATGAAGTTCTCTCTCCTGAGCCGGGACGTAATCGCAGACTCCATCGAAACGGTCATGCGGGCCCAGTGGTACGATGCCAACATATCGCTGCCCGGCTGCGACAAGAACATGCCCGGCGTCCTGATGGCGATGGCCCGCGTCAACCGGCCCAGCCTCATGGTCTACGGCGGCACGATTCGGCCCGGCCACCTTCAGCAGTCCGGCAACGGCAGCGTGCAGAAGCTGGACATTATTTCCGCCTTTGAAGCATACGGTCAGTACCTAGCCGCTGACATCAACGAGGAGCAGATGCGCGAGGTTCTGCGCAACGCCTGTCCGGGCGAGGGCGCCTGCGGCGGCATGTATACGGCCAACACGATGGCCTCGGCAATCGAATCGCTTGGCATGAGCCTTCCATACAGTTCTTCCTACCCGGCCAGCAGCGAGGGCAAACAGCAGGAATGTCTTGAGGCCGGCTCGGCAATCCGCAACCTGCTTGAGATGGACCTGAAACCTCTCGACATTCTCACCCGCGAGGCCTTCGAGAACGCCATTACGGTCACCGTCATTCTCGGCGGGTCCACCAACGCGGTTCTCCATTTGCTGGCCATCGCGAGGGCCACCAACGCCGAGTTGACCATCGACGACTTTCAGGCGATCTCCGACCGCACCCCGCTTCTGGCCGACCTGAAGCCCAGCGGGCAGTACGTAATGGAAGACCTCTACGAGGTGGGAGGCGTTCCCGGAGTCCAAAAGATGCTGCTACGCGAAGGTTTTCTGCATGGCGACTGCATGACGGTCACAGGCAAGACGCTGGCTGAGAACCTCGAGTCGGTTTCCGACCTGGACGAAGGGCAGAAGATCATCATGCCGGTCGAAAACCCGATCAAAGAGACCGGCCATCTACAGATTCTCTATGGCAATCTTGCTGAAACGGGCGCCGTGGCCAAAATCACGGGCAAAGAAGGCATCCGCTTCAGCGGGCCGGCAGTCTGTTACGACTCGGAAGAGGACTGCCTGGCGGGCATCGAGAGCGACGAGGTCCTGCCCGGTAATGTTGTCGTCATTCGCTATGAAGGGCCCAAGGGCGGGCCTGGCATGCGTGAAATGCTGAGCATTACCGGCGCGATCATGGGGAAGGGTCTGGGCCAGGATGTCGCCCTCATCACCGACGGCCGCTTTTCGGGCGGCAGCCACGGTTTCGTGGTGGGCCACATCACACCTGAAGCGCAAGAGGGCGGTCTGCTTGCGCTGGCGCGGAATGGCGACACGATCACCATCGACGCCGAAGACAACACGCTGGTCCTCGATGTTTCCGAAGAAGAGATCGATCGCCGCCGCCTGTCCTGGAACGCGCCCGAATACAAGGCAAAGAGCGGCGTCCTCTGGAAGTACATCAAGACCGTTTCCAGCGCCTCTGAAGGTTGCGTGACCGACGGCTAAGCGCAGGCGCCGCTCGCTTGAAAAAGGGAAAAGCACGGGAGAATACCTATGACCGCTCGCCAAAACGGCCTCCGCCTCGGCGCCTCAACCTACTCATACTGGCACTTTACGCCGGAAAAGACGCCCATCAGATCCGTCCTCGACGCCGCAGCCGAACTGGGGCTTTCCGGCGTGGAAATCCTTCACCGCCAGATGGAATCGGAAGACAACGCTTACCTGCAGAAGCTCAAGCGGCACGCCTTCACCGTGGGTCTGGACCTCTACAACCTTTCCATCCACCAGGACTTCGTGCACGATGATCCCGCTGCCCGTCAGCAGCAGATCGACCACACGCTCCACTGTATTGACCTGGCCCACGAGATGGGCATCCCGTCGATCCGGGTCAACTCCGGCGGCTTCCGCAAGCAGGGCAGCTTCGACGATCTGATCAAGGCCAAGGGGTGGGTCGAACCGTGGGAGGGCTTCACCATGGACGACGGATTCGGTTGGGTGATTGACGCAATCGAACGCTGTCTGCCCCATGCTGAGAGTAGGGGCGTTCTCATGCTGCTTGAAAACCACTGGGGGCTGACGACTTTTGCGGACGACATGGCCCGCATCATCGAGGAAATCAACTCGCCCTGGCTACAGGCCATCCTTGACATGGGCAACTTTCTTTTCGAGGACGATATGTACGAGGCGATGGCGCGCGTCGCGCCCCATGTTTGCCTGGCCCACGCCAAGACCTATCCCGGCGGCGGTTCCTGGTACACGCTCGATCTCGACTACGCCCGCATCTTCCGCATCCTCCTTGACGCCGGCTGGCGCGGCTACTGCTCAATCGAAATGGAAGGCGCGGAGGATGCCTCCACCGCAGTCCCCAAGAGCATCGAAATGCTCCAGCAGGCCTGGCAGGAAGCTGACTGAACTGCCAACTCTACTTTCATTCACCAGGCAGTAAAGTGCTAAGGGCGTCCATTGCGGGCACCCTCTCGCTCCATTACATCCTCCGCAGGTTTCAAATCGTTCCTGGATCACATTTGTCTGGGGACTCCTGAACGCCTTCCAGGGACCTCAGGCGCGACCCGCTTTCTCCATCCTACTTCGGACGATCCGAATCTCTTTTGGATTCATCCTACTCCGCGGCGCCCCGGCGCTAACCCTCCGCTTAGTTTTGGCCAAACCGCTCGCGCAACACCTTCTTATCGAACTTCCCCGTCCCCGTCTTCGGAATGTCGTCGATGAACTCATAGCCGTCTGGCAGCCACCACTTCGCAACCTGCGGCTCAAGAAACGCCTGCAACGCGTCATTGTCGGGCGGGTCAGCTGCGTCGGTGGGCACGACAACCGCCAGCGGACGCTCATACCAGCGCTCATCTGGCACCGCGATGACCGCAGCCTCCAACACCAGCGGATGCGCCATCAGCAGGTTCTCCAACTCGACCGATGAGATCCACTCGCCTCCGCTCCGCACCAGGTCCTTCGTGCGGTCAGTAATCGTCATGAAGCCGTCCGGGGTGATCGTGACCACGTCGCCGGTGCAGAACCAGCCGTCCTCCGTAAAGCTATCGTCGCCGCCCTCCAGTTTGAAATACGACCGCACGACCCACGGCCCGCGCACCTGCAGTTCGCCGAACGTCTCCCCATCCCACGGCAACTCTTCGCCCTCGTCATTGACAATACGCATTTCAACCCCTGAAATCGGGTAGCCCTGGCGGGCCTTGACGTCCCAGATCTCCTCTTGCGTCATGTCGGAGTGGTGACTGAGGAGCTTGGAGACCGTTCCTAGCGGCGACATTTCAGTCATTCCCCAGGCATGCACGACGTTGACGCCCAGCTCCTTCTCATAGGCCTCGATCAGGGCGCGCGGCATCGCGGAACCGCCCACCACCAGTGCCCGAATACATGAGATGTCGCGAGGATTCTGTTTCAGATCGTGATACAACCCGTTCCAGATGGTCGGAACGCCGGCGGCCACTGTAACGCGCTCCGACTCGATCAACTCGGCGAGCGCGGCAGGCTGCATATGGGGACCCGGCAGGACCAGGCCTGCGCCGACGTTCACTGCTGCGTAGGGGAGGCCCCACGCCATCGCATGGAACTGGGGGACGACCGGCAGGACCACGTCGTCCTCGGTCAGACCGATTGCGGCTGCCTGGCAGGACCCTACCGTGTGCAGATACATCGAGCGGTGGCTGTAAAGCGCTCCCTTGGGATGTCCGGTCGTGCCGCTTGTGTAGCACAGCCCCATGGCTTGATTCTCCCCCTCCACCCGCCAGCTGTATTCGCCATCCGCCGCGTCCATCAGCGTTTCGTAGTCATGGACCTGGCCGCCCAGACTGCCCGCCGCGCCTGCGTCCGGCCCGTTGAACAGCACAAAGTGCTCGACCCCATCGATTTTCCCCGCCAGGGGTTCCAAGAGCGGCAACAGGGTGGCGTCGACAAAGATCACCTTGTCCTCGGCGTGATTGATGATATAGGCCAGCTGGTCAGGAAAGAGGCGAATGTTGAGTGTATGCACGACCGCCCCCGCGCCAGGCGCGGCAAAGTAGAGCTCCACGTGCTGATAGTTATTCCAGGCAAAGGTGCCGACCCGGTCGCCAGGCTCCACGCCGAGATCCTCCAGCACATTGCACAGCTTCTTGACGCGCCCGTACAGGTCGCGATAAGCGTAGCCGTGCAGCGACCCGTAAGGGAGCTTGGTCTTGATTTGCTTGTGGGGATAGAGGCGGTTTCCGTGCTCCAGCACGCGGTCAATCGTGAGCTGATAGTCCATCATCAGGCCGGAAAGCATGCGGCTGCTCCTTGTCGACTGGCATCTGTTTGCGAGGTTTCCGGGGTGGAGGGGTTCTCACCGGAATTGTAGTCCTTGCGGACAGATTGGTCAATCTGAACTGTGAGCACACGCTCTTCGCGCATCCACACTTGTTGAAAGGAGACCCGTCGTCCAACACAGAGCAGTACGTCAACGATTATCTGGGCGAGCCACAGATTTCAGGTACGTCCAATTTCGGGATAGTCCTGAATGAAAAGACAGGCCGGCTGTGGAAGAAAGCGCCGTTTGGCCCGCATTGCACCAGGAGATTCGCAAAAAGCAGAAACTGGCTGTGCCGGCGACTAAATGAAAGCGCCAAGTCCAGTGATCTCCCGGCCAGCAATCAAGAGGTTGATCTCGTTGGTTCCCTCATACGTATACGTAGCCTCAACGTCGGTGAACAGCCGCGCCGCGTGATTGTCAATCAGGATACCGTTGCCGCCCAGAATCTCACGCGCCAGCGCTGCCGCCCGCCTTGCCTTGACCGAACACGTCTGCTTCGCAAGCGAAAGCTGACCCGATGTTGCTGTGCCATTCTCCAGCAGATTCGCCAACCGCCAGACCAGCAGTTGCATTTGCGCCAGGTCCCCTGCCATCTCGACCAGTTTGGCCTGAATCAACTGAAATGACGCGATCGGTTTCCCAAACTGTTCCCGTTCGCAAGCGTAATGCAACGCGATCTCGTAGCAGCCGGCCGCCAGTCCGACCGCCTCCCAGGCTACGCCCGCCCGCGTGTTGGCCAGCACCGCGGTCAGGTCGCGAAAACTGCTACAGTTCGCAAGCCGGTTGGCCGCGGGAATATGGACTTCTTCAAGTCTGATCTCCGCCTGATGCACGGCCCGTTTGGCAATCTTGCCAGTCATCGCCGTGGCAGTAAAGCCCTCCAGCTGCCTCGGATCCTCCAAAACGAACCCACCAAAGCGCCCGCTCTCGTCGCGCGCCCAAACAATTATTATGTCTGCGATCGTGCCATTGCCGATCCATCGCTTTTCCCCGTTGAGGACGAAATACTCTCCCACGCGGCGAGCCGTCGTCTGCACATGGGCCGCGTCCGATCCTCTTTCCGGCTCCGTCAGCGCAAAGGCGCCCAGCCTCTCCATGCGCGCCATCGCCGGCAGCCAGCGCTGCCTCTGCGCCTCCGAACCGAGCATCCCAATCGTTCCGATCGCCAGACCCGAGTGAACGCCGAACAGCGTGCTGATCGACCCGTCCACGCGGCACAGCTCGTACTTCACGAGCCCGTCGCTAACACAATCAAGCCCAGCGCACCCGTAGCCCTCCTGCGTCCCGCCAACAATTGGCAGCTCGCGCAGACCGAGCGCCAGGTCCAGCGCCATCTCGCCCTTTTCCCAGTAATCGTTGATTTCAGGCAGCACTACGCCCTCCATGAACTCGCGCACCTGGTCGCGCAGCGCACGCTGGGAATCCGTCAGGAGTTCGTCGAACTTGAAAGGGTCAGTAACAGGCGTCGGCATGGCAGTCCTTTCTATGGTTTTCCCATTGTCTGCATTCTATGCCCTTCCGACTGTCAACCCAATTCCAGACCTGCAGGTATCGCCAGTGGCCCTGTTTTCTTCACGGATAGCCGCGAAATGCGGTACACTGCACGCAGCGGCTGGACAACGCCCACGCCGCGCTCGAGGCCGAGGTAGCGGGCGCGTACAGGTGGCCTCCAGACATCTCTGAAGAAGACGCGCTCGCTGCGCTGCTGGCTCTGAATCTGGCCGAGTAAGTGGAGTCTTGGCAGTGCCGGCTCAGATCGTGCAAGCATCAGAGGACCCCAGGTCTGCTTTTTGCTGTCGCTTGTTTCACACCTACCGATTTAGACTCTGCCGCAGGAAACTTCCCCCTTCGGTCTTAGCCCAATGGTCGCTTGATAAACTTGAAAGGAATTGGTCCTACATGAAGAAGAGAATTGCTGTCACAGTCGTAACTGCCATCGCAGTCTCAGTGCTTCTAGTCCCTGCCCTGCTGTATGCCCAGGATGAACTAACCTTGGAGGGCCTCGCAGAACAATTGAAGGCCCTTGCAGAGCGAATCGAAAAGCTAGAGGCGGCTCATTCGACCACCTCTGTCGACGGCTTCTGTAAACTGCCAAACGACTTCGACTTTTTGGATCCAGAAGCGAAGTCCAAGTGGGAGGAGTTGACGGAAGAAGAAACTCTTTCGGCCTTCAGGAGAGGAACGGAGTTCAATGCCGAGGCACAGCAGGTGACCTACTATTACGAGGAGCGCTTTGACAGAGACAGCTACGGACTCTTTGTTTCCTATGACAGCGAATGCAACCCATCAGTTGGGGAATGGGAGCTCATATCTGACTGATCATTCGTGAGGATGCAGTGGTCTTACTTAATGAACTGTGGCATGAGAAGTATCAAGAATCACCCACTTGCGTTCTTACACCATAGGGGAAAGAGCAAATTTGGGCGTTGGGGGATGAACGTATCTCTACCGGGCCGGGCCAATCGAACCAGAGCTCTATGCTCAGACCTACGGGACGCATCTTGGAGTCACTGGTCTGAGGTCCGTCGACAATTCCAAGATGGACATCCAATGTGTGTCAACGACAGGCGCTTCGCAGACCTCCAAGAGGCAACCAAGGTGCTTAAGATGGTCTTCGCGCAACCGCAGACTCATCCTCGGGTCCATGGGGGAATTCAAGCCGGTAGAAGTGGTGGGCGCGATCAAGAATGGGAGAGCGTTGCAGGCTACCTCAGGGAATAGACATTCAAACCTGGAGACTTCCTTCCTGAGAGTCCCCGCATCTGGAATGCAACTGAACAGCAGAAGTCAGTGGCCGGAGGGTGGCGGGGCACCGGTCGACAACTGCGAGATTGACGCGCACGGCGGATTACGTTGACGCCCGGAATCTCCCGTTGAGGTTGCCAGACAGTTCCCAGCGGCTCAATTGAGGGCGAGGCCCGCGTTACTCGAGCCAGCGCAGCCGACGCACGATTTCGGCGATCACAGGTTCCAGCTCGTCAATCTGGTCGCGATGCACGTTGAACCCAAGCGCCGCCAGCCTTTCGCCGTCCGGTGAAAGGAGCCACACCTGCCATACAACGTTTCTGGTCGCGTACTCACCGTACCGGATCGAAACCACCTCTTCGCCGGAGGGCCTCATGCCCTGGACCAGCTCAACCACGGCCGGTTCAAGACTGTAGGTCTGCTCGGCTGCGGCCTGGGCGTATTCTTCCAGGCTTTGGCCGTTGGCCGCGAAGGAAAGGACGAGCAGGAAGTTGCTCGCTTCACTTTCCTCAGGGCCCGCATGGAGCCCGAGACCGATCACGGCGTCATCGCGGCGCAGGCTCATCTCGGCTACGATTTCACCCGTCCTCGCGACATCGAACTGCTCTTCAGTAGCCCGGTTGGCCGCGGACAGAAGCGCCAGGTCAGCTTCTGTAGGTTGCGCCGGGTCAAAGTAGTGCCAGTCCGCGGGAAGAGAGACGGCCAGGCCCTGCCGTTCATCCTCGAAAGCGCGCCAGCCGGACGCGTCCGCGGTAGGCGCACTTTCCGCGCCTGGCGCCGGGGTAACATAGTCGCCGTGCAACCAGCCCAACTGGCCGCGGTATTCGATCTGCCACCAGCCGCCTGCAGGCCCGTCAACCAGGCTCCGGCTAATCACAGTGAACTGATCGCCTATTCCCGCCTTGCCAAGGATGGGATAGTCGGTGCCCGGCCCGCTGCGAACGTTCATGAGGTGGTCGAGCGTCACCGACGGCGCGGAGCGGGGAAGATGGCCGGGGTCGTCCACCCATTGGACTCGTCGAACGACCTCGCGCAGGAGGCTCTCCACCCATTCGGCATATTCGCCCCAAACATCATAGGTAATCGTCAGAAATGTCTCACCGTCGGGGGACGGCAGTACAATCCGCCAGCCGATTACATCCGCGTCGGGAACGGTAACAACCCGATTGCCGAAGGCCTGCGTGCCGTCAATCCGGTACTGGATTAAGGCCGTCTCCTCACCCCATGGCCTGAGTCCGGGCCCTATCTCGATGCCTTCCACCATGGCCAGCCCGGATGCCCCAAGTTCGTCGCTCAGTTCGAGGGCATAGGCCTCGAGCGTTTTGCCTTCGCTGGGCACCGCAAGCAGATGGAATCCATTGGTCTCCAAGGGCGGCGAGTCGAGGTCGTAGGGGAACCCAACGCCGGCAAAATAGTCGTCCTGGCCGGGCTGAGACAGAGATTCGACATAGCCCTCCCGCTCCTCGAAGAAGGTTTCGACCAGTTCGTCTCCTTCCAGTTGCGAACTGAGGGCGGACAGTTCTTGGCGCGTAGGCACGAAAACCCACCGGTTCGGGTGAAACACTCTGATTCCGTGCTTTTCGACCTCGAACGCCGGCCAATCCTGGAATGGTCCGCCTGACGACGAGGGCGTATCGCCGATCGGGACAACCAGTGGATTGTGGATCGAAATCAGAGGCGTTTCGGCCTCGGGTCCGCTTATCGGAATGCCTGGGTCGGCGGGTAAGGGAACACATGCGGCGAGCAGAAGGGCCGCGAACGAGACGAGTCCCCGGAGAGTGAATCGAGGGTCGGCTGTCATCGTCTTCCTCTCCTTTCCATTATGTCGACATGACTGGAATGACTATTCGGCCACCTCCCATTAGGGGGACTGAATGGGACGCTTTGCAGCGCGGTTTGTTGGGGCCGAATGGGCGGTCTTCATCTTCCTATTGTGCAGGTAAGCAGGCATTTGCCCAAATGTCGTTTTGGTGGGGCTCTTCAGGCAGTTCGTACTACAACTGCGAATTGTTAAGAATGGGTGCCTCCAGCCATGATGTAAGAGTGCAAGCCGGGCTGGAGGAGCTATGGAACGAATTGATTTGGACAATTGGACGTACAGTTTTGAGGCGTTTCACAGTCGGTTTTCCTCGCTGATTGGACGCATAGAGGTACAAGAGCAGGGGGCGATATATCTGCAAGTGTTGTTGTCGCAGGTGGAACGGAAGAATGGCTGGCAGTTGGCGGAAGCGGTGGGCGACAAGAGTCCGGTTGGGACGCAACGACTGCTGTACAATGCGCAGTGGGATGTCGATGCGGCGCCGCATTCGCTGTCCAAGCCGCATGACAGCACCTACTTTCTCTCCTATGCGCCGCCTGACACGGCGCTGCTGACACCGGCCCGGGTCGCCCGACGCGCTATACCCTTGAAAAGTGTTTCGAAGAGGCCAAAGGCGAATCCAGAAAAAGGGGGTTCTGAATCCTGTTTGGCCGAAGTGAGAATGCCTGAAATCGGAGACCTGCTCGAAATCGCCTTGCCCTTGCCCCCTCGTACGCTGCAATTGCGTCTTGCCTGGTCCCACTGACGCCGCGCCAAACGCCATCAAGCTCGTAAATCTCACCGCAAACGTCATTCTCGATTCGCTGTCAATCCAAGCCATCGCAACCACCTTGAATGCGGCTGTAGTGCGAAGAGCAGCCTGAGACTCTCTTCTGATTTGACCAGCACCCAAACGGAACGCCTCCTTGCATCCACGTCCCTCCTTGTGCTAAAGTTCCAGCTCAAGGAGGCGAAAAAATGACGACTGACCGCGATTCCCTCTTCCGGATTCCCGGCCCTTCAAAGGCCGACCTGGATTCTTTTCACGACGACGGTTACATCGCCTTCCCTGATGTCTTCACTGACTACGCCAGAGAATGTCTCATCAGGGAAATCGAGGGCCTTGGCCAAGTGCGGGAATATGTCGATCAACTGCAAGACCGCGCGGACGATCCCAAGGCCTACTTCATCCGCCCCTGGAATGAACGCGGCCCTTATGGAGACCGGCTCATTGACGACCCCTTCATCACCGCGCTCCTGACTGCCACGATTGGGCCCGAATACCACTTTTGTCACTCCGCCCTCAACGTCGCGCCGCGCGGCATCGGCCCGCTCCGTTACCATCAGGACCACCACCATTGGAAGCATGAGAACCCCATCAACCTCGCTGAACGCGAAAAGTACTACGTCCAGATTCTCTACTATCTCAACGGTTTCACGCTGGGCGACCGCAATCTGAAGGTCATCCCTGGCAGCCACCTGATCGCGCCGACAGAGGACGCCTCGCTGGACAGGCAGGCCGCCGACGCGTTTCCACACAGGCTGCTTGCCGGCGAGTTCGACGCGCAGGCCGGCCGCCCTCTGCGCGAAAAGCGTCTCGAACTGCCGCCGGGCAGCATGGTCTACATCAACGCCCGCATCTACCATGGCGTGGAGCCAAAGCCCCTCGACTCGCCGCAGCCCTACAGAATTTTCAACATAGACATTTTCAAAGAAGCGGGTCCGCCCCACCGCCACACGCAAGAGATTCCCGCGGAATGGATTGCAGGCGCGGATTCTGCACGCAGGAAGCTGTTCATGCGCGAGGCGTACACAGAAGGCTGCTGGAAGCTATAGCGGCGCCCAACCACTGCCCACTGGAGTTCCCCATTCTCTGTAGCCCCCTTCGCTGGTCCATATTGCGAAGCCCTTACCCAATTCCCCGTTCAAACAGCTAGCCTCTAACCTCTGCTGTCTTGTTCTGGTTTTCCATAAGTAACCTGAAGCTCGCCCCCTATTCGGAAAGCACGCACTTTCGAGAAGCCGTTTGAAAGTTGGCTCGTTGCCGCTGTGCACTATAGCGCGATCCGAAACAAGGCTGTCTGGCTGGTCATACCACAGGAGGACCCTACCCAATGCCCGACTTTCTCCGCTTTCGCCAGGTCCACCTTGACTTTCACACCAGCGAGAAGCTGGAAAACATTGGCGGCGAGTTCGATGGCGCGGCTTGGGCGCAGCAGCTCGTTGACGCGCACGTGGACTCGATCACCTGTTTCGCCCGCGGCCACCACGGCATGATCTTCTACGACACCAAGGCTCACCCCGAGCGGCGCCATCCCAATCTTCAGCGCAACCTGCTCGCCGATCAGATCGAAGCCGCCCACGCCCGCGATATCCGCATCCCAATCTACACCACTGTCCAGTGGGACTACTTCACCGCGCAAAGGGAGCCGCAGTGGTTGCAGTTGTCAGCCGATGGCTCCATCCAGGGACAGAAACCGTACCGGGCCGGATTCTACGCGAAACTCTGCCTCAACACGGCCTATGTGGACTTTCTCAAGGCCCACGTAGACGACATGTTTGCAAACCTGCCCGCGGTTGACGGCTTCTTTTTTGACATTGTCCAGGACCAGGACTGCTCATGCGCCGCCTGCCGCGTGGAGATGCTGTCGCTGGGCGTCGACCCGTCGTGCAGCGCCACCCGCCAGGAGTTTGGCCGGATGGTGACCGACCGCTTCAAACGGGACATGTCGGCCCACGTGCGCGCCCATAGCGAAAACTGCACCATCTTCTACAACTCCGGCCACGTCGGGCCCCGCCAGCGCGCCACCGGTGAAACCTACAGCCACTGGGAGATAGAGTCGCTGCCCTCGGGCGGGTGGGGTTACATGCATTTCCCGCTCTCCATGCGCTACGCACGGACTACAGGACACGACGGCCTCGGCATGACCGGTAAGTTCCACACTTCCTGGGGCGACTTTCAGTCCTATAAGAACGAGGCCGCTCTCCAATTCGAATGTTTCCAGATGCTCGCGCTGAACGCCAAGTGCTCCGTCGGCGACCAGCTCCACCCAACAGGCCGCCTTGACCGGGCGACCTACGACCTCGTCGGGCCGGTCTTCCGCGAAGTCGCCCGTAAAGAGCCGTGGTGCCGGGGGGCGCGTCCCCTTACCGACATCGGGGTCTTCAACATGGAGGCGTTCACCGGCGAGCGGCTGACCGCCGAGACGGTCGGAGCAGTGCGCATGTTGCAGGAGGGCGCGCATCAGTTCGACGTCGTTGACAGCGAGACGAGCTGGGAGGGATACCGAGTTCTCATTCTGCCCGACGGGGTGACGCTGGACGAAAAGCTGGCGCGCAAAATGGCCGGCTACCTGGCCGGAGGCGGTTCGGTTATCGCCTCGTTCGAGTCAGGGCTTAAGCCCGATCTGTCAGACTTTGCCTTGCCGGCGTGGGGCGTGCGCAAGACAGGAGACGGGCCGGCAGACGGCGATGGTGAGCTGGTTCGAGGACGCCACTTTCCCAACGGAGACTACGTCGATTACCTGCGTGCGGAGGGCGCGCTCGCGCCGGGCCTGCGCAACACAGAGTATGTCATGTACATGCGTGGATTGGACATCTCGGCAGAGGATGACACGGCAGTTCTCGCGAGGATGGTCCCTGCCTACTTCGACCGCACCTGGGAGCACTTCTGCTCACACCGCCAGACGCCTACCAGCGGCGCGCCGGCCGGTCCCGCCGCCACCCGTTCAGGCGGCGTGATCTACTTCGCCCACCCCATTTTCAGACAGTACAATCAGACCGCGCCGCGCTGGTGCAAGCAGTTGCTTCTCAATGCGCTCGAAACGCTCCTGCCCGACCCGCTGCTGCGCCATGAAGGGCCGAGCGGCATGTTGACTGCGGTCAATGAACAGCCCGGGCAGAGCCGTGTCGTGGTCCATCTGCTATACTACGTCCCCGAGCGCCGCGGCCAGGACTTTGACGTGATCGAGGATGTCCTGACGCTGTACGACATCGGCGTCAGCCTTCGCCTTTCTGGGCCGGTGTCATCGGTTCGGTGTGTGCCGGATGGCGAGACCCTACCCTTCAACGAGACGATGGGCCGGCTTAATTTCACAGTTCCCAGACTGCAGGGCCACCTAATGGTGGAGATAACGCACAGCTAGGGTGCGCGGATCGTCAACCGGTTCCTTCCTCTTCGGTCTGCTGCCAGTAGTCCACCACCAGCGCTTTTTCCAGGTGCGGCTGCAGCAACGCGCCGAAGGCCGTGTGGTCGGGATGAGGCAGGTAAGCGTCACGATCGGCTTCGCTGCCGAAGGTGACGAAGAAGCAGTGGGTGAAGCCGTCGGCCAGGCCCTCGACACTGACATCCGTGCCCCACTCGAAATCCTGGATCAGATTGATTTTTCTTGGCAGGGCGCGGAATGCGTCCTCGATTTCACTCACTTTGGATTCGGGGGTATCGTCCTTGAATTGAAACAGTACGACATGGCGCAGAAGCGGGGTTTTGGCCATTTGGGCCCTCTTTTCTGGTCAGCTAGTTGGCTGAGACTCAATGGTTACGGCCCACCCAAATTAATTGAGAATACTCCGTTTCGCAAGCCCCGCCGTTCTTCCACCGGGCGAGGTCCAACCTTGGGGCGAGAAGCGCAGGAGTTGCAATCCGCGGCGTCTGGCGACATTCGGGCAATTGTTGGTCGTTTCCGCTGAATCCTTGACCCCCTCTTCTCCTGACTACCCGAAAGATGGACTTCGCCCCCTTTTGCCTTTCCCTTGACCCTAGATTTGTTGTCTGTTAGCATGGCCGGGCCCGTCGATGGAGAGCGGCAATACGCCGAATCATAGTGAAACTTGAGCAACCCGATGATGCCAGCAGTACACATTTCTCAGAGGACCTCACATGCCTGACTCGCGCCCAAACATTCTCTTCATCATGTCGGACGACCACGCGTCGCACGCCATGAGTTGCTATGGCAGTCGCATCAACCGTACCCCCCACCTTGATCGCATCGCCGAAGGCGGAATGCGTTTCAATAACTGCTTCTGCACCAACTCAATCTGCACGCCCAGCCGGGCCGTGATCCTCACCGGCACTTACAACCATGTAAATGGTGTCACGACTCTTTCGTCCACTCTCGACGGCCGCCAGGTTACCATGCCAAAGCTACTCCAGGCAGCGGGCTATCAGACCGCCATCGTTGGCAAGTGGCATCTCGGCCACGGAGGCGTCAGCAACCCCACCGGATTCGATTACTGGAATGTCCTGCCGGGCCAGGGCCTGTATCACGATCCGGAGATGATCGAGATGGGGGAGCGCAAAGTCTTCCCAGGGTATGTCACCGACTTGATCACCGACTTTTCGCTGGACTGGCTGCGCGACCGCGACCCGGAGCGTCCCTTCATGCTCATGTGCCACCATAAGGCGCCGCACCGCGCCTGGGAGCCGGACGAGAAGCATGCGCGTATGTACGAAGATGAAGAGATCCCTTATCCGGAGACTTTTGACGACGACTACAGCAACCGCGCCGCAGCGGCAGCCGCGGCAAAAATGCGCATCGACCGCGACATGACTCTGACCGACCTGAAGCAACCGACGCCTGAGGGACTTACGCCTGAGGAGGAAAAGAAGTGGAAGTACCAGCGCTACATCAAGGATTACCTGCGCTGCGTGGCTTCGATCGATGACAACGTCGGCCGTCTGCTCGACTACCTGGAAGAGGAAGGGCTGGCCGAGAACACGATCGTGGTCTACACCTCCGACCAGGGCTTTTTCCTCGGCGATCACGGCTGGTATGACAAGCGTTTCATGTATGAAGAGTCGCTGCGCATGCCCTTGCTCATCCGCTACCCGCGGGCCGTGGCGCCGGGGACGGTCAACGACCAGATGGTTCTGAATGTAGACTTCACGCCCACTCTGCTTGAATACGCGGGCGTCGAGATTCCCGACCACTTCCAGGGCGCCAGCTTCAGTCGCCTGCTGGCGGGGGAGAGTCCCGACGGCTGGCAGACTTCGATGTACTACCGTTACTGGATGCACCTCGCTCACCACCACGTCTACGCCCACTACGGCGTGCGCACGCTCCGCTACAAGTTGATCTACTACTACGCCGACGGCTTGGACCAGCCGGGCGTCATCGACGACTCCAAAGAGCCGGAATGGGAGCTCTTTGACTTGGATGTGGACCCATACGAGTTGAACAACGTATACCACGATCCTGAGTACGCAGATGTGGTCGAGACATTGACCGGGGAGTTGCACCGGTTGCAGGCACGCGTGGGCGATGAGCCATACGATCACCCCACCGCGACCGGCACTTGGCGCGGCTGAAGTCTATGAGCGATTGACAGCCAGTCACCGGCAATCCTGACGCCCTTGGATTGAACGTCATCCCTGGACGGCTGAGCTTCCCAAACGGGACCCTGGATCAAGAATGGGGCGCCTTTAGCGCCCCTGTGGGGTTCAGGTTTTTGAGCCTCCCCCGGTCCATCCAGCCGCCGGGACCTAGCCGTGTTCAGCGGGGACGGGGAAAAGATGCGTCCGGCCCAGCCAGAGCGCCAGCGCGCCCAACGTCGCAGAGATGACCACGCCGCTAACAGCCACCGCCACGACGCCGCTGATCGAATAGATGCCCCCGGTCCCCAGACTGCCGGCGGCTGACGCGATCGCCACCATGGCCTCGTTGATGCCCTGCACGCGCCCCCGATGCCGCGAGCCCTCCAGCGCCGCCGACAGCAGGGAGGAACCGGCGATATAGCTGAAGTTCCAGCCCAAGCCGAGAAGAAACAGGGAGAGAAACAGTACGGGCAGCTCGGTTGAGAGCGGCATCATGATCGCGGCCAGCACCTGTACAAGCGCCCCGGCAAAGATCATTGGCACACGCCCGACACGCCCTGCCAGCCATCCGCTAAGGCCTGAGAGACCAAACATCCCCAGCGTGTGCGCCATCAGCACATAGGAGATCGCCTCGGCATCGTAATCGGCGCGGTTCATATGCAGCGGTGTAACCACCATCAGCAGTGTCATCACCAGCTGCCCAATCGCCATCGCCGCAATCGCCAGCTGCACCTCCGGAATCTTCAGCAGCTGAAAAACCTGTCTCATTCCTCGCTGGGACTCATCGTCCGCCGCCTGCGCCGCAGCTGCGCCGTCCCCGGGGCTTACGGCAGCCTTGGCAGCTCTTGCTTTCTTTTCCAGAATGGCGGCCAGCTCCTTGGGATCGGGCCGCAGCGCGACGAGAAGCAGAATCAGCGCCAACGTCATCAGGCCAGCGCCGATCCAGAACGGCCCCACGTGTTCATGAAAGCCCTGCGCACGCGCTAGCCCGACGGCCGGCTCAACCAGCAGGGGTCCGCCTACGGCGCCAACGGTGCCGGCAAACACGATCATGCCGATGACCTTGGCCTGCTGCGCCAGCGGAAAGATCTCCGCGGCGGCGTAACGGGTCTGTTCCAGGGCGGCCCGGCCTACCCCCAGAAGAACCGCGCCGCCTAGAAATGCGACAAGCGAACCGGCGCTGATCGCCGAGGCTGAGACCAGCATCCCGAAGATCACAAAGGAAAGGCCAACGGCGAGCCCGATACGGCGCCCGGCCTTGTCCAGTAGCCAGCCCAGCGGGTATCCAGCCCCCGCCCGGCCCATCATCGACAGCGCATTGGGAAGCCCGATAAGCTGTACGCGGCCGCTCAGGGAATAGGAGATAATCGGCGTCAGCACGAAGCTGGCGATCATGGCAGCGCTGTTCAAACTGCTGACCACAAACAGTGTGATAATGAGCCGCCGCTGAACGCGGGACATTCGAACCATGGAGAAGGAGTCCTTCGCAGAACTGGCCAGCCCGGCTCTCCGCAGACCGGGTATGGGGAAGACCTGTGCTGGGGATGGCGTGGGTTACATTGTAAACAGACATCCATCATTCAGCAATTGCTGGCAATTCCCAAAACTCCAGCACGTTCTATTGCCTCACTGTTCGCTGGCTCCGCAGCCTGCATGCAACTCTCCAATGCTCGTTTCCTGCCCAGAACCGCCTCCAATCCGGCCCGTCCCATTCTGCTCAGGTGGGACATAACGGTTTTAGTGGACGACAAGAATGAAGCCGCAAATTCTTGCGGCGAACAGGGGGTTGTGGTACGGTTCAACCGGTTCGGGCTTTGATCAATCCAGTTCCAGCCAGTAGACGGAACGCCCAACCATCTGGCCAGAACTCTCTTGACCAGGTCATCGTCCCAGTTCTCTCAGATTCGCCCAACACCCCAGTTCCGAGACCCGCCGGTTCACCAACTGCGAAGGAAAGCGCGATGGCATCGAACGCAAAACCGAATATCGTCCTGTTCGGCATCGACTCGCTGCGGGCAGACCATATGAGTTGCTACGGATACGAGCATCTTACCAGCCCCTACCTGGACCGGTTCGCCTCCCAAGGCGTGCTTTTCGAAAACACGTTCAGCGCTCACATTCCGACCACGAGCGCTTACGCCTCCATGCTTACGGGCATGGACGTCTTTTCGACGCAGGTGGTGGCGCTGCGTCACCAGGGCCCCCTGCGTCCGGAGGTTAAGACGCTAGCTGAAATCCTGCGCGACGAGGGATACCACACCGTCTGCGTCGGCTTCGACGGCAACCCCAGCAGCCGGGGCTTTGACGAGTATCTCAGCTATACGGCCTGGGGGTCCTGGGAAGAGGGACGCCTTCCCAAAGCGCAACTCCTGAACGAGCAGGCGATCCCCGCGATCGATCGCATGGTCAATGATGACAGGCCCTTCTTTCTGTTCCTGCGCCACATGGACCCGCACGCGCCCTATCTGCCTCCGGAACCGTATGAAAGGATGTTCTTTCACGGCGACGAGTGCGATCCCGGCAACACATCGATGGAACCGGTTCTGGCCTTCAAGCCCTTCCGCGACTTCCTCGCGTCGTGGCTGCCGCCGGGCATCACTGACAAGGACTATGTCATCGCTCAATACGATGGCTCGATTGCCTACATGGACGCCGCGATTCAGTCGATCTTCACCGCACTTGAGGCGCATGGCATCTTCGACGAGACCATCGTGGCCATCAACGGCGACCACGGTGAGACTTTGTACGACCATGAGTGCTGGTTTGATCATCACGGCATCTACGACAACGTACTGCATGTACCACTGATTCTTCGCTTCCCGCCCAAGCTGCCCGCCCACCGCCGAGTCTCTGGCTTCAATCAACATAAGGACCTTGTTCCCACGCTCCTTGAACTGGCCGGCATTGACGCAGGCATCGACTTCGACGGGCGCTCCCTACTGCCGATGATAGAGGGCCGGGTTGCCTCCCACGGGAGTGAAATCTACATCACTGAGTGTACGTGGATGCGAAAGCACGGCTGGCGCACGCCTCAGTGGAAGCTGATGCTCGCGCTGGAACCGGATTTCCACTTCAAGCCACCGGTTGAACTCTATAACCTTGTCGAAGACCCGGATGAGAACTGCAATCTGGCCGAGGCGCTTCCGAATGTCGTCGCTGCCCTGACCGCCCGACTGGAGGCCTGGGAGAGCAAGCGGGAGGCGGAAACCGGACTGCCGAATCCGATCCACCACCAGGGCGACTGGCATGGCCTCAAAGGGGTCGGTCCTTTCACCAGTTCGCAGCAGGCTTACGACTCACTCTACATTGGCGACTCGAGCGCGGCCCGGCGTTTGCAGGCAAAATCGCGGGAAGCCGACGAGAAGGAATAGGGCAGGGAGAGCGCGATGACCTCCTCCGCGCAACCGAACATCGTTCTTCTCGGCATCGACTCGCTGCGGGCCGACCATCTGAGCTGTTACGGCCACCACCGGCTGACGACGCCCCACCTAGACCGTTTTGCCTCCCAGGGTGTCCTGTTCGAAAACACGTTCAGTCCACACATTCCAACGACCAGCGCCTATGGAATGATGCTGACCGGCATGGACATATTCAGCACCCAGCTGGTGGCGCACAGGCCGAAAGGTCCGCTGCGGCCGGAGATAAAGACACTGGCTGAAGTCCTGCGGGAGCAGGGCTATCGCACGGTCTCGGTCGGGCTTTCCGGCAGGGCCAGCGCCCGCGGCTTCGACGAGTACCTGAACTTCAGGCAGATGGGCAGTTGGTCCCAGGGGCGCGTGCCCAAGGCCCAGAGGTTGAATGAGCTGGCCCTGCCCGCGCTCGACCGCCTGGTTGATGATGGCAGACCATTCTTCCTCTTTCTGCGTCACATGGACCCCCATTCACCCTACCTGCCGCCGCAGCCCTTCGAACGTATTTTTTACCACGGGGACGAGTGCGATCCCGCCAACCGGTCGATGGAACCGGTCTTTGCATTTGAGCCGTTCAAGCATACGCTCATCGACATGTTGCCGCCTGAAATAAGCGACAGGGCGTATGTGAACGCACAGTATGACGGTGCCATCGCTTATATGGACGCCTGCATCCAGTCGATCTTCACCGCGCTCGAAGCGCACGAGATCTTTGACGAGACCATCGTTGCGGTCAATGGCGACCACGGTGAGGAGCTCGACGAACACGGATTCTGGTACGACCATCATGGCCTCTATGACACTGTGCTCCACGTGCCGCTGAAGCTGCGATACCCGCCCAAATTGCCGGCGGGCAGGCGCGTGGCGGGGTATAACCAGCACAAAGACCTTGTGCCGACAATCCTGGAGCTTGCCGGCATCGACGCCGGCGTTGATTTTGACGGGCGTTCTCTGCTGGCCATGATCGCAGGTGAGGAGGCGTCGCACGAAAGCGAATTCTACATCACCGAGTGCGCGTGGATGCGCAAACACGGCTGGCGCACGCCCCATTGGAAGCTAATCCGCGCGCTCGAGCCAGACTTTCATTTTATGCCGCCGGTCGAACTCTACAATTTGGTCGAAGACCCAGGGGAGAGGTGCAACCTGGCCGAGGAGCTTCCTGAGGTGGTGTCGGCGCTCACCGCGCGCCTGGAGGCCTGGGTGAGCAATCGGGAGGCGGCGACGGGTCTGCCCAATCCCATTCACCACCAACCGGGTTGGCATGAAATCGAGGGCATCGACTACTTCGCCAGTTCACAGCAGGCCTACGACAATCTGAGAATTGGCCGTCCCAGCCAGGAGGCGCTGCAGCGGGAACAGAGGCTACGAAACCTTGAAGGAAACAAAGATCAGGTCGAAACTGTTTAAGGCGGGGGCCGTGGATATTCAACCGGTTGACTCTCGCTTGAACGCCTCAATACGGAGCTAGATTCATGAAACTCGGCGCAAATTCAGTCCTCTTCGGCGGTTACGACATGGAGACCGCTTTCCGCTGCATCGCGATGGCCGGTTACGACGGCATCGAGATGGCTGCGATCGACGCGATGGCCCAACACCTGGTTTTGGACCGCTGGCAGGAGCTGGCGCCAGAGATCAAGAAGCTGGCCCAGACTTACGAATTGGAGCTGCTGGCGATGGAGCAGCCGAGCAGAGACCGGGATCTGATGGAGAAGGCGATGCAGGCGGCCGTGGAGTGCGGCATCCCTATCGTAAACTGCGGTCCGGGCGGAGAGAGCGGAGACGAGGAAAGTCTCGTTCAGACTATCGACGAACTTGGCGAGCTTACACAGATGGCTGAGAGATACGGTGTAACGCTGTGCGTGAAGGCGCATGTGGGAGCCAGTATTTTCGATACGCCGACGACGCTGCGGGCGATGGAGGCAATCAGCTCGTCCAACTTCGGCATAGACATGGACCCGTCGCACATTCACCGCGCCAACGAGAACCCGGTCGACGCGATCGCGGCGGTGATCAGCCGCGTCAAACACGTGCACATACGCGACTGCAAAGGGCGCCAGCAGGGACCCGGCAAGCCGGAGCTGCAGGCGAACGGACGCGGGGAGATCGACCTGGTTGGCTACGTGCGGGTCCTGCACGAGAATGGCTATGACGGTCCGCTGAATCTCGAGGTGATTGGCGCCAGGGAATACAGTTTGGAGCAGTGCTGTGTGATCGCGGCCGAGAGTCGCGGCCACATGCAGGCCTGCCTGCAAGCGTGCGGCGCGCGTTAAATCAGCCGTGTTAGACTTTCTTGCCGCTTAACGACGCTACCGGACCGGATAAACCTTCATTCATCTCTGAAATGGGGAGAGTGCTATGCTCACTTCACAACAGATTCAACAGTTCAACGCCGATGGCTTTTTGAATGGCGGGCAGGTGCTTCGCGACGATGAGGTGGAGACATTACGAACCGAGGTGATGCGCGTCATTGACGAGCGCGAACGCGAAGACATCCCCCAGCCCGTGATGGTCCGGAATATGAGTAGAGACGGCGACAAGGCAGTTTGGCAGATCGTCAATATATGGGAGGCCAGCGTGCCCTTCCGCGAGTTGATGGCGAGGAAGGAGATCACCACCGGAATCGCGCAATTTACGGGCGCCAGCGAGCTTCGCATCTGGCACGATCAGATCCAGTACAAGCCGCCCGAGACAGGCGGCACGACCCACTGGCATCAGGACGCGCCCCTCTGGCCGATAATCAGGCCGATGACCGAAGTAACTGCCTGGGTTGCGCTGGACGACGCAGACGAAACCAACGGCTGCATGTCGATGGTACGGGGCTCGCACAAGTGGGGCAACAAGATTGAATACCTGAACCAACTGGAAGATATCCAGGAGATGCCGACCGAGTACGAGGGACGCCCGCTTCAGGTTGCGAGTTGCCCGGTGAAAAAGGGTGAGGTCCACTTTCACCACGCGCTCACATGGCACGGTTCCCACGACAACAACAGCGAACGGCCCCGGCGGGCCATCGCCCTCCATTACATGACCAACGAGACCTTCTATGTCGCGAGCGGCGAGCATGTGATGAAGGAGTTTGTTGAGGTGGAAGACGGCCAGAAGCTGCGCGGAAGGCACTTTCCACAGGTGTACTCTGAAAGTTAGGCGTCTGCACTGTGTATCCTTGAACAGACCCGCACCCAACGGTGCGCAAGCAGTTTTGGCTTTACCGAAGTCAGCCACTGGATAGGCATACAACTGAGCGGGGATTCACTTCATGATTCGAATCGGCATTGTCGGCTGCGGCCGCATTCTAAACGCCCATCTTCACGGTTACCGGCTGCTGCGGGAGGCCGGTTACGACAGCTTTCGCATTACCGCGCTGTGCGCGCGCAAGGAGGACGACGCGTTGATGTTCCGCAAGCGCGGGGAGGGGCCGCCGCCGCGCGCGGCAGTGCTGGCGCCGGAGACAGGCGACCCGCTGGCTGCGCCGCACATCTATCTGGACGAGTTTCAGCCGGACACGGACGTAGCCGTCTTCACCGACTACCGGGATATGATTGCGGCTGACGTGGTCGACGCTGTGAACGACTTCACGACGTTGTCCATGCACCACCAGATCGGCGCGGCTGCCTTTGACGCGGGATTGCATCTGCTCGTGCAGAAGCCGCTGGCGATATCGGTGGCGGCGGCGCGCCTGCTGGTCGACAAGGCCGAGGCCAAGGGGTTGACATTGGGCCTGTTCGAGAATGTACGCCAATCGGCAGGGACGCGTGCCGCGTCCTGGGCCATCCGACAGGGCTTGATCGGAGACCTTCAGCTAGCCTTGCTTGGCGGGATCGGCGGTCTGTGGTCGCCGGACAAGATCGTGGCCGAAACACCATGGCGTCACCGCAAATTGGAGGGCGGCGGCGGAGGCGCGATCGATATTGGCGTGCACGTGATGCACATGGTGCGATACGTATGCGGGGAGGTTGTCGCGGTCAATGGTACGGTCCGCACCTTCGAACCCCAGCGCTATTTGTTCGGTGACCCCGCCGCCGGGCCAAGCGTAGAGGCCAACGTGGACGACACCTATCTGGCGACCGTCACCTGTGAAGGCGGCGCGCTGGCGCAACTGATGTGGTCCTGGGCCGGGCACGGCGAGGAGACCTCGATTCCCGGCGCGCCGGTGTACTATGGCAGTCGAGGATGCATAAAAGGCGGCGAAATCGTGAGCGACGATGGCAGCCGCCGCAATCTTCAGGATACTTTCTGGGCCGAAGCGGACTCCGACCTGCTTGACGTTCAGTTCCCTCTGGTGGGGCCAAATGAGACACGGCTGACCGACCCCTTCGCCATTCAACAGTTCGACTGGCTGCTGGCCATCGCGCGCGGCGGCCAGCCGGAGACCGACGGCGAGGAGGGCCTGCGAGACCTGGCTGCGGCGTTCGGCATGATTGAGTCTTCGGCATTGGGACGAACCGTGACGATGGCTGAGCTACTTTCGGGCGCAGTTCGCGGCTACCAGCAGGAGATTGATGACCACTTCGGTTTGGCATAGCCGGGGATGGTGGATTGGTCTGACGAGAGTCAATGTTCTGTTGGAAGCTGTCCTGGACTCTTCTGCGGTGGTTGCCACAGTAGTGACAATGTGATGGCATTTATGGAGTTATGTCGGATTGTGGATGAGTAGATTGAGACCTACTCACAATATTGAACGCCCCTGCCTTCACCGAACGCTGGCAACGATTACGCCAACAAGATGCTAGACCACGTCAGAAAGTTGGAACGGGCAGAGGAAGCCGCTTCATTTCACATTTTGAGAAGCGTAAGGAAGCTCATCAATACCTGTAGACCGAATCAGGGAGAGATTTAGATGCGACGAGTCGGAATCGTCGGAGCAGGCGGGATTTCCAGAACACACGCCGACCGCTGGAACCAGATGCCAGGCGTGGAACTGGCCGGATTTTACGACATTATCGAGGATGCCGCCCAGCGTGCGGTTCAACGTTCCGGCGGCAAGGCGTTCAGTAGCATGGACGAGTTGTTCGAGGCCGTGGACTACGTGGACGTGTGTACGCCGGGCACGGCGCACGTCGGGCCGGTGGTGGCCGCGTTGGAGGCGGGTCTGCCGACCGTTTGCGAGAAGCCTCTGGCCAACAGCGTTGCGGATTGTGAAAAGATCGTTGAGGCGGCCGAACGAACGGACATGCCCCTGTTTGTCGCGATGGTTGTGCGGTTCTTTCCCCAGTTCGCCAAGGCCAAGGAGGTGCTGGACAGCGGGGCCATTGGCGCGCCGGGCGTCATCCGAACTGTGCGCAGCGGCAGCTTCCCCGATTCCAGCGCTGGCTGGCGCAAGGGTCTGGCCATCACCAGCTACTACGCCGACTTTGCGCAGAGCGGCGGCGTGCTGCTGGATCTCTGCATCCACGACATTGACTTCCAGCGCTGGTGTTTCGGCGAGATCGAGCGCGTGTTTGCGCGCGGCATGATGTTCGCGGGCAAGGAACCGAAGGACCACGCGCTGCTCACCGTTCGATTTGCAAACGGCGCCGTCGGCCACATCGAAGGCAGCTGGTCATACCCGCGCGGGCGCTTCGCGACGCGAATCGAAATCGCCGGTACGGGCGGAGTGATCGAGTGGGACTCGCGAGCGAGGCCGCCGGTGGAAGTGGCTCTCGCGCAGGAGGACGGGAGTTTGGCGTCTTCAGGAAGCTCCCCGACGGCGCCCCAGCACGACCCCTACTACGCTGAGCTTGCTCACTTTGTACGATGCGTTGAGGCGAATGAACCATTCCTTGTTTCACCCTATGACGGGCTGATGGCGGTGAAAATCTCACGTGCGGCAATCGAAAGCCTGAAGACAGGGAAAGCAGTTACAATCGGTTAGGACAGTCCAGCGGCGAGCTCAAGCAGTGGACCGCTTCTGATTAACGTAACGCGGCCATTTGCGAAACAGTCTTTCTAATGATCTGTTGACACGGGGACAGAGTCTCGGTCAAAGTAAGGGGAACAACGATAGATGTCAGACATTCGAATCGGCATGTTCAGCTTTGCCCACATGCACGCGGCCAGCTACCTCCATTTTCTTAGCCAGATGGAGGGAGTGGCCATTGCAGGGATCTACGACGACGACTACGACCGGGGCGGCCGGTTTGCCGCCCAGTGCAAGGCCCCCTATTTCAGACGGATTGACGGCCTCCTGGATCAGGATTTGGACGGCGTGATTATCTGTTCAGAAAACGCGCTGCACGCGCCGCTGGTTCTGGAGTCTGCCGGTCGCGTTCAAGGAATCCTCTGCGAGAAGCCCATTGCCACGACGCTTGAAGACGGCCAGGCGATGATTGACCGTTGTCGGGAGACGAACACGAAACTGCAGATTGCCTTTCCGATGCGCTTCGCCCCGCCGGTGATGGACCTGAAGCAGCAACTCGACAGGGGCGTTCTGGGTGAAATTTTCAGCGTCAAGACCACCAATCACGGCTCGATGCCAGGCCGCTGGTTTGTTGATCACAAACTGGCCGGCGGCGGAGCCGTGCTTGATCACACTGTGCATGTAATCGATCTGCTGCGCTGGTTCTGGGACACGGAAGTGGAGGAGGTCTACGCTGAGGTCGGCCACGAACTCCTGTATCCCGGCTTGGGAATCGACGATGTGGGACTGCTGAGCTTCCGCCTTGCCAACGGCGTCTTCGGCACGCTGGACACGAGCTGGTCGCGGCCGGAGAGCTACCCCACCTGGGGGGACGTGAAGCTGGATGTTCTCGGGGAGAATGGGTTGATCAGTGTCGACGCCTTTGAGCAGAATCTTCAGGTCAGTTCAGAGGAAGATGGCAAGACCTCCTGGGTGAACTGGGGCAGCAGCGGCGACGAGGGTCTGGTCGCGGACTTCGTGGACATGATCCGCGCGGACCGGGATCCTTCCGTTCGCGGCGAGGACGGACAGCGGGCCCTGGAAGTTGCCCTGGCTGCTTACGAATCTTCACGGCGGGCGGAGCCGGTAGCCTTGCCGATCTAGAGCATAGCCCCAATTGTGATGCTCCGCCGAGGGAGAATTGTAGCTGCAGATGTTAGGGCGTTGCCGGCTCGAATAGTCCCGACCGTTTGACATTCCAGGTGGGCCTTCTGGCAAGAGATCCCCTTGCTATCGCGATTTCCTACCCACCAGACGAGCATGACCTACCATGACCCAGAGCGCGAAGGCGCGGGCACGGGCCATTCTTCAGGACTGCCCACTCTTTTTTGATACTGAAACGACTGGTCTCAGCCAGACCGCCGAGATTGTTGAAATTGGTGTTGTTGACGCTGAAGGCAGGACGGTTCTTGAGAGTTTGGTGCGGCCTCGACTGCGCATCCCGGCTGACGCCATCGCCGTGCACGGGATTTCGAACGACATGGTGAAAGAGGCACCCACCTGGGCAGAGATCTGGCCAGACGTCCGGCAGTTGTTTATGGGTCGTCGCGTCGGCATCTTCAACGCAGATTTTGATTTGCGCATGATGAGGCAGTCGCACCGGCAGCATGGACTGCCTTGGGAGGAATATGGAGGGAGCGCCTTCTGCGTGATGAAGATGTATGCCCGGTACTACGGTGAGCGGCGGGGTCTGAGGAACGCGAAGTGGCAGAGCCTCCAGAAGGCGGGCCGGCAGTGCGGCATCGCGTTGCCGAACAGCCACCGGGCCCTTGGCGACGCCCGGCTGACGTGCGCGATCTTCCGGCACATGGCGGGACTCATTTCTCTTTGATTGCAAATTGATTGCCTGCGGGAATTTTCGAAGTGGATAAGGAGTTAAGGGCCTTCCTGCAGGGAAGGTCTCCTCTTGTTGAGGAACGGCAGGACTGGCTGGGAGGGGATATTGAACTCCTGCAGACGCGCGCTACCTACGCACTGACAGAGGCGGATCTTCCTCCTGTGCGTTTGGTTACTTCGGTAAGAGCTCTGCTGACGCGCGGCTCCCAGATCATGGCCGTTTGGGATCCGGACGGAGAGCATATTCTTCCCGGTGGGCGTGTGGATAGAGGCGAGGAGTCGCGAGAGGCATTGGTGAGGGAACTGCTGGAGGAAACAGGTTGGAGCGTTCGTGGTGATCCGGTCCTGATTGGCATGTTCCACTATCACATCCACTCACCAAGGCCAGCGTATTACTCCTATCCCTATCCAGACTTTCTTCAGCTGCTGTACAGGGCAGAGGCGGATAGGCATTTCCCGGAGGCTTTGGAGGTCGGCGGCTACGAGTTGGGCGCCGAGTTTCGGCCGCGCATGGAGGTCCAGCGCCTGTCGCTTTCACTGGGGGAGGCCGCGCTTCTCAGACTTGCGACGAAGAATTAGAGAAAGGCCTCATGCAACGAAAGCAGACGCGTTCCGTCCAGGCTGGCTTGGGTCCTGAATCTGTAACCGGAAGTCGATTCCGGGCAGGTGAGTTGCGAAGTCATATTCGTTTGGCGCCTCCAGCGCTCAACAAAGGCCGGAGCTCCTATTGCAGGAACTCCGACAGCCTGCCCAATCCCTGGCAAATGGAAGTCGTTGAATTGCCGGCGCCCCGTCATGTCAAGGCAGACCGCCGGCACCAAATGGTTGCGAGGCCTGCATTTTGCTTGTCGCGGCGGGGCGAGCTACTCTGCGGAGTGATACGGTTAGACTAAGAGACATTGCTAGTGTCGTGAAACACGGCCCTTAAGCGCCAGCAGAGCCATCGATAGGCTTACGACAACCACCACTGAAACGGACAGGATTCCCTTAAGAATCGCGTCTAACTCCCACCCTACGGTGATGATGGAGCGCAACGAGCCAAGCAGATAGGTAACGGGATTGTACTGGGCGACGGTTGACATCCAACCTGTCATTGCCTCGAGCGGAATGAACATCGGAGTCAAGAACATCATCGGGAGAAAGACCATAAAACTGGAGCTGACCGCAGCTGCATTCGCCGTTTTCAGAGCGATGGCATAGGAGAAACCTGCGAATCCGAGGCCCCAATAGGCAGCGAGGGCCACAAAGACGATGATGCCAGATACACCGGTCTCGAATCGGACCCCCACGGCGTAGCCCAGGACAAGGACGGGGACCGAAAGGGCAATTACCAGTGCGATGTCAGCAACCATCAGCCCAATCAGAAGCGCAAGCCGGCGAACCGGGGTCATCATCAAACGTTCGAAGTAGCCGCTACGAATATCCTCGACCAATGTTAACGCCCTGGAGAGCGGCCCGGTGACAGCCATGATGATGGCGACCGGGAGCTGAAAGGCCTTGTAGTCGAGATCGCCGCCTGCCTCCACGAAGTTCTGAAGCGCGCCCGTGTTGACGGTGAAGAAGAAGAGAGGGATGATGAACCCTGGAATCACGGCCTCGGGATCCCTCAAGACCGATCGAAGGGCCCTTCGCGCTATGGCAGAGACATCATTTGCAAAGCCCCCTGTCCTCGCTTGAACTTGGGCGAGTCCTGTTGCCGTCATGTTATCTCTTCCTTTGAGATGTTCGCGTCCACCTCCAGGCGGGCGCCGGTATAGTGGAGGAAGACGTCGTCAAGCGTGGCAGTGCGCAGGACAATGTCCTCTACAAGTGCGCCGGACTGGTCCAACGCGATTGCAACCGGACCAATCACCTTGGAACCCTGGTCTACGCTCAATGTGATTTCATTTCCGTACACTTCGACGCTTTCGACGCCGGGCACCTGCCCGCAGGCCCCGGCCGCGCCGCTCGTCTGTCCGTCAGTCCTGGCGACAATAATGTCGGAGCCGACTGAGCGCTTTAGTTCGGCGGGTGTGCCTTCGGCGACGATTCGCCCCTGGTTGATTATGCCAACCCGCCTGGCAAGATAATCGGCCTCTTCCAGGTACTGCGTCGTCATGAAAACTGTGACGCCCTTCTCTTCGTTTACTTGGCGTACCTCGTCCCAGAGTTCGACTCGACTGATTGGGTCCAGCCCTGTAGTGGGTTTGTCCAGAAACAGAATCTGTGGTTCGTGAATCATAGCAACTGCCAAGTCGAGTTTTCGTTTCATTCCACCAGAGTAGGTACCGGTCAGCCTGTCCAAGGACTCTTCAATGTTGAGCAGGCCGGCCAGATGCTCGATCCGCTGGTTGATGATGGGCCCACCTAACCCGTAGAGGCGCGATTGGAGCTCCAATAGCTCCCGTCCCGTCTGCTTATCATCGAGAGCCGCTTCCTGGAGCGCTGCGCCGATTTTAAGCCTGACAGCGGTAGGTTCCGAGACGACGTCATGACCGGCCACCATGGCGGAACCGCTGGTAGGCAGCAGTAGCGTAGTCAGCATTCTGACAACTGAGGACTTTCCCGCGCCGTTCGGGCCAAGAAAGCCATAGATCTCACCGCTGGAAATCGCGAGGTTGACTGATTCCACTGCTTTGACGGCGCCGAAACTGCGTGAGAGAGAGTCGGTTTGAATCGCAAATTCGTCCTTCATTTCCGTTACCGCTCCTCTCCCAGTTCAATCTCGACCTTCAGTTCCTGCAGCGCGCCGCCGCGAATGAGCTGCAGATCTGTTGCTTTGCCGGTCAGATCGCTTCGCAGCACGACCGCAAGATCGTCAGGACTGAGGATCGAATCACCGTCAAGTTTGACGAGGATGTCGCCGACCACCAGTCCCCCTCTTTCGGCAGGGCTTGCGGGCGCAACGGAGTTGAGGAGCACCCCAGTATCTTGTTCCAATTCTTTGCGCATGTTAGGGGGCAGTTGAACGGTCTGAACGCCTACACCCAGGTAGCCCCGGCGAACAGTGCCATGTTTGAGTAAGGCGTCTACCGTTGGCTCGACGGTGGCGCGGGTCAGAGCGATGCCGCCATCGCGACTCAGAGCAGAGGTCGCCATGCCGACGACACGTCCGCCGGCGTCGATGACGGGGCCGCCCGAAAAGCCGGGGTACATGATCAGGTCGGCGCGCACGTAGTGGCTGATACTGCCTCCGCCATGGATTCGCCATTCCCCTCCCAAGGCGCTGAGAATGCCCAAAGAGGCCTGGACGCTTGATCCCGGCCGGCCAAGCGCGAATACCAGGGCGCCTACACGCAACTCTTCTTCTTGCGTCCATTCGATGGCGGCCAACGCTCCTCGTCCGACCCGTAATGCTGCTAGATCAGTGCCGGGATCCCGCCCGATCAGAGTCGCTTCCACCTGTTCGCCGCCGGGAAGACCGACTCGAATGTTCTCGGATCTGACCACGTGATTTGCGGTTACGATCACGCCGTCTGCGGACCAGACGATCCCACTTGCGGGAAGTCGGCGACGGCCGTTCACCTGCACGACGATCTGTCCTGCAGATTGGACGACAGAGGCCATTCCTTCAGTTAATGCTTTGAACTGTTCAGACATTTTTCTCTCCGTTCCAAACTTTCCATTTGAAGCTACGCTACGACAATCGTTTCCGTTGCTACATCTTCAATGGTAGTGCAGGTCATTCTTCATTACATCTGCAAAACTGGCAGGAGGAACCCGCCCATTCGGGTAGGTGGAAAGGAGATCGCAGTGATTGCACTCTTCGGGAATCGCGGAAGGGCTGCTAAGGGAAATGCAGACGTCAGAGGATGAGAAGCCCCAGCCTGGTTGCCTGAACGACGGCTTCCGTACGACTGCTGACTCCTAGCTTGGAGAGGACTGACTGTACGTGGAATTTGGCAGTATTCTCGCTGATGCCCAGCCGAACACCTATGGCGCGATTCGTGAGGCCTTCGGCCAGCAAGGCCAACACTTCCCGTTCTCTTGGTGTGGGGGGATCAGGAATGGACTGCATCGAAGTGGGGGACGGCAAGTCTGTAGGCGTGTTCAGTGACGGGTCGGTAACCGACAAGCCTTCGGCGGCAGCGTAGAGAGCGGCACGCAACTGACGGGCCTTGACATTGCGGGAGAGTATCCCGGCTACGCCCATCCGGCGGGCAGTGCTGGGGCCCTCGCCGTCGGGTAGTATGGCGATGACCGGCAGACCGTCCTCAACCAGGTCTGTTATCATGTCATAGACTCCATCGGAGTCAGCAGCCGGAAAGTCCCAACCCATATCCCAGAGCAGGACATTCGCGCTCCTGACCTTGTACTGCGTCAGTTGAGTTGGAGACTCAACAAGCACTTTGGCTATGGCCGGTTCCAGATCAAGAATGGATGCGAGGCCATGCCGGCTCAGGGGGTCTTCGGCAAGGAGAAAAACAGTTAACAGGTCCTCACTGTCCAATTGCATAGGGTGAGTCTAACCGTTTTGAAATACCTTTTTCTGTGGGAACGCTATCAATTCAGCCATTTTTTTTAGCCTCCCGTCTCCTCATACAGGCTACTTTTCTACCGGAATCGCATTCTGGCAACTCAAAAAAAGGCGAGGGGAAGAGAGGTATCCATCTTCCTCTCTTCCCCTCGTCATTCTATTGAAGGGCAGGGAACTGCGCCCTATCCTTCAACAATCGCTAATGTTTCCAGGACAGGGGCGGCTTCGGCGATAAGAGTGTCATTCACGTCGGCAAAGACAGCGTCGGCATCCTCGCCCAGCACGGTGACTCGCTCAAGTCCTTTGCCGATGATCTGGTCGCCGTTTGGCACCCAGACTCGTGCGCTATCTTGCGGGCGAGTCAGTTCCAGCTGGTCGACAGCCGTCTTGAACTGGGGGAACTCTTCGTAGTAGCTGGTCATTTCGGCGCTGGTGGCTGCGCTTCTGCGAACGGGCATGTAACCGGTGCTCTTAGACCAGAAAACCGTGTTTTCCGGGTTGGAGACGTAGGCGATGTAGTCCATGGCTAAGGGCAGTTTGTCAGCATCGGTCGTGTTGAGAATGCTCAGGCCGGCGCCCCCGGTGCAGCAACCGAAGTAGTCTTGTTCGGGCAGGAAGGCGGTGCCGAATTCGAATTCAGCGTTTTGGCGCAGGCCGCCCATGCTGCCGGTCGAAGCCATCATCGAGGCGCTGAAGCCATTAAGGAAGTCCTCGCCAATGCTCTTGGAGGGACGGGCCCAGCCGTAGGAGTGGACTGTATCGTGGTAGAAGCGGCCAGCGGCGACCGTGTTGTCTTCGGTCATGCGCATGGTGAAGTCGGGGTTGCTGTATGCGCCGCCGAACTGCCAGGCAACGCCTTGGAAGAGCCATGCTATATAGCTCGCGCTGTCTGGGTGGACGAAGGCCGCCACTTCCGGCTCGTCGCCATCCGTTGAGACAAGGTCCGGCGCCCACTGATTGAACTCATCCCACGTCTCAGGCCCGCGGGTCGGGAAGGCCGGCCGCATCAAACAGTTCTTTGTTGTAATAGAATAGGGGGGTGCTGCGGGCGAAGGGGATCCACCAGTAAACGCCCTGCCGCAAGCCCTCTTCGATCAGGGGATCGTGGTAGTCGGTTACGTCTACATCTTGGGATTCAAGCAGGTCGTTGAGGGGCGCCAAGGTCTGGTTCAGATAGAATTTGAACCACCAGACGTCGCTCAGCAGGGCAACATCAGGGGCATCCTGCGCCTGCAGGGCGGCCGTGACCTTCTGCGCGGTCTCCTCATAGTTTCCCTGGACCTGGTAATCGACTTGCAGGTCCTGGTCGCCCATCTCTTCGTTGAACTTGTCGACCAGGGCCTGCTCCGCCTCACCGTTTCGCCCGGTATAGCTGCTCCAGAGAAGAAGCGTAACTGGCTCAGAGGCGGGACCCGCAGGGGATTCGTTCCCGGAAGCGGTAGTTGGGGCCGGAGCGCAGGCGGCCAGGGCAGCCATACCTACTCCGGCGCTCATCGCTTTGAGTAGTCCGCGCCGAGAGATTGTGCGATAGTCGTTCCTTGACATTGGTATCTCCTGAGTGATGATGGGATTGGTGACTCGAGAAAGGTCTTGCCATCAAGGGTTGAAAAATGGGCATGCAGAGGCCGGTCAGCCTTTGACGGCGCCGGCCGCGATTCCTTCCACGATGTACTTCTGGGCATATAGAAAGATGACCAGGACTGGTAACACGACAAGCACGGTGCCCGCCATGACAGGGCCCCAGGAAATGTAGCCCTCCTGAACCATAAGCCAGCGAATGCCGATTGGCAGCACGTACCATTCCTCCCTATTGGTGATGATCAGCGGCCACAGGTAGTCGTTCCACTTGGACACGATACTGAGTAGCCCGAAAGAGATGATTGCGGGCTTTGCCAGTGGAATAACGACTGACCACATCGTCCGGAGGTGGTCGGCGCCGTCGACTTTGGCCGCATCAAGAATCTCTTGCGGCAGGCTCATGTAGTACTGACGCAGGAGAAAGGTTCCGTAGGCGACTGAGGCACCGGGCAGAACGATTCCCTGGTAGGTGTTGGCCCAGCCCAGAACGCGTGCGACTGTCAGATAGTTCGGGAGTACGGTGACCTGGTTGGGAATCATCAGGGCGGCGAGCAGGATAAGAAAGACCCAGTCCCGTTTGGGGAAGCGCAGAAAGACAAAGGCATAGGCGGAGGTCACGCCGAAGAAGATCTCAAATCCGCTTCCGAAGAAAGTCGTGACAATTGTGTTTATGTAGAAATTTCCGAAGGGCACGGAAGTCCACGCATCGGCGAAGTTTTGAAGCGTTGGTTGCTGCGGCCACCACGTCGGAGGAAGCTGATAAATCTCATTATCAAATTTGAACGCGCCGGTTGTCATCCAGTAGACCGGGAGACCGATCATCAGGAGTACGACAAGCATTCCGGCGTAGCCCAGGCTATCGGCGACACGGCTGCGGCGTTGCCCTACCCAGGAGATAGGCGCTGTGGATTGGCCGGCCTTGTCTTTGCGCCAGGCGGTACGACTCTGCCAGGAATGTTTGGGGCTATGTTGGGTCAACTTGGCGGTGTTTTCCATTTTGAATCAAGCGTAGTGAACGCGACGTTCGCTGAACCGCATCTGAACCAAGGTAATGGCGAACATACCCAGGAAAAGCACGACCGCGGAAACGGCGGCCCGACCAGCGCGAGTTGCTTTGAACGCCTCGTCGTAGAGATTGTAGATCAGGGTGGTGGTGGCATTGACCGGACCGCCTTCAGTCATCACATGGATAATGTCGAAGGACTGGAAGCTGGCCAGCATTGTTGTAATGAAGAGGAAAAAGAAGATGGGGGAAAGTCCCGGTAGCGTGACAGCGCGAAATCTTCCCCAGGCGCCGGCGCCGTCCACCAAGGCGGCTTCATACAGTTCTCTTGGAATCGCCTGCAGACCAGCAAGGATTATTACGACCGCATAGCCCAGATTCTTCCAGACGTGGACGACGATTACGCCGGCCATAGCCCAACGTGTATCCAGGAGCCAGTTGGGCGAATCAAGGCCGACATAGTTGAGCAGAATGTCGAGGAGGCCATAGCGGGGGTCGAGGATGAAGAGCCAGACGATCCCCATCGCCGCGCCGCTCAACATGACCGGGCTGAAGACAACCGCTCTCACGCCGTCGCGCCACAGGAGTGACCTGTTGAGCAGGAGCGCGACAGCAAGTCCCAGTCCGCAGATTAGGCCCACGGCGGAGACTGTAAACACGAAGGTGTTCCAGAGAACTAAGGCAAAGTCGTCCTGTGTGAAGAGATGAGTGAAGTTGTCGAGGCCCACCCAGACCTTTGGCCCCAGAAAGTCCCAACGGACCATGCTCAGGTAGCCGTTGTAAAGGAGAGGCCAATAGGTAAAGACTGAGAAGCGAAAGAGGTTGGGTCCGACTAGCAGGGCAAACAGCAGCCATTCTTTGCGTTCTGCCGAGGATACTCTCGTATTTGCCCGTCTGGTTGTTGTTCCTACCACGTTTCGTCCCTTCTTCAGGTTGAGCAGCCCAGTGTTTGCCACACGCGGCCGCTGCGCATTTAGCGCTACTGACTGCAATGTAGCTTAGGGACGTTAAATTGTCGTTCAGGGCCTGTAAACGCGGGATAATAGCCGGCTAAAGAACGGTTAAGAGCCGGATCAGGGGCGAGCAAGCGGTCGAGAGTGGATTGCGCAGAGGAGAAAGGCAGCCACAGCGGTTCCGTGCTGGGACGCCAAGGATGACTAGGTTGTCCTCAGAATGATTCAGTGGGGGGCCGCCCGGTCAGGCGAGCCGGTGCAGTTCATCGAGAAGCCGGTCCGTTTGCTCTGGTCGGCCAACCGAAATGCGAATGCAGTTGTCGAGACCCGGCTTTTGGTAGTAGCGGACAAGAATGCCCCGCTGTTCGAGCGCGAGCTTCAGGGCGGCGGCGTCGCCGCTTCCCTCGACATTGAAGTTGTCTACGCGGCAGAGGATGAAGTTGGCGCTGGAGGGGTATGGCGTCAGGTAAGGCACTTCCTGAAGGGCGGGGAGGAGTCGATTTCGCTCGGCGAGAATCTTTTCAACAGTTGACAGCATCTCGTCGGCGTTTCGAAGGCTGGCGAGGCCTGCGACTGTGGCGGCAACATTGACGTTGTAGGGCTGCCTGAACTTCCAGATGACCGGCATCATCCATTCGGGAAAGATGCCGTAGCCCAGCCTTAGGCCCGCGATTCCGGCGGACTTGGAAAACGTACGAATGATGACTAAATTGTCGTGATCCAGGACCCACGGAGCGCGGCTGGTTTCGACGGCAAACTCGACGTAGGCTTCGTCCAGGACCACAATCAGAGGAAGGTCCAAGAGGCGCCGCAGGTCTTTGTCCGGCAGCCAGTTTCCGGTCGGGTTGTTGGGTGAAGTGAGGAAGAGCAGCTTGGGGCGGGGCGACTCCTCGTCCTGCACAGCGGCAGTGACCAGATTACAGGTTGCGTCGACGTCAATGTGGTAGTCGTCAGTCCGCCAGACCTCCAGGACCTCGGCGCCGACCAATTTAGCGTCGAAACTGTACATGCCGAAGGTTGGTGGCGTGTTGATGATGGCGTCGCCGGGCCCCAGAAAGAGTCGGCAGAGATAGTCAAGGATTTCGTCGGTGCCGTGGCTGGGCAGGATCTGCTCAATTGGCACTGACGGTGGGGCAGCGCGAGCCTCCCCGGCATCTGCGTGGCGTGCGCCGGGCTGTATCTGCTCATTCCGCAGGTGGATTGCCAGGGCTTGCCGGAGCTCGTTCTGCTGAGGGTCCGGGTAGATGTGGTAGTAGGCGTACTCTGCCAGCGCCTCGACGACGGCAGGGTGCGGGCCGTAGGGATTTTCGTTTGCATCCAGCTTGATAATTTCGCCGGCGGGAACGCCAAGCCGCTTGCTCAGGACTTCAAACGGTTGAATCGGCGTGTATTCTTCCAGGCCGGCAAGGTGCGGTTTGAGCAGCGACTGAAATGTGCTTGTTTGCATACCAATGACTCGTTTTCTGTGGGGATTCAGGAATTCAGCCTACGGCTTACTGCTGCGGCGTGCCCGCCAAGACCTTCAGTGCGGGCCAGCGTCTCGGCGGCCGGGCCGATGGCGGCTAGGGCTTTCTCGTTGAGGCCAATCAGGCTTATTAGCTTGACGAAATCGGTCACGTTTATCGGGCTGGCGAAGCGGGCTGTGCCTCCCGTTGGCATCACATGGCTTGGTCCTGCCGTATAGTCACCCAGAACTTCGAAGCTGCGTTCACCCAGGAAGATGCCCCCGGCATTCTGCACCTTGTCGATCCAGCGCCATGGATCTTCGACGAGTAGGCATAGGTGCTCCGGCGCGTACTCGTTGGCGAGGGCAAATGCCTCGTCCAAGGAGTCGGTCACAACGATTCCTGCGCTACGGGCAAAGGTGGCGGCCGCGATCTGACTGCGCTCCAGATGTCCCAATTGGGCGTGGACTGCGGACTGGACCTCGTGCGCTAATTTCCGACTGGGTGTCAGCAAGACTGCGCTGGCAAGAACGTCGTGCTCGGCCTGGGCCAGGAGGTCGGCGGCGGCCAACTGGGGGTTCGCTGTTTCATCGGCAACGATGACAGTTTCGGTAGGACCGGGCAGGCCGTCGATCCCAACCAGGCCAAATAACTGCCGTTTCGCCAAAGTAGTGAAGAGGCTGCCCGGACCACAGATCTTGTCAACGGCAGGGATGGTCTCTGTGCCGAAAGCCATTGCGCCGATTGCCTGTGCGCCTCCGGCAACATAGACGGCATCAACACGGGCGACCGTCGCCGCTGCCAGCGTGACCTTGTCCGGGAGGCCGGTGTCCCGCTGGGGCGGCGTAACGACGACCAGTTCCCCCACGTTGGCCACACGCGCCGGTATGGCGGTCATCAGCAAAGTACTGGGCAGCGGCGCGGTGCCGCCGGGAACGTAGATTCCGACGCGCTCAATGGGCCGTACAAGCTGGCCGACGGTCCCTTCGTCGTCGTTCTGGATCCAACTCTGATTGGGCTGACGGCGGTGGAAGTTTTCGATTCTCTCAGCCGCCAGAACAAGGGCATCGTAAACCTCAGGGGCAATGTCTGCAGACTCTCGCAGGACAGTTTGGTGATCGACGCGCAGTTCATCCAGGTTTACGCCGTCCAGCTTTTGCGTCCACCTTCGAACCGCTTCGTCACCGCCGGTTCGAACGTCGGCAAGGATTCTTCGAACGGCTTCATCCGGCCCGATACGGGATCCAAAGATGCGTTCATTGCTGTCCAGAATCTCTTCCGGCAGTTCAAATTCGTCCCAGGGTTGGCGGCGCAGGATAGAAGCGCGGGCGGACTCGGACTCAAGGATAGGGAAGGTCTCATTCATGGCAACGATACGCGCCTTAGGGGCGATTTCGGGAGGCGAAGATCCGTTGGGCGGGGCCCGTTTGTCGTTACTGCCGCAGCCGTTCGGCATCCTCCATGCGGCCCAGAACGACCACGATGTCTTCTTCCTTCAGGTTGAAACCGGCGCTGGGGCTGACGATCAGGTCATCGCCTCGGTGCACCGCGATAACGGTCAGCCCATACCGTTGCCGCAAGCTAAGCTCTGACAGTGAGTGTCCCCAGGTGCTGGGCGGGGCGAGGAGTTCGACGATCCCAACATCGTTTCCCACCTCCAGATAGTCGATCAGGTGATCGATAGCCATCTTCCGTCCCAGCCGTCTACCCGCCTCATGCTCAGGCAGGATCACCTCGTCTGCTCCGACCTTCAGCAGGATCTCTCTCTGCGTGATGGTCAAAGCTTTGGCGATCACGCGCTGGACGCCCAGTTGCCGTAGAAGAACGGTCGAGAGTAGATTGTTCTCGAAGTCGGTTCCGATACAGACTAGCCCCGTGTCGAAGGACTCGACGCCCGCCTGCCGCAATGCGTCAATATTGGTGGCGTCCAACTGTACAACGTGGGGAAGTTCGCCGCTGAGCGCTTGCACGCGGTCGTGGTTCGAATCGATGGCCAGTACGGTGCGGCCATGCTCAACCAACGTGGTTGCCACCGCGGTCCCGAATCGACCCAGGCCAATCACGACGTATTCGGACTGGCGTCCCCCTTTTCTGAAGGGCGAGTAGCGCGCCGGCTCTCCTCTGTCCACTTTGTCAGCGATTCCGGCAGATGGCGAGTCTTCGCCGGGATGGGCGGCCGCCTGAACAGGCATGGGAGCAAACGGGCGAACCATACAACGAGCCAATCGACGAAGAGTCATCTATCTGTCCAAGTGACAACAGTAGCCCTAGACCGAGTAGGGTATGGCGCTCTTGACGGCCTGCTCTGCATTCGCTGCCATCGGGGCGATTACTCGCATCTTCCTTCCCCCATTCCGTGGCCGGGCATGGCACAATTGCCCGTCAAGCCGGCAGGCCTTCATGACCGCATTATAGCATAGCCGTGTGGTCTTAACCTTTTCAAACGGGGCATCTCATGATACCATTCGCCACAATTGCATATTGGAGGCACGGGTTGAAACTATCCTTGAATTGAAGGAAGAACGCAGTGATGTCTGACAGTAATCTGGATTCAACCAGAGTCGCGCTTTATCCAGGCTTCTTTTCGGAGAGGAAGCGGTCCTTCCTCGAGTGCGGCGAGCTGAAGGCAGCGTTATTTGCCTATGATAGCGGTGTCGCGGCGGTCCAGCTTGAGAACGCTGTGAGCGAGCTTGTCATGTTGCCGTTTCAGGGCCAGCAGATATGGTCTGCCACTTTCGACGGCAGAGACGTGACGATGAAATCGATGTTCGACCAGCCGCGGTCAACAGACGACTATCTGCAGACGTACGGCGGATTTCTCCTGCACTGCGGGTTCACCGCAATGGGCGTTCCAACGGAGGAGGATGACCATCCTCTGCACGGGGAGTTGCCAAACGCGACATTCCAAAAGGCATGGCTTGTGTCGGGCGAAGACGAGGGCGGCCGCTTTATTGGCTTGGGAGGGCAGTACCGGCACACAGTCGCATTTACACATAACTACACTGCGACGCCAATGGTGAAGCTCTATGCCGGCGCAAAGGAAGCGCAGGTGTCTCTCTGTTGCCGCAACTGCAAAAATACGGCAATGGAATATATGTACCTTGCCCATGCCAATTACCGGCCCGTGGATGGCGGCCGCATCGTGTACAGCGCCAAGGTTTCGCCGCAGACGGTCCGAGTCCGGCGCAGCATACCTAGTCATGTCAAACCTGGTCCTGAATATCTGGACTTTCTGAACCGTCTGGGCGATAGTCCAGAGGAACATCATGTTTTGGACCCGAACCTCTCGTTCGACCCGGAGCTGGTCTTCAGTATCGACTACGAGGTGGACGCTGAGGGCTGGGCCCATACCTTGCAGGTCCATCCTGACGGTCGCGCAGACTATGTTCGCCACAGACCGGAGCAGTTGCCGATTGGAGTCCGTTGGATTAGCCGCACACCGGACCAGGATGCACTTGGCCTGGCGCTACCGTCTACGGCCGAACCGGAGGGAAGAGCCGCCGAAATGGCCAAAGGAAATGTCAGGGAGCTGGAGGGCGGCGGCGTCTGGCGGTGCGACTACACTTTAGGGACACTTGACGCCAACGAAGTTGGACCGGTAGAGGAGAAGATCGCGAGAATAGTCCAGGATTCGTGAGTCGCGGATATTCCTGAAGGCGTCTTTGCGGACAATGACAGAAAACACATTGGGATGCCCTGAATGCTGGTAATCAAGGTCGGTGGAGGCAAGGAACTGAATATCGACGCGGTGGTTGGTGACGTCGTTGCGCTTCGGGACGCCGGACAGGAGTTGATCCTGGTTCACGGCGGAGCGGAGACGACCAACGACGTGGCCGAAGCCTTGGGTCATCCTCCTCAGTTCGTTACAAGTGAGAGCGGCTTCGAGAGCAGACGCACCGACAGACGCACCCTGGAGATCTTCGAGATGGTCTACTGCGGCCAGCTCAACAAGATGTGGGTGGAAAAGCTGCAGCGGGCTGGCGTGGATGCGGTCGGGTTGAGCGGACTGGACGGACGGATATTTGAAGGCAAACGCAAAGACAGGCTGCGCGTGCGCGTCAACGGACGCCGCCTGGTGCTGCGAGATGACTGGACAGGCACTGTCGAGACCGTAAATGTGAATCTACTGCGCCTACTGTTGGGCGCGGGTTATCTGCCGGTCCTCACGCCTCCGGGGGCGTCGGACCGTGGCGAAGCGATAAACGTGGACGGTGACCGGGCCGCGGCGATGGTTGCCGCCGCGTTTGGCGCCGAGGCGCTCGTAATCCTCTCCGACGTGCCCGGTTTGCTGCGGGCGTTTCCGGATGAGTCCAGCCTGATTCGCGAGATTCCGCGTGCGCAGGCCGACAGTTTCATGCAGTTCGCGGAAGGCCGCATGAAGAAGAAGGTGATGGGCGCCACGGAAGCGGTCGCAGCCGGCGTGCAGAAGGTCATCTTTGCCGACGGCCGCACTGAAAATCCGATAGAGCGGGCGTTAGAGGGGCATGGCACTTTGATTTCGTGAGCGATTTCTTGAGCGGCTCTCACTTGAAAGATTGGAATGTCTGACTGCTAGAGCAATAGAGGTGGCGACGCGATTCCGTCAGGTGCGTAAAGGACTGATAGAAGTGACTTGATGCCTTGGGACGACGCGTTGGCCTTCAAGAGCACAAGTACGGGAGATGTGCGGGTACCAGATGGATACTGTAAAAAGTTCAATTGACGCGAAGTCGGCTGTACGCAATACGCAGTCTTACGAGTCAGGCGTTGTGCCCCGTCGCGGGGAAACGGTCATGGTTGCCGGCGAAGGCTGCTGGATGATTGATAGCGAAGGACAACGTTATCTCGATCTAACGTCCTCACAGGGCGTGGCCATGCTCGGGTACAACCATCCCGTCCTGACTGCGGCGATCCAGGAGCAGGCTGCCCTGATGCATGCATGCCCCAACTTTTTTCACAACGACACGCGTGCAGATTTTCTTAACAAACTGATTACGGCAACGCCCCTTCACCTGACGCGAGCTTTTCTTGGCAATAGCGGCGCGGAAGCAATCGACGGCGCTATCAAGTTTGCGCGGCTGGCAACAGGGCGAACGGGCATTGTGGCATTTCGGAACAGCTTCCACGGCCGAACCGTTGGAGCGCTGTCTCTAACCTGGAATCCGAGATACCGCCGCAAATTTGAGCCGTTGCTGCCGGATGTGAGCCACGTCCCCTTCAACAGGATCGATCTGCTTGACAAGGCCGTTGGCGATGGGACCGCCGCAGTCGTGCTGGAGGTAATCCAGGCAGAGGGCGGTGTTCATGTGGGCGAGGGGGATTTCTTGGAAGCTGTCCAGCAGATCTGCCGGGAGCGCGGCGCTAAGCTGGTCATTGACGAGGTTCAGACCGGCTTCGGCCGCACGGGCCGCTGGTTTGGCTTCCAGCATTTCGATCTCGAGCCAGACATTATTGCCCTGGCAAAAGGCTTGGGCGGCGGTTTCCCCATGGGCGCGGTCGTCTACACGGACGAGATACAGGAAAGCGTTTTTTCGGGCGCGCATGGCAGCACCTTCGGGGGGAATCCGCTGGCTTGCGCAGCGGGCGCGGCTGCGCTGAGCGTGTACCAGGATGGACTGATCGAACAGGCGGAACGGGCTGGTGACCGCTTGCGAGCGGGGTTGGAAACAGCGATTGGAGCGAGAAGAGTCGTGCGTGAGATCCGCGGCAAGGGCCTACTCATTGGCATTGATCTGCGCACCAAAGCGGTCCCCTTCCTGAAAACTTTGATGGAGACGCACAAGGTGCTGGCGCTTCCGGCTGGCTCGACCGTGCTCAGGCTGCTTCCGCCGCTGACGATAAGTGATGAAGAGATTGACTTGGCCGTCGAGGCCGTTGCCGCTTCATTGCCGGCCTAGCCTCGATCCCAAGATTTGCTAAGATTTGGAAGGATATATCCGATGAGAATTGCGTATGCAGGCGTTTTTGTAGACGATCAGGAGAAGGCATTGGCCTTTTACACAGACATCCTCGGCTTTGTGAAAAAGGTGGATGTGCCCGCGGGGGAATTCAGATGGCTGACCGTTGTGTCGCCTGACAACCAGGACGGAACGGAACTGCTGTTAGAGCCGAATGCCAATCCTGCTGCCGCGCAGTATCAGAAGGCGATATACGAACAGGGAATCCCCGCAAATTCGTTTGTTGTTGATGACATCCAGGCTGAGTATGAAAGGTTGAGAGACCTGGGGGTTGAGTTCAAAGTGGAACCGACCGACTATGGCGCCTACGCAATAGCTTCCTTTGACGATACGTGCGGAAACCTGATTCAGATCCAGAGTCATTGAGTCAGTGTCGCTTGCGAAGTGGATTGGAATGGGTGCGAGCACCCAGAAATGAAGGGCGCAAGAGGCGATACTGTTTGAAGAAGGGTCGCCGGGGACTACCGCTTGCCATATTGGAAAACCTGGGCGGATCCCTGGAACAAGGCAAGGGAACCTGGTTTCACCAAGCGAATTGCGTTTGACACGAGGCGGTTCCGTGTCTGGCAAACAACAGATATTCGGGAGTCTGAGAATGAGCGATTTCAATCAGAACGGGGCACAGCTGCCAAACGGCGCAGGCAATGCGGATGGCAGTGCCGGAGAGGATACTGCATTGCACGAGGTCATCGTCATTGGCAGCGGGCCTGCAGGCTGGACCGCGGGCCTGTACGCAGCGCGGGCAAACCTTGAGCCGCTGTTGATCACAGGGGACGACTTTGGCGGCCAGGTCAGTATTACCTACGAAGTCGAAAACTACCCGGGATTTCCCGAGGGCTTAAGCGGGCCCGACCTGGTAGATAAGTTCAAGTCTCAAGCCGAGCGTTTTGGCTGTACAGTCTCCTACGATCACGTCACAGAGATCGTGGTAGACGAGCATCCCTTTAAGGTGCGCACCGCCCAGAGCCATGAATACAAGACCAAGTCGATCATTCTCTGCACAGGGGCGAGGCCCCGGTTCCTTGAAGTGCCTGGAGAACAGGAGTATACCGGCAAAGGCGTGAGTTACTGCGCCACTTGTGACGGTTTCTTTTTCCGGGGCAAGGAGTTGGTCGTAGTCGGAGGGGGGGACAGCGCGCTGGAGGAAGGGTTGTTCCTGACCAAATTTGCCACCAACGTAAAGATCATCCACCGGAGAGACGAGTTACGCGCCAGCAAGATTTTGCAGGGTCGGGCGTTTGCTCACGACAAGATTGAGTTCGTCTGGAATACAGTGGTGACTTCGATCAAAGGTAACGAGAACGGCGTTGTGTCCGGCGTTAAAACTCGCGATACCCTGAACGGTGAAGAGGGGGAATTGGAAACTGACGGCGTTTTCGTCTATATCGGCCATATTCCCAACAACGACCTTTATCATGGGAAGCTGGACATGGATGAGGACGGGCACCTGATTGCCGACCCGATGACGCGGACCAATATTCCCGGCGTGTTTGCGGCGGGTGAAATCGCGGACAAGATCTTCAAACAGGTCGCGACGAGCGTGGGGCAAGGCTGCGCGGCAGCCATGCAGGCGGAGAAGTTTCTGGCCTCTTTGGAAGCAGAGGGGCTGCCTGATCTGGCCGTAGATCCGCGGGCCTGGCCTACGCCCGGCGTACCAAGAGAGTCTGCCGACCTGGTGGCAGCCGACTAAAGTCGGGGCTCATGGCGGCCAGGACTCCTACAAAATAGAGGCGGCGCTTCGACCGTTTTAGTTTTTCGCGGAGGCATCATGAGCAGCGAAAGAACGGAACCTTAGTGCCGCCTTCTCCTCGTTTGACAAGTCAACATCAACCAACCGAAACATTGGCCCGCAGCGCTTCACTGCTTTCGATCGGCGCAGTTGCCAGCAGGGCGCTCGGTCTCGCTCGGGAGATGGTGATTGCCGGCTATTTCGGCGCGACCGGGGCGGTGAGCGCCTTCACGGTGGCCAGCACCGCGCCAAAAATGCTGTACGATTTCCTGATTGGCGGCATGTTGAGCGCTGCCCTGGTGCCGGTCCTCAGCGACTATGCGCGGCTCGAGCGGAACCATTCAGACGCGGAGACGACGGGCGAATCACATGCCAGCTACACGCAGTTTGGACCGAATCCAGAACTGGTGCGGCTGGTCGGCGCGCTGCTCAGCCTCTCTGTCGTTACACTCGCGGCGTTGGCACTGCTGATGGCAGTCTTTGCCCCCCAGGTTGCCAGCTTGCTGGCGGGTGGCTTTGATGACTTTGATCCGGCATTGTTGCCATTGACAGCAAGGCTGCTGCGCCTGATGGCGCCGGTCGTTTGGTTCGTGTCGATGGCGGGTGTGTTGACTGCGGTCCTCTTCGCGCTCCAACGCTTCACGCTGCCGGCACTGGCCTCCGCGGTATACAACCTGGGAATCGTTGCGTCCGCCCCGCTGCTGGCCGGCCGCATCGGCATCGCCAGCCTGGCCATCGGCGTGCTGGCTGGAAGCCTGGCACAGTTCGGGCTGATGGCTTGGGACGTTCATCGCGCAGGGCTGTCGTTCAGACTCCAGTGGAGTCATCCCGCCCTGGCCCGCATCGTTAAGCTCTATCTTCCGATTGCGGCTGGGCTGATTGTGGCGCAGTTTCAAGTTGGGCTGGACCGGCGGCTCGCCAGCGGGACCGGCGTACAGAGCATCGCGTGGATGAGCAAGGCTACTACATTGCAGCAGCTGCCGTTGGGGATGATCAGTGTGGCCATTTCGCTGGCCGCGCTGCCCAGGCTGAGCCAGCAGTTTGCCGCGGGCGACGAAGACGCCTACCGAGCGACTCTGGCGCGAGGTATGCGCATGGTGCTTGTTCTGATCGCGCCCCTTCTCCTTGGATTAGGGTTGCTTGCGGAACCGACAGTCCGGCTGCTGTTCGAACGGGGTCAGTTCACGGTTGAGGACAGCGCGATGGTCGTAGTGGCGCTGGAAGTGTATCTTGTCGGCGCGTTGTTCGCCGCGATTGACTTTCCCCTGATTTATGCATTCTACGCACGCAATAACACCTTGCTGCCAGCGGCGGTGGGGTTGTTTAGCGTTGTTGTGTACGGTGCGGCGGCGCTGGCGCTGATAGAGGGGCTGGGATTTCTTGGCCTTGTCTGGGCAGATACGGCAAAACAGGCTGCTCATGCAGTCTCAATGTTGTTGCTCTTGCATTGGAAGGTTGGGCGCGGGAATCGCGCGAGGCGACCGGCGCGTGCCTCCGGGACATCAAAGGGTACGCAGCGTTGGGCGTTCGGGACGACTGCCCAGACCGTTACCATGATATTGGTTGCGGCTTCCTCGATGGGACTTGCGATTCTGTGGCTGCAGTCGCTTTTCGAGCCAGGTGGACCGAACTCGCTTGGCAAAGACCTTGCTTTTCTCATGGTCGGCGGAGGCGGCGGGATCGCGGTCTATTTTGGTGTCCTGCTCGCGGCCGGTCAACCCGAACTTCGACAGCTGTCCAGAACTGTGCTGGGGCAGGCCGGATTGGCCAGGTCGGAATAGGCGCTGAACCCCGGCCATTTGTAACTCACCAGCGGGGAACGGGTCGAATCAAATTTCGATCCCTTTACGCACGGCCCCTTAGTGAACTAATATAGTTGCCGTGAACATTCTGCCTCGACCAATTGGCAACGCCTTCAACAGAGTGGCCAGACAGCGGCGAACGCTTTTGATGGCTCTCATCGCGCTGCTGGCCGCGCAACTTTACGGCGGCGGCTCCTCGCTGTCTCTTCCCACACGCGACCATGTTATCAAGGCGGCTGTGGCCCTGCCCGACTTCAACTTCGTCGGGTGGGAACTGGAAGCAGTTCGCCAACTGGTTATTCCTGGACGGCCTATTGGGCTGGACCAGTTAAATTCAGAAGAAGAATCGAAACTTGTACGCGCATACCTGGACCGGAATGGGCGAATTCGCTCGTTGGAGGAGGAGCTCAGTCGACTGGTCGCCAAGAGCCTGCCGGCGTCCGATGAAGAGCTCCGTTCAATCGCCTTGGCTGAAGCCATTGAGCCTGGTTCCAGCGGGTCAAGTGAATCTCATGGCTCAGGCACGAGCGATGGACTCCGATCTGCGATTGAGGAGGCCCGCCTTGAGCTGGCGGCCTTGCGCCGGCAGCAGACGGCCGAGCGGCCCTTGGTCGAGGCTGTGCTGCGGCGCCAGGTTCAAGAGGCGTTGCACGATGCCGGGCTGGGTATTCGTGGGATCGTATGGCCCCCGGTTCACTTCGTATTTGTTGAACCCCCTCTCAAGTTAACGGTCAGCCCTCGGGATCAGATCTCTACGATACACTCTCGCGTGCTGCAGGCCGAATATGATCCGGTTACCCTTGGAGAAAGCGAAAGCGCGATTGAGGCGCGCACAGATTTGCGCGCCCACATCACTCAGATTGGGGGCATGGCAGTCTATCCGGCGATGGTTGTCGATAGCAGCTCTCTCGAGTGGGCGCTGAATACAATCGCACATGAGTGGGTGCATCACTATCTCTTCCACTTCCCGTTGGGTCTGCGCTATGCCAGAAACGATGAGGCAACGACACTCAACGAAACAGTGTCGGATATCGTTGGCAATGAGATCGGCGAAATGGTGGCGCGGCGTTACTATTCTGAGGAGGCGACCGGCCCTGCAAAACCGGCTGAAGAGACGCTTGCCGACACTTGCGCGTGTAACGTCGAGGAGCTCGCAGCGCAGGAAAGGGAAATGGAACAGCAGCGTTGGGAGCGATACGGCCGCCCACTCCCATTTAACTTCCGCCAGGCCATGCGCGAAACCCGATTGCATGTGGATGCACTGCTGGAAGACGGGCTCGTAGAGACTGCCGAGGCCTACATGGAGGCGAGGCGGCGCTACTTTGTCGAGAAGGGTTACCCGCTGCGCGTTCTGAATCAGGCCTATTTTGCCTTCCATGGCAGCTACGCGACGGGCGCGGCTTCCTCCAGCTCGATCGGACCTCAGCTTCAGCAGTTGCGCGCAGAAAGCAGTGACCTGGCCCACTTCCTGCAGCAGGCGCGCTGGTTTAGCAGTCTCGCAGACCTTGAAAGCGCGTTGGGCGCCCACTGAGAACGGCCTGGCCGACCAAGTGGGTTCCAACCACTTCGCGCGAAGTGCGAACCGGATAATATAGCGTTTCATCGAGTCTCATCTGACCTCGCCCCCTACATCGTTCATTGCAGGAGAACACTATGACAACCTATCGTACAGGAATCATCGCGTGCGGCATCATCGCGCGTGTGCATGCTCGGGCCTGGCAAGGCGTGGAAGGCACGCCAACAACGATCGGCGCGATTGCGGACTCAAACGAGGACGCGCTGAGGGAGTTTGGCGACTTCTTTGGCGTGCCGGAGGAGCATCGCTATGCGGACTACAGGCAGATGCTGGACCGTGAAGAGCTGGATTTTGTTGATGTGTGCTCCTGGCACCAGCTGCATGCAGAGATGGTGATCGCGGCCGCCGCACGCCAGCCCAAAGCAATCATCTGTCAGAAGCCGATGGCGGTAGACCTGGGGGAGGCCGACGCAATGTTGACCGCCTGCCGGCGGAACGGCGTCAAGCTGATGATTGCATACCAACGGCCCCACCACGCCACCTGGCTTCAGGCTCGTGAGTTGGTGCGAGAGGGAGCGATCGGGCGCGTCTTGCAGATACAGCTGGATTCAGGGGGCAATCTGCTCAACACCAATTCGCACAATATTCGCCTGGCGCTATTTCTGATGGACGAGCCGCAAGTAGAGTGGGTGATGGGCGCTGTGGAGCGGACCACGGAGCAGTTGGAGCGCGGTCTGCCCGCGGAGGATGCCTGCCTTGGACTTGCCGCGTGCGACAACGGCACCACCATCCTGATCATGGGGAACTTGATTCACGGGCTGGGCCAGGGATGCCGTGTCATAGGCACTGACGGAATCATGGAACTCAGCACCTCCTATCATCCTGATAGCGAGATTCCATCCGATGCGCCGATGCACATGCCGGAGGGTCTGTCCGCGCGCTACAATTACGAAATCGGCACAGTTCGCTATTTCAGCGGCAAGACCGGGGGATGGGAGGCTTTGTCGGCGCCATGGCACGACTGTTGGTCGCGACAGTGCGAGGAGGCGATTAGCTGGGTTGAAGGGCGGGTAGAGAACCCCATCAGCGGCGGGGAGCGAGGGAGGGCGGTCCAGGAGGTGATGATGGCATTGTATGAGTCGGCTCGCAGAAGGCAGCGGATCTACCTCCCATTGAAGACGCGCGTCAATCCACTCAAATTGATGGTTGAGAAGGGCGAACTGCCAGTGGAGTGGCCTGGAAAATACGAACGCCGCGCAACGCTTGTGCGCGGCGAAGGCATGTCATGGCACGAATAGTAGCTGGGACTGAAGAAACCTGCTACTCCTCCCGGAGCGTTCCGTCCGGGCGCACACGCTTGGGACGAATGATCGTTACACTATCGTCTTCAATGATCGGACGGTCGTAGATGTAGGGGGGCTCCAAAACTGCCTGTTGGGCCGGAGTCAACTCGGCAACCCAGTCCGGCATGGAAGTCTCATAGACGCCGCCGGCAAAGTGCAGATAGTTGGGAGAGAATCGGTACAGGAGGGAGCGGCGCTGCTGCTTTGCGCGCCAGGGCAGGGTTCCGTGGATCGTGGCTTCGTTGAAGATCACCATGTCGCCCGCCTTGCAGGGCACATTGTAGACCAGTTCGCGGTTCTTTTCGTACCTGGCAATGTCCTCGGGCATGGGGAAGTTCGCCTTGTGGCTTCCAGGAATTACGCACAGCCCGCCATCGCCTTCGTTCACGTCGGCGAGCTGGAACTGACAGACGATCATGCCGCAACGCATCTGGCCGTTGGCATAGCTGTAATGTTGTGTGCCGTCGAACACTTTGCTTGTCGACCCATGAAGGCGCAGCCCCTCCGTTCCGGCTCTCGCGGCCAGCATGAATGGCGCGTGGTCCATCTTCCAGCCGCGGCCAAACATTGTGTTCAGATAGGGGAGCAGTTTGGGGTGTGCCAGCAGGTCGCGGAAAGGCTGACACCAGGGCTGCTCCCAGGTCAGCATTCCGCTGAAGAAATCACGCGGAAGATCTCCTGCCATGTCCCCGTCGGGGGCCGAATTGGGATCGGGAATCGCCTTGTCCCAGTTGGCTTCGAAGGCGTCGTTGAGTGACTGTACCTCTTCGGGGGACAGGAAGTTTTCCACTTTGAGGAAGCCCTGAAGATCGTATAGAAACTTCTCGCGTTCGTTCATTTCTGACTCTCTGACGACTCAGGAAAATCGAGAAACCCGTTGAAAACTGGCTGGCGTTGGGTCCGCCCTAACTGATCCGCGTTGGTTTCAATTGCTAGCGCATACAGCTGTGAAGAGCAACATGGCCCTTCTAGCAATGACGCCGAAAGTATCCTGACTATTGTGATTTGGTTAGCGTAAAGGTCGCCTTCAGCATGATCGCGACTTCCACTTCTGAAGGTGAATTCTCCAGTGAACTGGCGCTCCCCATCAGGTAGTAGCCGCCTGTCGCTGTCTGCCCTGCATGGGCGATGCAGCCGCCCGCCGGCCGGATCGCGCCGACAGGCGAGACGTCTTCTGACACCGAGATAACGCGTCCCAACGACATATCCAGGAGACTAGCCATCCTCGACGCACGCTGACGCGCGTCGTCGAGGGCGACGCGCATTGCATCCAGTTCAAGGGCAGCGCAGTCTTCGACGCGGAAGACCATGTTCGCGCCTTGTATTGTTGGGCCGCGTCTCCCCTCCATCTCGTCCACGAGGTCCTGCATCAGCGAGAGCAGCCGGTCCAATTCGTCGAAGGAAAAAGCGACTTCACCCGCGAAACTTGAAGGGCCGTAGGAATAGTTTCGACTCAAATAGTTTATTTCGATGGTATCTACATCAATGCCTTGTTCAGCCAAAAAGTCACCCACCTCGTCAAGGTCGGCCGGCTCGACAAAAGACAGCTCCGGTCCTCCGGGTCCATAGGTGGGTTGATCGCCAATATACAGATTCACGCGAACACTGTCAGGAGCGGCCGACGCTGTGCCATAGCCCAATACGGTGATACTCATAGGAGGGTCGGACGAATCGCCTTGGCCAGTCGAAGCGCCCAGAGTGGTCGAAGGGACAATGAGGAGGAGCGCAAACAGCAGGAGATAGAGGAGCAACCTTTTCATCCGACATTCCTTTCTGAATTCTTTCATCGTTGAACGGAGAGTGCAGTCATTACACCGGTACGAAAGGTTAATATCGAGACTGAGGATTTGATATGATACTGGTCAGCGAAATCGCATGGTCAGGCAGGTATGGATCTTCCCTTCCTGCAAAGAGTTCCATCGGGGAGGGAAGGGGCCGAACGTACTCTTTATTTCCTTTGCCTTGCCCGTGTAACGCCAGACTTTCGAGGGGAAAACTGTTTCCGGAGGGAGAGCGGTTACCTGGGAACGCAGACTCACTGGCATTAAGAGTTGTAACAGTGTGAATTTAACCTATTGGCCTGAAACTGGCAAATGGGTTTTCGCGGCCAGAAGTGGCTGAACTTGTCTTCCAATCGTCATGATACAGGCTGTTTTCAGCCCTCCATGAGCCATTCTTGGAAGCCACGGTTGGTCGTCAGGTCGTCGCTGGAAGGGCCCTTTTTCTCACACGAGGGGGCCTGGCCTTTTCGTTTGACAGAGAGGCGACTCCCACCTATGATCAGGCGGACATTGCTCTGTACAGTCCAATGGCCCAGTCTGGCAACTTCCGCGCTCCAATAGAGCGCGTCCCCAGTTCTGCGGTCGAAGCCATGTTGCCTTTTGTCAGCAGACTAGGAGATCGTGGAGCAGAACGATGAACATCATGAATCGTGAGATCGTCCCGATGACAGATGAGCAGAGGTTCTTTTTTGACCTGCGCGGCTGGATTCTGCTGCCGGGTGTTTTGACGCAGGATGAGATCAGGACAATGAAGGCCGAAGCGTACAGTTCCGGCGCAGTTACGCAGCATCGGGAGATAAACCCTAAGCGGTCCTTTCAGGGGACTCTTCAGACACTGCTGGACCATCCAGCAATTGTTGGAATCCTGTCAGAGATCCTGTCTGAGGAGCCATTTCTGTCGGACGACTATTACGCTTTTCGCTGCGAGAATTCGTTCATCGCAGTGCGACCGCCGGGGTGGAGCAAGAGTGAGCGTAGAGACGGAGGGATGCCCCATGTCGTGCGTCCGCCCCAACAGGCAAACGCGATGCGCTATCAGGCGGCCGGCGGGAAGATCTTTGCCGGCCTGACGCGTGTGGTGTGGGAGCTGGAGGAGGTCAAGTCCGGGCAGGGGGGCACTTCGTTTCTCAGCGGATCGCACAAGTCTCATTTCAGCTATGGCGGCCCAGACCGATTCCGACCCAATGTCAGCGACTCTTCCTGGGAAGGCAGCATCCGAGAGTCGATGGAAGATTACAGTTGCCCGGCCGGGTCAGCCGTCATCTTCACCGAGAGTCTGTTGCACGCCGCCAACGACTGGACCAATCCTGACAATCCTCGATGCGCCATTTTCAATTGCTACAATTCGCTGTGGGCCCAGTGGCACCGGTTGAATCTGGATCACGACTTAATTCAGGCTATGCCCCCAAAACGCAGGTCACTCTTTCGAGGCGTTTGGCAGATCGGTGGAGAGAATCACGCGTATTCGCAGGAGAATCGCAGCCTTTAGGCTTTCGCGTTCTCAATTGTTGTTGCGATGCGGCCATCCGGACGCCATTGCAAGCGAACTTAAGTGCTGAGTAAACGGTCCTGTTGCCGCGCCCGATACTGTCAAGGCCGCTACCGCTCTTACAGTGCCAGCAGGTCAGCGGCCTCTTCGAAGGCGAAATGTTGACTCGGCTGTAGGTTGAACTCTGCGAGGCAGAATACCAGAGGGACTTTCGGGCCGAGAGTCTTGCGTACAACAATATTGGGAGAGTTGTGAGGGCTCGAACGCTACGAAACCGGGCGTGCTTGCGGAGCAGGTTGGGTCTGGATGGTACTCCCATTTGCAAATACTCAGGACAAAGGGTGAAGTGATGAGAATCGACTCAGTTGAGACCTTCCTCGTTGACTCCGGAGCGGCGAAGCACTGGTTGTTTGTCAAGGTCGAGACGGATGAAGGGACGCACGGGTGGGGCAGGGCAATCGCATCTAAATCTGTAGGCCGATTCAGTTGAAATTGTGGCCAGAAGAAAGCGAGAATAAGTGGAAATCACCCTGCGCTTACTGAATATCGACGGGAAGACGCCGCGGATCAGGCCCTCAGTCGGCGAG